>CAYMAP010000026.1:0-19125 GCA_964388425.1 uncultured Planctomycetaceae bacterium
CATCCGAGCGGACTTCGGGCAACTCGGAGACGCCCGTGCTACGTTTTTATGCAGGCTCTGAGCTATTGTCGCACGATCAGCCGGGGCGGTTTGAGCAGCCCGGCTGGGGCGAGATTGTACTCGTCCTGCCACTCCTCACCCGTCGTCCGGAACGTGCCGGGGCCGACGACTGCGGGGTGGTTGGCTTTCAGGTGCAGGGGCCCGTGGGAGTTCCGCCGCGTGCCGAGGACCTCGATTTCGATGTGGTCGCGCCGGCCGCTCAGCAGGTCGGTGATGTCCAGTTCCCAGGGGGGCCAGGCCACGACGCCCGCGTCAGCGCCGTTGACGCGGACGGCGAGGGCGGCACCGCCAAAGTCAGGGATCTGCAGCACAGCCCGCTGTTTCTTTGTGAGCTTTGGGCTGAGGGTGGTGCGGTAGGTGACCGACCCGCCGTAGAACGCCAACCCCTGCTTCGTCCAGTCGCCGATCGGCAGGGAAGTCGGTGGAGCGGTGAGGCTCGCCTCGCAGTCGCTGACCTTCACGCCGAAATGCCCCAGCAGGTAGACGATTTCCAGGCCGGGGTGTTCTTCGTCGTAGTCGCAGGCGAGGTGGAGTTCGTTCGTACCTTCCCGCAGCATGCCGGGGTCCAGGGGCAGGCGTCGCAGGGAGGGGTCAACCCACCAGCCGCACTCGGCGTCGGTGCTGATCGTCCGGCCATTGAGGGTGACGCGGTAGCGACGGGGTTCTTCCAGTCCCAGGGACAGATCCCCGCTGGGCAGGTCCTGGACCTCAAAGGTGTATCGCAGTGCCAGAGGGGTCGAGGAGTGGTGGGGGCCAGGCTCGCGGGTCCAGGGCTGCTTCATCTGTCCACCGCGACGTTTGACCCCGAGGGCATCGCGGACGGCGTCGTCGACGCGGAGGACTTCCTCAGGCTTGCCGAATCGTCCCGAGCCGATCTTCGCGGCGGGCCGATCGAGGACCAGGCAGTTACTCTCGCTGAGCGAGACATCCCATCGTTTGGGGGTGACGGTACGCGTGCTGATCGTTTTGCGCACCGGATGGGCAGAGCGTTTTTTGCGGTCGGGCTTTTTGGGGATCACGAACAGCCGACTACCCAGGGGGGGCAGGTTCGTGCGGATGACCCAGCCTTCGCGGGTCTTGCCGGCATCGACGTCGAATTCCTCGCCGGTTTCCGGGTCGAGTTCGATCGGCTGGCCTTCGCAGCCGGCGAACCCGCGGATGTTCACGACGGGACAGTCGAGGGTCCGTTTGCGGACGGGCAGGTCGCAGTGCGGATCGCCCTGCTTTGGGCCGACCGTCTGGCCGAGATTGCAGACGAAGAGGATCATCGCCTCGCGGTCCTCACGAAGCTGGTACAACGTGGAGGGGAGTTCCTCCCCGTCGGCGTCGCTGATGGACAGCCGGCGTGCGACGTCGTCGACGGCGTCGATCAGGCCGATGCCCTTGTGAGGGGCTTTGCGGGTCGCGCGGGCGAGGCCAATCGCATCGGACCCCGGTTCGGCGTCGACGTATTCGGCAATTTGCCCGGCGAAGACGACACGCCCGCCGGCGTCGGCGAAACGCCTGAGCAGCTTCAGCGTGCTGCGGCGTATCGTCACGCTCGGCGGGACGATGACGGCGCGGTAGTCAGCCCGTCCGACGCGGAGGCGGGGGGCCTTGCCTCGGCTGACTTTCCCGTGTCGGGCCAGGATGTCCTCGTCGCCGTAGTCGAAGTCGATGTTCTGCCGAAGCAGCGTGTCCCGCAGTTCGACCAGGCGGTCGTCCAGGCTCCCTCGCTGGGTGCTTCCGGGCTGCCAGCCGATATTGCAGGTCATCCAGACGCTCTCGATCGGCAGGAGGACGAGCAGATCGCGGACCTCCGCACCCCGCGTCAGCGCGACGTGCAGCCGGGCGAAGTAGTCCTCGACCTTGCGGTAATGCTCCCACCAGGGCGACTGGAAGAAAATGCTTGCGGGGTAGTCGCGTTTGGCCTGCCCCGCCATGGTGTACCAGGAGAGGTGCTGGCAGCGGAGGTTGATGCCCATCGCCGCTTGCCAGTCGCCCAGGGCCTTGTGGCTGGCGAAGGGGAAGTCCCAGCCCGTACAGCCGTAGGTCTCCGTCAGTCGCCAGGTCCGCCCGAACTGCCTCGCCGCCGAGGAGACCATCTTGGCGGTCTCGAATTCCCGCCGGACCTCCGTGAGGAGATCCATGCCCGGTGCCTGCATGTACTCGTAAAACCGCATCGCACTGCCGACGACCATCGCCTGGCCGGTCATGGGCTGCTCGCAGAGAACATGGCCGGTGTGGAGGAGGTGGTTGCGGTCGCACCAGTCGCCGATTTGCTTCGCGAAGGACTCGACGAACAGGTGGGTGAGGCAATCGTGATAGTCATGCCTTGCCGGGGTTACCGATCGTCCTTCGACGTCGAAGAATACTTCCGGCAGGCGTGCGATCAGATCGTACCCGTAGCGTTTGCGAAAGACTTTCGGCAGGTCGCCGGTCCAGGGGACCGTCCCGTCGATGTTGCTGTCCTGCATGGCGAGGAACTTCCCGCCGTGGTTGGGTTCGTCGGTGAAGATGCCCGGAACGGTCCCGCCGAAGTGCTTCCCGCAGTGCTTGCGGTAGGCCTCGTGGGTGACCTCGATGAACTCTGCGACAGCCTGGGGGTTGAGGACGTCGAGGTAGGTATAGCCGTTGTACCAATCGCTGAGCGGCGCGAGCACGACGCGGAAGATCAGCAGGGACTGCCCCCGCGCCAGCCGGGGGCGTTTGCCGCGGGCGAGGCGTTTCACGTCGGTTGCTTCCGCCCCGTCAATCCGGGCGGTGAACGCCGCCAGGACGTCTTTTGTCCATTTCAGGTCGGCAGGCCGGGTGGTGATCGAGCAGGCAAGGCTTCGCATGCGGTAACGTTCGTCGCGCGTTACCAGCCCCCCGGCCGCTCCGCTGGGCCAGCGGTCCTCGTCGTACAGCCAGGCCTCCATGTCGAGTTGCTTCGCCTCGTCGATGCAGGCGTCGACGCAGCGGAACCAGTCCTCGGAGAGGTACGGCGTGTTCAGGCCCACGCGGGAGTGCATGAAGAACCCGCCCAGGCCCATGCGGTGCATGACGCGGACCTGCCGGCGGAGTTCGTGGGGATCCAGGGTGCCGTTCCAGGCCCAGAACGGTTTGCCGCGATACGCGCTCGAGGGGGATTGGAAGGTGTCCATCCAGTGGGATTTCATGGAAACTCCGGTACTCTGCGTTCTGAGGTGTTCGTAGGGAAGCGTTGCGCCCGGACCATCGTGACGGGCAAAAACCCAAAATGCAAGATCAAGCTGGGAGCAGGGCCTTTTTGACATTGCAGCCTGCGTGCGGACTGTAGTAGTCTGTTGCCTTCACCGTCGGTGCCGGCTTGGCTCCGTCGCCGGATTCGCTTGTCTCACGACCGACACCAGGAGACCTTCATGCCTTCTTCCGATCGACATCCGGACGCACACAGTGCGCTGGAACAGTTCTCCCACCGCCAGCAGGGGCTTGCCCAGCGGATCGCTGCGGAGTTGGAGTTCGCTGCCGGCCTGGCGGAACTGGAGGACAGGGCGAGCTGGAAGAAGCTCGCCGCCCGGGCCGAGCAGGTCGTCGCGGAATCGGCGGAGTCCGACAGTCCTTCGAAGCTCAACAAGGCCGTCAAGGAGGCGGAGGACATCCTCGCGCCGATCGGCAAGGCGGGCAAACAATACACCGTCCATTGCGTCGGGCACGCCCACATCGACATGAACTGGCAGTGGAGCTGGCCCGAGACCGTCGCGACGACCAACGACACGTTCACGACCGTTCTGGCGCTGATGGAGGAATTCCCGGACTTCCGCTTTTCCCAGAGCCAGGCCTCCGTCTACGAGATCATCCGCGAGCACAACCCCGAGCTCTTCGATCAGATCCGCCGGCGCATCGCCGAAGGCCGGTGGGAAGTCACCGCCGCCCACTGGGTCGAGGGCGAGAAGAACCTCGCCAGCGGCGAGAGCCTCGCCAGGCACATGCTGTACACGAGGCAGTACATGCAGGAGCACTTCGGGCTTAGCCCCGACGACGTCGCCACCGACTGGGAACCGGACACCTTCGGACACGCCGCGACGGTGCCCGGCATCGTCGCCCGCGGCGGGGTACGGTGGTACTACATGTGTCGCGGCGGGCAGTGGGACAAACCCCCGGTGTTCTGGTGGCAAGGACCGGACGGACACCGCGTGCTGGTCTACCTCGACGCCAGTTGGTACAACGACGTCATCAACCCGGGCATCGTCCCGGCGTTGCTGTGGTTCGCCGGTCAGACCGGCCTGAAGGACTTCATGCACGTCTACGGCATCGGGGACCACGGCGGCGGGCCGACCCGTCGGGACCTGCGGATGTTCGAGGAGATGAACCGCTGGCCCGTCTTTCCGACCCTCCGCTTCGCCACGACGAAGGCGTATTTCTCCCTCATCGAACCCCAGGCGGACACACTCCAGACCATCGACCGTGAACTCAACTTCGAGTTCACCGGGTGCTACACCTCCCAGAGCCTCGTCAAGAAGACCAACCGCCTCGGCGAGATGGCCTGCCAGCGGGCCGAGACCGTCGCAGCGATGGGTTGGCGGGCGCTGGGGCGGGAGTACCCGGCCCGGCCGTTGCGCGACGCCTGGATCGAGGTCCTGTTCGGGCACTTCCACGACATCCTGCCCGGATCGGGCGTGGCTGCGACGCGCCACTTCCAGTCGGCGATGTTCCAGAAAACCGCCGCCGCCACGGGCCAGATCAAGACCCAGACGCTCCGTTCCCTGGCCGGGCAGATCGACACGAGCTTCGCCGCCCAGTCCCCGGGGAAGCTGCTGGCCCACATGGAGCCGGTCGGTTTCGGCGGGGGCGTGGGCCGCGGCTCGGAGACCGCCACGGTGTCCTCGGCCGGGCACGTCGACCACACCGGCCGGGCCGTCGTCGTCTTCAACCCCACCGACCACGAACGCAACGACGTCGTCACGGTCGCCCTCTGGGACGCCGAGGATGAACACGTCGCCGCCCGCGACTACCTCGCCCGCACGCCTGACGGCGTGACCCGACCCGCACAGCGTCTGGGCACGGGCATGTACTGGGGGCACGGCTACCTGGACCTGGCCGTCCCCGTCCAGGTTCCCGCCCTGGGCTACGCGGTCCTGTCCATCGAGGAGGCCGGCCCGCACCGATGGCGATCGCCCTACAAGGAATGGGACGTCCGCAACCGACCGGCCGGTCAGGCCCTCAGCCATGCCGACATGCGATACGGGCGCGGGGGCGTGCTGGTCGGCTCGTGGAGCCTGGAAAACCAGCACGTCCTGGCCGAGCTGGACCCGGCCACCGGCGGGATAGCAAAACTCATCGACAAGACCTCCGGACGGAACCTGCTGGCCCCCGACGCCGGCCGGGGATTACTCGAATTTATCGTCGAACGTCCCGGGCGGATGAGTTCCTGGGTCATTCACCCGCCGATCTCCGTCTCGAGGCCCTCACCGGTGAACCTTCGCGAAGTCGCTCCCGGGCCGTATGAAGCGGCCCTCGCCGCCGACTACCGCATGGGCCAGTCCACCGCGACGGTCACCTACTCCGTCAAGGCCGACGCCCCCGGACTCGACGTGCGCATCGAAGCCGACTGGCGCGAGATCGGCGGAGAAAGCATCGGAACGCCCGCGCTGCGAATGACCCTGCCCCTGGCCCTGACCGACTGCGCCGGCCGATACGACATCCCCTTCGGCTCGATCCGGCGGGACCTGACCGACGGGCAGGAAGTTCCCGCCCTCCGCTGGGTCGACGTGACGGGCAAGGACGGCAAGGCCCAGGCCGGCCTGACCGTGACCAACGACTGCAAGTACGGCTACAGCCTGACCGGCAGCACGCTGCGGGCCTCGCTGATTCGCTCGAGTTACCAGCCCGACCCCCTGCCGGAAATGGGAAAGCAGGAGATGAACTTCCGTCTGATCCCGCACGGCAAGACGCCCGAGGAAGCATCCCTCCACCGCTGGGGGCGCGACATGAACCAGCCCCTCCAGATCGTCACCACCGGAGCGCACGAGGGCCATCTGCCCGCCGAAGCCCTCCCGGGGGCTTGCGTCCAGCCCGCCTCCGTCGTTCTGGAAGGGATCAAAAAGGCCGAAGACTCCGACGCCCTGATCGTCCGGCTCTTCGAGACGGCCGGCAAAACCGCCCAGGCGAACATCCAGCTCAGCCCTGCCCTGCTGGGCAAGGTCGACGCGGCCGTCGAAGTCGACCTGATCGAACGCGACCTGCCCGACTCCACCGCCAAACCCACACCGGACGGTTTCGCCGTGACGCTCCAGCCCCGAGGCGTCACCGGCGTGAAAGTGACCTTCGGGGAATGAACGAGGAAGCCCCATGCAAATGCAACGCAGCAAAGTGCTGGAAAAACTGCGGGCCGGCGAATTCGTCGGCTGCGTGAAAATGAACCTCGCCGACCCCCGCGTGGCCGACATCGCCGGACTGGTCGGGCTGGAATGCCTCTGGCTGGGCATGGAGCACACGCCCAACACGCTCGAACAGATCGAACACTGCATCCGGGCGGCCAAGATGCACGACATGGACACGCTCGTCCGCGTCGAACGCGGCAGCTACAGCGACCTCGTCCGCCCGCTGGAGATGGACGCCACCGGCATCATGGTCCCCCACGTCATGAGCGCAGCCGACGCCCGGGCGATCGTTCGGCAGACGCGGTTCCACCCGATCGGGCGACGCCCCATCGACGGAGGAAATTCCGACGGAGCCTACTGCATGATCCCCGTGGCCGACTACCTGCGCCAGGCCAACGAGCAACGGTTCCTCGTCCTCCAGATCGAAGACCCCGAGACGATGGACGAACTCGACGAGATCGCCGGACTCGAAGGCGTGGACATGCTGTTCTTCGGACCAGGCGACTACAGTCACGGCCTGGGGATCCCGGGGCAGATGGACGACCCGAGGATCGACCAGGCCCGCCGTGCCGTCGCCGACGCCGCCCGACGACACGGCAAATACGCCGGAACCACCGGCCGGCTCAAAGGCCTGGACCACCTCCGGGAGATCGGCTATCAGTTCGTCGCCCTCGGCGCGGATGTGCTCGCCCTGACGGACTACTTCGGCCGAATCGCCGAGGGGCTGGGACTCTCGTCGAACGGCAATTCGACCGCCAACCCCAGGCTGTAGCCCTCTGCCTTCTCCCCGCCCGAAACGATGGTATAATGATGCGCCCCTCAAAAGTCGACGGAACGAAAAGCAGGGCGATTCGTCAACGCAAAGATATAGACTTACATCCCCAAAATGGTCCTCCCAGCGTGTTCTTGGCAGTTCTGAGGGAGGCACCTATAATGAAAGGAGCCTGAAACGTTTCGGCCGACGCTGACCGTCCAGCCCGGCCTGCCCCGCCGGAGTCGCCCATGCCCGCCACGCTCAAAGACGTCGCTCGGCTCGGCGGCGTGTCCATCGCCACCGCCAGCCAGGCACTGAACAACGGGCCGGTCAACGAACAGACCCGCCGGAAGGTCGTCGAGGTTGCCCGCACGTTGGGCTATCGACCCAACGCCCTCGGGCGGAGCCTCCAGGGCAAACACGCCCGCGCGATCGGGCTTGCGCTGCCGACCGGATCGGCGGGAATTCTCGAAGCCGTCATCCCTCGCGCCCAACGGGTCGGCTACCAGGTGCTCGTGGAGTTCTTTGACCCCGACGATCCCGAGACCCAGGAACACGCCTGCGACGCCCTGCTGGGGTACCGCGTCGCGGGGCTGGTGATCGGCCCCTGCCAAGTCAGCCGGCCCCGCCTGGCGCGGACGCTGCGGGACCACGGGGTCGCCGTCGTCTGCCTCGACCAGCCCCTGCCGGGCCCCGCCCTGCCCTGCTTCCGCTGTGAATGCCATCGCGCCGGTCGGCTCGCGGGGTTGCACCTGGGGCGTTTGAAACCACGCTGTTGCCTCGCCCTGGTCTGCGAACCGCCCAACGGCCGCCAGACCGACCTGCTGGCCGGGCTGGAAGAGGGCCTGCGGGCGGGGGGCTGTCGCCAGAAGCTTCAGATCGTCTCCGCCGGTCCGGCCCCCGCCGCGCGAACCGAAGCCGCCGCGAACGCGCTTCGCCGCGCCGGCCGGGGCGGAGCCGTCTTCGCCGTCGACGAAACCCTTGCCGCCGATGTCCTCCGCGCCGCACGCCAGGCCGAAAAAAACCTCCCGGACGATCTCGCCCTGCTGGCCGGCCGACAGGGAACCGGCGAGGAGCCCGGCCCCGGGGACCTGATGCTGCCCCGGCTGAGCGTCGTCCGGCGGTGTGCGACGGAAACAGCGGCCGCTGCCACCGACTTCCTCCTCGACCGCCTGAGATGCTCCGAGGACCGGCAGTCGGCCCGGCAGGGCAAGGTCCACTGCATCCAGCCGGTACTGACCGTTCGCGAAAGCTGCGGCGGCGTGCCGGGCCTCTACCGACTCGACGGTGACGATGAACTCGTCCGCGTCGGGGATGCATCCGCCGCAACGCTCTGATCGTACCCAGGTGTCCACTCCTACACCCAACACACGACGAATCGCCCTTCTTCTGTCAAGACCGCGTGAAACTTCCGTCAGAGACCGATAAAAATACGCTGTTCCGCCTGGAACATTGATGAAATCTTTGGTTTATGCCGATTGAACAGTTGACAAATAACGTTTTGTGCATATAGTTAGATAAGACGTATATCCGATTCGCCGATGCGAAGCGTTTCCTTGTGGATGTGCATCCCGCGGCCGGCTGACGTACGAGGCAGCGTCAGCTCCGGTCGCGACGGGTAGGGCAGTACACCTTACCGGTCAACGATGGTTCGGCAAGGGGCCGGCCGATGCCTCGAGTCAAGGAGCCTTGCATAAGGCACGACTCGTTTGGGACTGATGGGACAACACAGCACGCTGTGCGCTGTACAGTGACCCGGTAGCAGACCCGCTCTCCCCCTTACTCCACCACACCAAGCCAGTCGGGCTCAGCGTATTGCCATGTCATACATTCCATACATCCTCAAGACCCTCCGACCCCACCGCAAGCGACTGGGCGTGGCCCTGGTGGCGATGCTGGGGATCATGCTCGTCGACCTCGGCTCGCCCCTGGTCGTGGCGATCCTCATCGACGTCGTCGTCGGCCAGGCCCGCTATCACCTCCTGGCCCCGCTGATGCTGTTCTTCCTCATGCTGCCCCTGGCGGCATCGTTCTTCAACTTCCTCAACGGCTACATACTGACCCTGCTCGGCCAGCGGGTCATCTTCGACATCCGCCTGGACCTCTACCGCCACGTCCAGCAGCTCCACTGCCGGTACATGCACCACACCACCACCGGCAAGCTCATGGAACGCCTCCGCGGCGATGTCCAGCAGCTCCAAACCCTCATGACCAACCAGGGCCTGCGCATCGTCGTCCAGACCCTCACCGGCCTGGTCCTTGTGGGCGTCATGCTCTTGATGAGCGTCAAACTCACCCTCCTGGTCCTGCTGGGCATCACGCTGTACGTCCTGAACTACCGCTGGCTGGTACCGCAGATTCGCCGACTCCAGCGCCGCTTCCGGCGGAAGTCCGACCGCCTCAGCGGACTCGCTCAGGAACGCCTCGGCGGGACGGTCGTCGTCAAGAGCTTCGGCCGGCAACGCTCCGAGGTCCGCGAGTTCGTCAAGCGCAACTTCGCGACTGAACGCGTCCACCACCGCTTCGTCGCCACCAGCATTCGCTACAACATCGCCAGCAGTTCCATCACCTGGGGCACCTACGGCGCGGTCATCCTCCTGGGCGTCCTGCTGGTCCTCCGCGGGGAGGTCACCTTCGGCATGGTCACCGCCTTCACGGCGTTCACGATGCGGCTGCTGACCCCCGCAGCCATGCTCGCCGAACTGTCCAACCAGTTCCAGCAGGGGCGCGTCGCCCTCGACCGCATCTTCGAACTCATGCACGCCGAGCCGGACGTCATCCACCAAGGCGGCAAAAAACTCAAGAAACTCAACGGCGAGGTCGCCTTCGACCGCGTCCACTTCCAGTACGAACCCAACAAACCCGTCCTGCAGGACCTCGACCTCCACGTCAAGCCCGGCCAGATCGTCGCCCTCGTCGGGCAGACAGGCTGCGGCAAGAGCACTCTCATCAATCTGCTCTACCGCTACTACGACGTCACGGACGGCACCCTCCGCATCGACGGACAGGACATCACCGAACTCGACCCCCGCTGGTACCGCAGGCACCTGGCGATGGTTCCCCAGGAACCGATCATCCTCGAAGCCACCATTGCCGAGAACATCGCCTACGGCAACCCCACCGCCGGACGGGAGGACATCGCCAACGCCGCACGCCTGGCCGAAATGTCCGACGTCATCGACCGCCTGCCCGACGGGCTGGACACCCTGCTCGGCAGCCGGGGCGTGACCCTCTCCGTCGGGGAAAAACAGCGCCTCTGCATCGCACGCGCCATCCTCGCCGATCCCTCCATCCTCATCCTCGACGAAGCCACCAGCAGCCTCGACACCCAGGCCGAGGCCAAAATCCAACTGGCCATGAAACGCGTCATGGCCAACCGAACCTGCTTCGTCGTCGCCCACCGCCTGAGCACCATCGTCAACGCCGACCAGATCGTCGTTCTCGACGGCGGAAAGGTCCTCGAAAAGGGCAACCACGCCCAGCTCATGCGGATCCCCGAAGGGCGTTACAAGCACCTCTACACCACGCAGACCGCCACCGAACCGCTTCGCCGCAAGGTCGGCTCATAAGGATTCGCCCCATGCTGGACGGTGTAAAACGCTTCTGGCGGCAAGTCAACGAGCCACTCCTCAACCCCGACCGAGGCGGACCCATCAGCACCCAGGCCGTCCGTCGCGTCTGGATGCGCGCGTTCTGGAAACCGCACTGGCCGAAAATCCTCACCGCCATCCTCCTGATCTGCCTGCTGGGCGCGACCTTCAAATTCTTCCTCGCCTGGACCACCCGCGTCATCGCCGACGACATCGTCCAGGTCCACCTCCTCGCCGAGGACACCCCCCCCGCCACGCAGGTCGACCCCTCCCGCCCGGACGAAAACCGAACCTTCGCCCTCGACGACGGCAAAAGCCACCAGGCCTGGACCCACCGGCACGACGAGGTGCCCGGCAAAACCCTACGCCAGAAATACGGCGATCTCGGACAACTCGCCCTGCTCCTCCTCGGCGTGGTGCTGGCCCATCACCTCGCCCTCTGGCGGGCCGCCCACCTCCGACTGGACGTCGGAGAAAAAGCCTTCTTCTCCCTCCGCAACCGCGCCTACCAGAAACTCCACGAACTGCCGATGGCCTACCACGACACGACCAGCCTCGGCACGATCATGACCCATCTCTGTAGCGACGTGCGAGTCATCCAGATGGCCTCCATGCAATTGCTTCAGCAGGTCCCCATCCACGTCACCACCATGGTCCTGGGACTGTGGATTCTCTTCAGCGTCGACGCGTCGCTGGCCCTGCTGGTCTGCCTGGCCCTGCCGGCCTACGGCTTCGCCTACGCCTGGTTCCACGGCAAGCAGAAAACCGTCAATGCCAACCTCCGCGAACGCGAGGGCCGGCTCGACGGGCACATCACCAACCGCATCCGCAACTTCTACCTCGTCAAATCCTTCGGCAAGGAAATCCGCGAGGGCATCGACTTCCTCCGTCGCTCCCGCGCGATCATCCGGGATAACATGACCGCCGCCGTCCTGGCCAACCTCTTCGCCGTCGTCTGCACGGTCTTCTCCGGCGTGTGCATGGCCGGGGTCCTCTGGCTCGGTGCCCTGCGCGTCCGCGACGGCGAGATGACCCTCGGCAACCTCCTGCTGTTCTACTCCTCCGCCGGGTTCATGTTCGAGCCCATCGCCAGCATCAGCCAACTGACCAACCTCTTCCACCGCCTCTCGACCCGGTGCGATAAATTCGTCCGCCTCATGGACGAACCCACCACCCTGCCCGAAGCGGAGAAACCCGCACCCGTCCCCGCCGACGCGCCAGAACTGCAGTTCCAGAACGTCACCCTCCGCTACAGCGACGACCGCGACCCGGCCCTGAAAAACGTCTCCTTCACCCTGCCGGCCGGCAAGACCCTCTGCGTGATGGGCCCCAGCGGCGCGGGCAAGAGCACGCTGGCCAAAATCGCCTGCCGAATCTACGACCCCACCGACGGGCAGGTCCTCGTCAACGGGACCGACCTCGGACAGTTCAAACTCGCCCACCTCCGCCGCGTCGCCGGTTTCGTCAGCCAGGAACCCATCATCTTCGATGGCACGATCCGCGACAACATCCGCTACGGCTCGGAACAGGCGCCCTGGCGGAGCATGGTCCTCGCCGCACAGTACGCGCAAATTCACGAATTCATCCAACGCCTCCCCGAGCAGTACGAAACCCAGACCCGCGAGCGCGGCCTGACGCTCTCCGGCGGGCAGAAACAGCGCGTCAACCTCGCACGGGTTTTGCTCTACGACCCGAAAATCCTCGTACTCGACGACTGCACCAGCGCCCTCGACGCCGAGACCGAGGCCAAACTCGTCAAGGGCTTCGACGACGTCCTCGCCGGGCGGACCGTCGTCCTCGTCTCCCACCGCCTGTCCATCGCCACACGATGCGACTACGTCCTCATGCTCGACGCCGGCCAGGCCGTCCAGTGCGGACCGCCCGAGGAACTCATGGACGTCGAAGGCCCCTTCGCCGACCTCTGCCGAGAGCAGATCGACAAAGGCGCAAAAGTCTTGCAACTCCAGACCTCCTGAAGATACCCTCTCCCAGCACGCCACCATGTCCGATTCCAAACGATCCCAACCGGCCAGCCGACCCCCGCGCAACAAACCCCGCAAGCGATTTCGACCGCGCAACATCCTGCTGGGCATCCTTGCGTTGATCGTCCTGCTGCTCGTCGCCTCGGCCCTGATTCCCACCGCCCGCTGGGTCGAGGGCGACGGGTATCTCATGACCGACGACGAAGCCGAGATCCGTCCCTCCGTGGAGGGCGCGATCGAGGACTGGCTTGTCCGCAGCGGCACGCAGATCGCCAAAGACGACGTGCTCATTCAGCTCAAAGACGCCCTCTTCCAGGCCGACCTCATGCAGGCCCGCGCCGACCTGCTCGTCACCCAGGCCGAACTCCTCCATCTCCGCGAGCAGCAGCGACTCGACGGAATTGTCCACCGCGAGGAAATCTTCCGGGCTGAACGCCAGCTCGAAGCCATGCAGGAACAGCTCGCGTTGATGGAAAAGACCAGCCAAGGCGCGATCTCGCCCCAGGAAATCCGCGACGCCCGCCGAAACGTCGACCTCGCCCAGAGTCGACTCAAGGAAATGCGGGCCTCGCGCGACAAGCTGGACCAGGCCAGGCTGGGCGTGCAGAAGGCGAGAGTGGAAGCCGTCGAAAAACGTATCGCCGCCGCCGAAGTCGACGTCGAACTGCGAAAACTCCGCGCCCCGCTCGATGGCGTGGTGCAGTTCAACAGCTTCGAGCCCGGCGAAGTCGTCAAACCCGACCACGTCCTCGGGCAGGTCTTCGACCGCTCCGCCTGGGTCGTCAAACTCAAGCTGCCCGAACGCGCCATCGCCTTCGTACGGGAGGGCCAGCCCGTCGAGGTCGAACTCGCCGCCTATCCTGCCTGGCGGCACGGTGAACTCACCGCCAAGGTCAGCCGGATCACCCGCGTCGTCACGCCCCAGGCGACGGGGGATGGCATCATCTACGTCGAAGCCATGCTCGATAACCCCGACGACGACCGCCTCCACCCGGGCATGAAGGCCTCGGCCCGCATCGACACCGGCCGAACCAGCCTGCTGATGAATCTCCTCGGGCAGTAGCGGCGGGAATGACGAAACACTCAGCCGGGAGCGGCTGAGCTACACGACCTCAGCCGGCGGATTGCTGCGCGTCAACAGCGTCACGACGGTCATCACCGCCAGCGAGATCGGCAGCGCCACCAGGATCGGGTCCACAACGGGCCAGTTGGGCGAATCGGCCAGGATGCTCGGCTTGCCGTCGGCAACGAGTTGGACCACCCCGAGGGCGGCCGCTTCCTTCGCCTTGACCAGCAGCAGCCAGAACGCCGTGACCAGGAACCCGACGATCATCGAGGCGATGGCGGCGGGCTTGGTGACGCGCTTGAAGAACAGCCCGCCCACGTAGGCCGGCAGGAACGAGATGCCCCAGCGACGCCAGCGCCAAGAGGTAGACCAGGATCAACAGAATTTCAACGAGCATGGCAATCTCCCTGGAATGTCAGAGTTCGTCCTCGACGCGTTTTGCTTTTCCGACGAAGCGTTCCAGCGTTCCCGGCTTGACGAGTTCGACGGTCATTCGCACGCCGGTGACGGACTGGACCTCCCGGTCGATGCGAGTCGATCCTCGTAAAACGGGACGTCCTGGACCCGCCGGACGGTCTGGCGAAGACGGGCGAGTTGCAGTGCCCGCAGTTCGTCGACCGGGAGGGCCTCGGCGGGGTCGTGCAGCCGGTTGTCCACGACGCACTCGGGCCTGTGGGGCTACCCCTGTTCCACGCGGCGGGTGAGTTCCTCGCCGCTGAGGATGTCGAAGCCCTGTTTGCGGAGCCGTTCGATGGCGGCGTCAGGGTCTTCGAAGCGAAAGATCATCAGCGCCCGCTCGGTCGTGCGGTAGGTGAAGGCGTACATGTACTCGACGTTGATGCCCGCCGGTTCGATGGCCTCGAGGACCTCGGCCAGTCCGCCGGGCCGGTCGGGCACGTCGATGGCGACGACCTCGGTGATCTTGACCACGCAGCCCGCTTCGGCGAGGACCTTGCGGGCGGCCTCGTGGTCTTTGACCAGCAGCCGAAGGATGCCGAACTGCTGCGTGTCCGCAAGATTCAGGGTGGTGACATTGATTCCCGCGTCGGCCAGAATTCGACAGGTCTGGCTGAGCTGGCCCGGCTTGTTCTCCATGAAGACCGATAACTGTTTGAGTTTCATCGTGCCGTCCTTGTTGCTGGCCGCCCCGTCGCTGGCGGGGCGGGTTGTCCGTCAGGTCTCGCGCTGGTCGAGGACGCGTTTGGCCTTGCCTTCGGAGCGCTGGATGGTGTGCGGTTCGACGAGGCTGACCTTCACGCGGATGCCGAGGGTGTTCTCCAGCGCCTTGCCCAGCCGGGCCTGGAGGCTTTCGAGTTCGCGGATGCGGTCGCCAAAAAACTCCGCCGTGACCTCGACCTGCACGTCCATCTGATCCAGCCCGTGCTCACGGGTCAGGACGATCTGGTAGTGAGGCAGAGTGTGTTCGACGCTCATCAGGGCCGACTCGATCTGGCTGGGGAAGACGTTCACGCCGCGGATGATGAACATGTCGTCGCTGCGTCGGCTGATGCGCCGGATGCGTCGGATCGTTCGCCCGCAGGGGCACGGCTCGGTGAGAATCGCCGTGATGTCCCGCGTGCGGTAGCGGATCATGGGCATGGCCTGCTTGCTGAGGGTGGTCAGGACCAGTTCGCCCTCCTGGCCCTCGGGCAGGACCTCGCCGGTCTCGGGGTCGATGATCTCGGGATAAAAATGATCCTCGAACAGGTGCAGCCCTTCCTGCTGGGAGCACATGCTGCCCACGCCGGGTCCGATGATCTCGCTAAGTCCGTAGATGTCGTAGGCCTTGAGTCCGCCGAGGTTTTCGAGGCGCCGGCCCATGCCGTCGGACCAGGGCTCAGCCCCGAGGATGGCGGTGCGCAGGGGCAGGTCGCGGACGTCGATGCCCATGTCGTCGGCGCGTTCGAGCAGGTGGGCGAGGTAGCTCGGCGTGCAGCAGATCGCCGTGACGCCGAAGTCCTTGAGGACCATGATCTGACGTTCGGTGTTGCCTCCGCTGGTGGGGATGACCGTCGCGCCGAGGCCCTCGGCCCCGTAGTGCGCGCCGAGACCGCCGGTGAACAGCCCGTAGCCGTAGCTGTTCTGGATGATGTCGCCGGCGCCCAGCCGGCAGGCAGCGAAGGTTCGGACCATGACGCTGGTCCAGACATTGACGTCTTCCTGCGTATAGGCCACGACGATGGGCTTGCCCGTCGTGCCGCTGGAGGCGTGCAGGCGGACGACGTCGGACATGTCGCTGGCGAAGAGACCGAAGGGGTAGGTGTCCCGCAGATCGGTCTTGACGGTCATGGGCAGGCGGGCGAGGTCGTCGAGGCTTCTCAGGCTCTCCGGCGTGAGATTGCGATCGTTCATCCGCAGCCGAAAGAGTTCCACATGGTGATAGGCCCGCTGGACCATGTTCTGGAGGCGCCGCAGTTGCAGGGCCTGGAGCTGGGGACCGGGCAGGTAGTCCGGCATGCTGGCGGTGTGCATCGGACAATCAGGCGTCGTTGTCTTCATCGCGTCCTGTCCATTCGCTGATGGTCGTGGGCAGCAGTATACGCGGCGCGGGAACGGTCGGCCATGAAAAATTGACTCGCCAAGGCCGTCCTTCGTTGATTGGGTAACTGTCTCAAAAGGGTGCCGTGGTGAAGGTAGACTTGCACCACAGTCCCCCCGGCTTTGAGTCCCGCGCGGGCAGGGCGGTTCTCAGCCGAGGGCGGCTGAGCGACCCCCTTACTGAGGCTCCCTTGAGATAGTTTCTGATCCGTCGGAAGGCGCTTCTTCTTCCGGCATGTCCTCGCGGAGGTACGCCTCGGACTCCTGCCAGTAACGCTCGGATTCGAGGGGTTCGTTGTCGAGCTGCCAGTATTGCGTCATCCGGCGCTCCTTGGGCAGGGGCTGCTTGCCGCGGGATTTCAGGTAGTCGCGCAGCTCGTCGACGCCGATCTTCGTCTCGGGCAGGAAGTCCTTGCCCGTGACGTAACGCAGCAGAGCGTCGAACATCGCGCAGACCTCCGGGCAGTCCTGCCCGAGGCGGGTGAAGTTCAGCCCCGTCAACAGCAGCCTGCCCTTGCCCACGCGAAGCTCCAGCAGATAGCCGAACGTCCGCATCGTCCAGCCCGGCTGGAGTTCCGAAAGCCCGAAGGTATAGACGTCGAAGCGGTCGCGAACGGCCTTGTCCACGCCCTGGAGGATCGGCTTGACCGTGGCGGGGAAGTCGTCCAGGATGATTTTGTCGCAGTCGTCGACCAGCCCGTGGAACTGCAGGTCGAGCAAGCCGTCCTGGGGAAATTCCTTCCAGAGTTTGTGCTTCCGCGTGAACCCCCCGCAGTTCGTCCCGCGATCCCAGATCACGCCTTTGAGACGGTCCCACGAAGTCGGTAGGCGGTATTTTTCGCGCTCCGCGCGGGCCAGCCGATCCCGCGTCTCCGGGACGCGGTAGAGCATCAGCACGTCCCCGCCCTTGTCGAGGTGCTTGAAGACCTCCTTGGTGAAGCGGTTGGTCAGGAGGAGTTTCTTGGGATTTTTCAGGCTGCCGGTATGCGAAATCTGGGGGTATCGCACCATCGGGTTGACCTCGTCGAGGGCGACGGTGCAGGAGAGTTTCGGCAGTTCGTCCGGGCGGTTGGCGAAGACCCAGATCGGCCAGTCGTTACCGAGCCGTTCCTCGCCCGTCTCGTCCAGCAGGGAGAGCTTGAGTTTCAGTTTCCGGTGGCGTTGGGTCTCCGGCAGCCGGAGGTGCAGGCGGGCGATTTCCCGCAGGCCGAGTTCGTCGAGGTCGATCTGTTCGAGCTGGCCTTCGAGGAGGGGCTTGCCGCTGCTGGCGCGTTGCAGTACGAACCGCAGCGTGGCCTGCCCGCGAATGGCGGGGTCGAAATGGCTGATCTGCACCGGGACGGTGACCTCCTCGCCCTCGAAGTACGTCCGTCTCGGCAGGTCGGCCAGCAGGACCGAATCGGCGTTGAACGGCAGGAACGCCTCGGGCGGCGTGTCCTTGCGGTCGTCGAAGCAGTCGAGGATGCCGTTGGCGTTCTCATAGCGTTCCGTATCGGCAAGCTGGAGGAAATGGAACCCGGCCAGGATCGGACTCCGGCGGGCCGCCTCGATGCCGAGTTTCCAGCAGACTGCCTGCCAATGTCGGCTGGCCGAGAGGCACTTGCGATAGTCCTTCTGGAATCCCTTGTCCTTGCGCAGGTTCTTCAGTTCGTCGATCCACCAGGGTTTGGCGTCGGGGCAGCGGGCGGTGAATTTCTCGTCGAGGGCGTCGATGTCGCGGTAGCTGACGTAGTGACAGATTTCGTGGGCGAGCACCGGACGATGCCCGTGCGAAAACGCCCGCGTCAGTTCCCAGCGGTCCCGCGGATCGCTTTCAATCAGCGGCGTGCCCTTGCACGAACCGTACACGAACCAGTTGTACGTGTTCTCGAACATGTCGTAGTGCCGGCCGAACGGGAAGAAGTAGCTCATGTGCTGCACGTCGAGATCAACGTAGGTCCGGTCGAACTCGCCGTGCGCGCAGGTGTCCAGGAACAGCCTCGTCGGATCGAGTTCCTTGCAGACGTTCCGCAGGTACTCGACGCGCGGATTCGTCCCCGGATGCCGGATTTCGTTTCCCAGGCACCAGACCATCAGCGACGGGTGGTTCCGGTGGGCGAGGATCGCCTCCCGCCACTGCTGTTCGTCGACCAGTTCCCCCGCGTCGTTGATCATGGAACGTTCTTTCTGGTACTTGCCGAAGTACTTGCGGATTTCCACGTGCAGGAAGATGCCCAGGCGGTCGGCTACCCGGAAACACGCCTTCGGCGGTATCCGCGAGTGAAAGCGGATGAAGTTGAACCCGAAGGCTTTCGCTTCGCGGATGTATTTCGCGTAGTATTCCTCCTCGGGCAGGTCCATCAGGTTCGGGTGGTCGTGGGCCTCCCGCCCGCGGATGACGCCGCGGACGTAGAACGGTTCGTTGTTGACGAACACCTGATCGCCTTCGACGTGGATTTTCCGCATGCCGAACGGTTTCTCGATGGCCCGTTCGCCGTCGGGCATCTCGATCGTCATGCGCAGTGCGTACAGATGCGGGGCACGCACGGACCAGGGCGTGAAGCCCGGCAACTCGAGGCCGAAGGTGCAGGGCGATGCGGGCTCGGGCGTCAGTTCACCTTCGGCTACTGCCCGCTCACCGTCCATGACCGCCCAGCGTGCGCAGCCGGACCCCGCCGGTGCGGTGAACTGAACGGTCGCGGCCGCGTCGTCGAATTCCGGAATGATGAACAGGTCGTCGAAGGCATCGGTCATGGCGGTTCCTTTCCCGAGAAGCGTGCAAGCACACCATACCCCCTCCCCGGCCCGACGGCAATGACCCGCATGGACGGAG
>CAYMAP010000027.1:0-18894 GCA_964388425.1 uncultured Planctomycetaceae bacterium
TCAACGCAAAGAATAGAGTGACATCCCCAAAATCCCCAAAACGGTCCTCCCAGCGTGTTCTTGGCAGTTCTGGGGGAGGCGTCTTACTTGATGCGCCCCTCAAAAGTCGACGGAACGGAACATCAGGGCGATTCGTCAACGCAAAGAATAGAGTCACATCCCCAAAATCCCCAAAACGGTCCTCCCAGCGGTGTTCTTGGCAGTTCTGGGGGAGGCGTCTTACTTGGGCAGTCAGTCGGAAACAGGTTGTCGTTTCGGCCGGAAGAGGAACACCATCGCCCCGCCGAGAAGAATACTGACCAGGGCGACCTCTATCCCCCCGGTCGCCGGGGACCGGGCCGGTGAAAGCCGTTGCGGGCCGGGAACGAACTGGTCGATTTCTCCGGCAAGCATGCCCGTGGAAAACAGAAGAATCGCCAAAACCGCTATCAGAATACGCGTCAATTTCTTTGTCATGCCCTCACTCCGATGCAAACTCATGGTTCATCAAACGGCGGATTCCCAAAAGTGCCGGGCCCTCACTTTCCTGCTTACCCGACGGGGTATATCATAGCCGAATGCGTCGGATTTGTCAAGCCGGCTTAGGGAGAATTCCCTAAAAAATTCAGAACACGTCAAAGCGCCTTGACACATACACAATCCCCTTACCGGGTTGGTTTTCGGTATGTTCAGGGTTCTTTTGGGTGTTCTTTGACGAGCCCCAACGGATGGGTCTTCAGGGATCTCCGGCGTAGGGTTTTTCCGGCAGGTCGGAGTGATCCGGGCCGGTGTGTTCAAAGAAGAGGTTGACGATCTTCTCAGCCATGCTGCGGGCCAGTTTACGCGAGAGTTTGATTTCGAACTGGCTGGAGCCGTCGCCCTGCTGGATGGGGGTCTCGACGGGCTTGGCCGGGTGGCCTCTTGTGAGGTGTTTCGGCCAGAGTTTACCCTTTTTCGTGCTGACTACCCGGACGGAAGTTTTCAGCCGACCGTGATAGACCGTGCTTTGGGGGGCGTCCTTCAGCGCGAAGTCTTCGATCTCCACGACGATGACGAGGTCGGCTTTGAGGGCTTTGCCCACTTCGGTCGTGGGCATCTGGTTGTAGTTCGGTTCGGAGGCGATGAAGTTCAGCAACTTTGTGTACGGTACGACACGGCGGACCAGCCGATGGCCCTCCAGCAGGCTGTTGATCTCGCGGCTGAGTTCGGGTTTGATCGGTGCGTTGCCGGACCGGAAGCCCGGGTCGTCCACCAGCACGAGGACGACTTTGTCTTCGGGCAGTTTGTAGACGGGTTCGACCTTTTCCGGCGGGGTAAACAGCGCGGCGAGATACCCCACTGCGGGACAGCCCGGCAGCACGCCCGCCAGGCCCGCCAGCAGCAGGAATCGCCACATCGCGGTGCCTGGGCATCGAATGCGATTCGTGAGGTTATTCTTCGCCGGCATCGGGGTCCACCGTGATCGTGTGGGTGTGGAACTGTCTCGTCAGTTTGTCGGCAAACCGGTTTTCCGAAACCTGCCGGATGTTCTGCAGGTAGCTTGGGCTGTAGCGTGCGACGTCGGGGTAGACCACCTCCAGCGGTTCGTCGATGCTCCAGACGTCCGCCTGCTCTTCGGGTTTCGAGGCGTCGAACACGCGCGCCTCGCCGATGATCCGGCCCTGGTAGGCGTTCATCTGCCCCGGCTGGCGGAGGGTGTATTCCAGCAGCGAGACCAGCAGGACGTAATCGACTTTCAGATCGCGTGCGATGCGTGTCCGGTCGGCGGTGTCCCAGTGAACGTTGTCGTCCTGGTATCGCGCGATGGCGACGGGGCTGACCACCCGGATGCCCGGGACGTGTTCTTCGAGGGTGGCGGCGAGCTGCGAGCCCAGAGACAGCCGGACGTTCGGGTAGTCGTAGAGAATCGCCTCCTCGACGTAGATCAGCACCGCGACGCTGCTGTCCTCCAGCCCCGGGAAGGACGCACGGACGGTTTCTTTTTGCGGATCGGTGAACAGGTAGGTCATGTATCGGCCGGCGTCGCAGCCGACCAGAACCCCCGCCAGCAGCAATCCCGCTGCCAGGGCGGCTCGGTATGTCTGTCGTTTCGTCATGGCGGGTCTCACGTCAATGTTGTCCCAGAGGGTATTCGCCTCGTGCGACGCCGAGCGCGACCTTCGCGCCCCAGCCGGCCGCCCACAGGCCCAGCAGCACCCACAGCCACCACAGCCGAATGCCCAGCCGACCGAGCAGGTCCCGGCCGGTGACGGCTTCGAGACCGCCGACGGTTCCGCCGGCGAGCATCAGTCCGAACAGAACCACGCCGAAGGGCTGGGCACGGAACGCCAGGGCGAACCGCCCGTGTACCATCGCTGAGAAGGCCGTGGTCATCCCGCACGCCGGGCAGGGATAGCCGCTCGTCACGAGCGTCCGGCAGGCGGGCTGGCCCAACTGCCGGTGCGTCCCGTAGCCGTTCTCCGAAGGTTCCAGCCCGATCGAGACGATCAGCACCGCCAGCATCACGCCGGCCATGACCAAGCCGCGCAGTCGAATGCCGAGTTCTCGACTCCTTGGCCGGGGAGGTGTTTCCGTGCAGTTCTGCATGCGTTCTACTGTATCCGCCGGTCCGCCTGCTGCGCAACAGAATCTGCCGGACCGGTCGGCCTGTTGTCTGTCATCGGCCAGACCGACCCCGCGGGATGAGCGTCGAAGCCCGCTGGCGAAACATCCGTTGGAAACGCTGCCGGCCTTGCCGTACAATACGGGTATGTTCATTAAACGGCTTCGAGGCAAGATACACCGCGCCACCGTCACCGAGGCGCGGGTCGATTACGTCGGATCGATCACCATCGACCGCGACCTGCTCGACGCCACGGGCATCCGTCCGGGCGAATGCGTGCTCGTGGCCGACATCGCAGACGGAGCACGGTTCGAGACCTACGTCATGGAGGGCGAGCCCGGCAGCGGGACGATCTGCATCAACGGGGCGGCGGCTCGACTGGTCAACGTCGGCGACCTGGTCATCATCATGGCCTTCGGGTATCTGACGCCCGACGAAGCCGACACGCAGGTGCCCCGCGTTGCCCTCGTCGACGAACACAATCGCGTTGCGGAGATGCGCTAGCCCATGCGGCAGATCATCCTCGACCTCGGGCGGTGGGAGGTGTTCGGCAGTGAATTGGACCTGCGGGTATTCGGTTATGGGCTGATGCTCGTGCTGGGGTTCCTGGCCAGCGTCCTGCTGGCACGCTGGCGGGCAAAACGGGCCGGGGAAGAGCCCGAAACCATCAGCCAATGTGCCGTCCTGGCCCTGATCGGCGGGGTGCTCGGGGCCCGGCTGCTCTATGTCATCCGCTACCGGGAGCAGTTCGCCGAGGAAGGCTTCTGGAGCATTCTGGACATCAGTTCCGGCGGGCTGGTCTACTTCGGCGGGCTGATCGGCGGGGCGGTACTCATCCTGCTATACATGTTTTTTCGTCGCCTGCCCGTTCGGCGGTTCATGGACATCATCGCACCGAGCCTCATGCTGGGGCTGGCGTTCGGTCGCTGCGGGTGCCTGCTGAACGGCTGCTGCTGGGGCGGGCCCGCGCGCGCGGACTTCGCCTGCCACACACGCCTGCCCATGGTCTCCCGTCCCCTGCTGCGCCTCGACGGCGACAGCCCCTACGCTCCGGATCAGGGACTCTGCCCGGCCTACGCTGAGCAGTACGGGTCCGGGCGGGTCCACCCCGACGAGCGCCTGCTCAACGCCTACGCCCGCGTTCGACGGGTCCAGCCCGACGGGACCGTCCGCATGATGTCCCCGCCCCTGCCCACCGGCGAGTTGCACGGCCCGCTGAGGGGGGAGCAACTGACCGCCACCTTCGCAACCCAAGACGAACTCCGCCAACGCTTCGATCCACTCGCCACCGACGACGGAAAACTCGGCCCGGAAGCCTGGGAAGCCGACCTCCGCGAGCCCGGCGGGCTGCTGGCCGGCAGCGAGCACTGGTCCGAGGCCGTCGCCTTCGACCGCCCCGACTCCCGCGGTCAGCCTGACGGCCGACTGAGCTTCGCGGAATTCCGAAGCTACCTCCGTGCCCGTCGGAAGCTCCTGCTGGAACGCTTCGACGCAGACGGGGACCGGGAACTGACCGGCCCCGAACGACAGGCCGCCAACGACTACCTCTGCGCAGACCAGTTCGCTCTGCTGGCACGACAGCGGACCGACCCCAGGCTGCCGGCGCAACTTCTCGGCATCCTCAACGCTCTGATCCTCTGCGGACTGCTGAATCTCTTCTATCGCCACCGCTTCGGCGAAGGGCGCGTGCTGGCGTTGATGCTCGTGTTCTACCCCATCACCCGCTTCGTGCTGGAAAGCATCCGCTCGGAATCTCCAGGCGGCCTTCTCAGCGGACTCTTGACCCCCAGCCAGGGAACCTCGATTGTATTACTGCTGATCGGTGTGCTATGGTGGTACATCATCGGCCGACTGCCTGCTTCGAGCGGCCCGCCGCTGCATCGCCGACTCGATGCCCACCCACCCGAATAACACCGTTGCCTATGCACAAGGAGACCGCATCATGAAACGCATCGTACCCGGGCTGCTGATCCTGACCGTTCTCGCCGCTCCGCTTCAGGCCGAAGACCTCTCTGCGTTGCTCAAGCAGATCGCCCAGAAGAAAAACGCCTTGGCCGGCGTCCGGGCCGAACTCCAGCAGGAGACGTCCGGACAAGCGACCCTCCTGGGCACGGGCATCTGCCTGGACAAGTCCGGGCTGTTCATGACGCTGGCCTTCGACCCCCGCATCCGCCCCGAGACGATCACCAAGCTCGAGATCGTCGTTCCCGGCAACGAGCGGAAGACCCTGCCGGCCAAGCTGCTGGGGATCGACCCCCTGACGGGTCTGAGCTTCATCCAGGCCAGCGGCGAGGGCAACTGGCAGGTCGTGCAGTTCCAGCGGACCAGCGACCTGAAGCTCGGCGACCCGGTGGTCTCGATGGGGCTGCTCCTGGCGGACCCTGCGCTGTCGCCCGTGCTGGGGGCGGGGTTCGTGTCCAACCAACGTCAGACGCCGGTCCGGCTTATCAGCGTCACGGGCGGTCGGCTCTCGACGATGGGTTCGGTCGTCTTCAACGCCCAGGGCCGGGCCATCGGACTGATCAACCAGCAGCCTTACCTGCGCTACCAGACCCGCACGCCGCGAGGGCCGATGAACATGCCCCTACGAGGCGAGGACCAGACCACCGCGTTCCTGCCCGTCGAGGAATTCGTCTACGTCCTCCAGAGCATTCCCCAGGACGGAACGGTCCGTCGGTTGCCGTGGGTCGGCATCGGGCAGTTCAGCCCTGTCCCTGACGATCTCGCCGACGCGAAGGGGCTCACCCAGCCGGCCGTTATGATCGATCAGGTCATTCCCGGACACGCCGCCGACAAGGCAGGCCTGAAAAACCGCGACATCATCGTCGGCATCGACGGCAAGGGCATTGCGCCGCTGGCCACACCGGAACTGACGGCCACCCATTTCAGGCGAACTCTGTTACGGAAGACCATCGGCGAGGCCATCTCCCTGGAGGTTCTCTCCGAGGGCCAGCCCCGTTCGGTCAAGCTGACCCTCGACCCCATGCCCAAGCTGCCCAACGAGGCCCCGCGTGTGATGCACCGGCAGCTCGGCATGATGCTGCGGGAGAAGGTCATGCTCGACAAGTTCCTCGATGACAGCCCGGCCGCCCAGACCAACGGCATGATCGTCGTCGGCGTCGGGCAGAACAGCCCCGCCGGTCGCGCCGGACTCCAGCAGGGCGACGTCGTGGTCATGATCAACGGCAAACCCGTGATCACCGCCCAGCAGGCGGCGAGCATCGTCGACAGCGCCCTGAAAAACAATCCACCCCTGGACCTCAGGCTGCTGGTCCAGCGCGGCGAGAACAAGGAAAACATCATCATCCGCACCGCCGGCCTGGGACAGTGATTCACCCCCGCCGACAGATCGTTCCGCTTCAATCCGGGAGAACCGTCGTGATGCGAGGCGTCAGGCTCATTGCCACTATTGGATGTCTGCTGGGGGCGCTGGCGGGGGGGAGCCGTGCCCAGACCCCGCCGGCGGACGAAGAGTCCCCTCTGGCCGTCGGGAGCCTCCTGCACTCAGCGATGAACCTCTACCACACGCCCAATGCGCCCGCCCGAGCCGGTCGCCTCGTCGCGTTGAGCGGCATGATCCGCGAGTTGACCCCCCACGCCCTGGAGGTCCAGAGATTCCTTGCCGACGTCGACCACAGTCTCGGCGAGTACGACCGCGCCGCCCAGGCCGAGAAGCGGAGACTCGAGGCGAACCCCGACGACTTCGGCGTCCAGCAGCGCTGGCTGCGGTTCAGCATCGCCCGACTGGATCGCGCCGACGCCCGCGCCGCCTTCTGCCGGGAGGTACTCCAGACCGAGTCGCTCTCGGCACCGCTTCGCGCCCAGGCGGCCATCGCCCTGGCCCGCGTCTTCGCCGGACAGGCCGCCGATACCGATGCCCTCGCGGCGCTGGGGCAGGCCCTGGAGTTCGATCCCTTCAACCAGTCGGCACTGATCTCCCGGCTGGAGTTGACCGAAGAGCCTCAACCGCCCCTCGAAGCCCGCACCATGGTCGCCTTGCTGCGGGGCAATCCTCGCGCGTGGTGGGTTGGGCAGGAATTGGCCAACCTCCTCGGGCAGGTCGGACTCCACGACCGGGCCCTGGACTTCTACGCCTGGGCGTGGGAGGTCTGGCAGGGCGACAGGCCTCTGAGCAACGCACCGGCCGACTTTGCCGAAGGGTACGTCTCGGCCCTGCTCGACGCCGGCCAGGCCCGGCGGGCGATTCATCTCTTCGACCCGGCTGTGGCTCGATTGGACAACGCACCGGAATTCCAGGCCTTGATGGTCGAAGCCTTTCGCGCCGCCGACGATACCACCCGGGCCCAGTCCCTCCTGAGACGGTTGGACGTCCGCTACAAATCCGAACTCGCCGCCCTCGAGGAAGAACCCCTCGAAACGGACGGCAAGGCGAAGAACCGCGACAGGAAGATCGCCGGGGCAGCGATCAAGCTTGCCTGGTTCTACCTCCTGGCGCGGGACAGGCCGCTCAAGGCCCTGCAGTACGCCCGGCAGGCACGGCAGTTGGGGGCCGAAGGCGAAGCCTTGGAGATGGTGACCGCTGCAGCCGACCTCGCAGCCGGCAAGGAACAGGGCGTGGCGGTTCTCCGCAAACTCGCGGGCGCCCATCCGCTGGCGGCGTATTTTCTGGCCCGGCACGAGTATGACACCGGCCGGGTCACCGAGGCCCGCCAGGACCTCCTGGCCGGGTTATCGCACGGCAGGGGGGACCTGGCCTACCGCAGGCTCCGCGACCTCGCCGCAACCCACGGCGTGGAGGTTCCCCCCCATCCCCAGGCCGACGCCGTCCGAGAAGCTCTTGACGACCTGCCCCCCGCCACGCTGAAGATGGGCACCGATCCGGGGGCGTTTTTCCAGGTCCGCCTAGAAGCGCCCGAGGCCCCGGTAAGACTCTGCGAAGCCCTGGACGTTTCTGCCACGCTGACAAACACCTCGAAGGTTTCCCTGCCGATCGACGGCTGGGGGCTGCTCGGCCGACGGCTTGGGCTGGTCGTCGGGCTCGCCGACCGCAAGGACCGCGTATTCCAGACCGTGCCGGTGATCGTCTGGCCCGCACCGAAATACCTCCAGCCCGGCCAATCCGTCACCGGCAGCGTGCGGATCGACGTCGGTCCCATCGAGGCCTGGCTGGCCAACCACCCGCTCGAAACCGTCGAGCTGAGCGTCCACGGCGTGGTTTCGCCCGTCGAGGACCGCCAGCGCGTTCTCAGCTCGCTGCCCGGCGTGAGCCCGCCGAGAACCACTCTTCGGCGCAGCGGGCTGAGCCTCGCGGGTCGGCAGGAGGCCGGTGTGGGCATCAGCCTGACCCCGAGCCAATACCGCCAGGCCCTGCGACAGATTGAACGCACACTCCAGTCCGGTCCGCTGCGCGAACGCATGCGGTCGGCGAGGCAGGTGGCGTCGTTGCTCAGCTGGCTGCGCGACATGCAGCAAGGCCGACAGAAACCTCCGCCGGTCCTCCGCGAGGCCCTCAGCAAGCCCGTCCTTCTGGGACTGATGGGCCAGGCCCTGGCCGACAGAAGCCCCCTCGTCCGCGCGGAGATGATTGCCTCCCTGGCCTACGCCGAACTGAGCGGGGAGATGCTCAACCGGGTCGGGCGGGTCGTCGAGGACCCCAGCCCGCTGGTCAGGCTGCGGGTGGTCGAACTGCTCGGGGCCTCGCCCCTCAAAGCGAACGACAAGCTCATCGAACTCTACACCCGCGACGCGAACCCCAACGTGGTGCTGATGGCCAAGGCGTTTGCCCAGGCCCGCCGGCAGGCTTCGACACCGTCCACCCGCCCCTCCCCGGCGGAGGGGCCATGAGTCTCCCACGCGCCTGTCGGGATGCCTGGCAGCTCCTGGCCGATGGCGAGGGGAAACCCCCCGCATCAGCAGGGCTGTCCCGCTGGACCTGGCTGGCACTGATGCTGCTGGGGCTGGGGTGGGGAGTGGCGGCGGTAGGACTCTGGCATGCGGCGTTCGAACTGTTCGGCAAACCCGCCGGTCTGTACCTGCTGATGGGCGTGACGGTCGCGGCCGGCATGCTCCTGGGACCCTACCGACGTTCCGCCGGAGCCCTGGCGAGGCTGCTGGGCGGTCCCGACCCGGCCGTGGCCGCCTCGGCGATCACAGCCGTCCTCGTCGCCGCCCTGGCCGTCGCAGGGCCCGACTGGCACCGCCAGGAGGTCGCCCTGCCGGACTGGCTGGCGTGGATTCGCCCGGGGTCCAAAATCGACCGCGTCCTGCTGCTCATGCCCCTGTGGGGACATTGGGCAATGCTCATCCTGCCGCAGTTTCTCCGCCCGGACCCCGTCCGCGAGCCGGTCCCAGCGGGGCTGGCACGGCAGTGCGGGCCGGTCCTCGCCGCGGGGCTGATGGGGCTGCTGCTGGCCCTGTCCATCGCCTCGTTCGCCTACCTGCCCTGGGTGCAACTGAGCATCTCGGGAGCGGCGATTCTGGCAGCCATTTTCGGCGGGTTGCTTTTGGCCAGGCGGCGTGGAACGCTCGACCGTGACGTCCTGCTCGCCTGCAATCTCCTGACCCAGATGGTGCTGCTGCTGGCCTTCCTGGCCAACCGTTCCATCCGCTTCGCCTGGTAACCCCGAATCGGGAATTCGGCGCTTGACGCTGGTGACTGCCGGGCGGTACAGTCTTGGACATGAAGACCACCGCATTGCTGAGCAGTTCGATCGGCAACCTGCCCAAACGCAGCGGGAAGGTTCGCGACATCTACGACCTCGGCGAGCACCTCCTGCTCGTGGCCACCGACCGCATCAGCGCCTACGACGTGGTCATGCCCAACGGCATCCCGGACAAGGGGCGGGTCCTGACGCAGATTTCCGCCTTCTGGTTCGAGATGCTCAAGGACGTCGTCCCCAACCATCTCGTCTCGGTCGCCCTGAAGGACTTGCCCGAGGAACTCCACGAACAGACCGAGCTGGATGGGCGATTCATGCTCTGCCGAAAGGCCCAGGTCGTCCCCGTCGAGTGTGTCGTGCGAGGCTATCTCGCCGGGTCCGGCTGGCGGGAGTACAAGGAAAACGGGACGGTTTGCGGCATCGGACTGCCTGCGAAACTCAAGCAGTGCTCCGAACTGCCCGAGCCCATCTTCACCCCCGCCACCAAAGCCGAACACGGCGAACACGACGAGAACATCTCCTTCCAGACCGCCTGCGACATGCACGGCGAGGAACTCCTGACCCGACTGCGGGACCTCTCCGTTGCCCTGTACACCCGCGGTCGGGATTACGCCCGAGACAAGGGTATCCTCCTGGCCGACACGAAGTTCGAGTTCGGGCTGGATGAAGAGGGCAACCTCATGCTCGTCGATGAAGTCCTCACGCCGGATTCCTCCCGCTTCTGGCCCGCCGAGGGCTACAAAGCCGGCAAGGACCAGCCCAGCTACGACAAGCAGTTTGTTCGCAACTACTTGGACAAAATCAAGTTCGACCGCAGCCCCCCCGCGCCGCCGCTGCCGCCGGACATCGTCCAGAAAACGCGCGAAAAATACATCGAAGCCTATACCCGACTGACCGGGCAGGATTTCCCCTGGGAATAGCCCCCACGGACGGAATTCCATCATCCGGCAAGGTGGGCGAGGACTCCTCGCCGATTCGGCCGATTCGGCTGAGCCGGCGGACTTTCAAACCCGTTCTCCCTGCCGGCTCGCCTACAATGTTCTCGGACACCCAACCCGCCGACTCCTCCGCGCAGTCGGCCCACCCGAAAGGAACGTTCACCATGACTCGCCGAACACACTCCGCTGCACCCCGGCTACTGTTGCTGTCGCTGCTGACCGCCGTCCTGCTGATCGGCCCGGCCCGGGCGGTCGACCTCTCCAACGTCGCCGACAAGGCTGCCGGCAAAGCCGCCGGAGACAACAAGGCCGCCGAGGTCGCCAACAAGCTCGCCGAGAAGGCTCGCGACCACGCCGAGGCGCCCGATATCCGCGCCAGCCTCCTCAGCGACCACTCCGCCGTCGCGCCCGGCGAACCCTTCCATCTCGGCGTACTGATCGAACTGCCCGAAGGCTGGCACGTTTACTGGAGGAACCCCGGCGATGCGGGACTGGCCACGAAGGTCCAGTGGTCCCTGCCGGAGGGCTTCGCCGCCGGTCCGCTCCGCTGGCCCCGACCGGTCACCTTCAGCCAGCCGGGCGAGGTGACGGGCTTCGGATACAAAAACCAAGTCGTCCTCTGGACGACCGTCACGCCGCCGGAGGACCTCGAACCCGGCCAGACGATCCACCTCTCCGCCGACGTGTCCTGGCTGGCGTGCAAGGACCAGTGCGCCCCCGGCCAGAAGACCGCCACACTGGAACTGACCTCCGCGGAGAAATCCCGGCCGAATCCGAAGACCGCTCCGGCGTTCGAGTCCTGGGCCAAACGCACACCGCGGATGGCGTCGGGTTTCACCCTCACCGACCAGGCCGGCAAGGGACATCGGCTGGAAGACTACCGCGGCAAGATCGTCGTGCTGGAATGGTTCAATCCCGACTGCCCCTTCGTCAAACGCCACCACGAGAAGAAAACCACCATGCGCGACCTCGCGGCCCAATACGCCGAGAAGGACGTCGTCTGGCTCGCCGTCAACAGCACCCACTACATGACGCCGGAGAAGACCGCCGAGTGGCACGAGACGTGGAACATGGCCTACCCCGTCCTGATCGACCGCGACGGAACCGTCGGCCGGGCCTATGGAGCGAAGAGCACGCCGCACATGTTCATCCTCGGGACCGACGGGCAGATTCTCTACGAAGGAGCCATCGACGACGCGCCCCGCGGCGGGCCCGCCTCGACCGTCCACGTCGACGCCGCCCTGGCCGACATCACCGAAAACAAACCTGTCGGCACCCCCGAGACCCGTCCCTACGGCTGCTCGGTGAAATACAAAAAATAATTCGTGATCTCGCACAAAAAGCGTTGTACACACCCCTGCCTCCCAGACCGGCTGCGTGCAGGAGCGGGACCTCGACACAATCGCCATGTTCGTCTCCCAACCGGTTTAGCCCCGGGTATGCCAGGTGCCACGCCCGGTCGCCTGGGCGTCACAGCGTCAGCCGCATGTACAGTTTCGGCAGAATGCGGGGGAGGTGTTCGATGTCCGGCAGGATGACGAACCGCCGGGCGGGGAACATGATCTCCATGTCCGCCAGGGAGTTTTCCTCCGTCGAGATCGCGAAGGTGTGGATGTCCTGCCGGCGGTTTTCCTCGCAGGCCATCCGCACGTCGTGCTGGGCGTAACGGGTGTTGGGGTCGTAGCCCTGGTCCATGGGCTTGCCGTCGGTGACCAGCAGGATAAGTCGCTGGCGGTGGGACTGACGGGCCAGCAAGGCCCCTGCGTGTCGCAGGGCAGGTCCGATCCGCGTGGAATGCCTCGGCCAGGCGTTGAGGATGCGCGGGACGGCTGCACGGAAATCGTCGTCGAAGTCCTTGAACAGCAAGTAGTCGCACTGTTCCCGTCCGTTGGTGTGGAAGCCGTGGATGGCGAAGCGGTCGTCGAGGGCCTCCAGCCCCTGCCCGAGGATGATCGCCGCCCGTTTCTCGACGTCGAGGACCCTGCCCGCCCCGTTGGTCTCTTCGCCGGTCGAGCCGCTGACGTCCAGCAGGATCAGCACCGCCAGGTCGCGGTGGTGGATGATCGGTTTTTCGTAGAACCGCGCGGGCGGATCCGGCTGGCGGACGCGGTCGACGAGGTGCTCGACCAGCAGGTCGACGTTGATGGCGTCGCCCTCTTCGAGTCGTTTTTCGCGTCGGGCCAGGTCCGGCCGAAGCCGCTCGAAAACGGCGCGGACCTTCCGTGCCGGGTCCCGCCAGCCGGGCGGCAGCTCGCCCTGCGGCGCCGGCTCGACGGGCCGGGGGTGGACGAGGCACCACTTTTCGCGGTAGTCGTTGATCTGCTTGTCCCACTCGTCGTAGGCGTAGGCGGCGGGCTGGGCGGCGGACTCCGGCTGCTCGTCAGCGTCGGGCTTGCTCTGGCCGGTCGCGTCGGGGTCGGCGGCTCCTTCGGGCCGGCTGTCCTCGTCCCGGCCGGGGTTGGGGGCGGAGTCCTTCAGGTCCGCGACAAGCCGATCCGTCGGCGGGGTGGAGAAGCTCGCCGGCAGCAGGAAATCCGACAGAAACGCGACGGGCCGAATCGGCAGCCGATCCAGGCCGGGCCAGGTTTCGAGGACCGCCCGCGTCCAGTCCCCGTCGAGTGTCCCGGCGGTCTCGAAGCAATTCCCGCAACCGTCGGCAACCTCGCTGAAGGCCCGCAGCGCGGGGGATTCGTCGTCGGCGACGACCGCGCGGAGCAGCAGGTTCTCGGCCGATCCGGGCTGGGCGTCGGCCAGTTCGTCGCGCAGTCCCCAGCGGATCAGCCGGGCTGCACCCGGCCAGCGTCGCATCGCGCGAAGCAGCACGCGGGCGTACTCGAGCGCAACGAACAGGTTGACCCGCCGAAGTTCCCCGCCGGCCAGGGCTTCGCACGTCCGGTAGTCCCGATGGCCGTGAATTCGCGCGAAGGCGTCGTCGAGGATCATCCCCGCCGAGGCGATCCCGCAGAGCAGGTACCAGTTGCGGTTCTCAGCCGACGAATCGAACCGCCGGACCCGCTGGGGCAGATAGAGGTGGCCCTCGACGGTCAGTGCCGTCGAGCCGCGATCGATCAGGTCGTCGCAGTCCAGTCCGGACAGGTCGTCGACCTCGAACTTTGCACCGGTCAGTCCCTGGAGCATCGCGCAGAGAGACTCCCCCACGTCGACCAGCCGACATTCCTGCGTGATCGCCAGGATGTATGCCTCCGCGTTACGACCCTCCGCCCGGAGGAACCGCAGGGCGGCCTCGCGGTTGCGGGCGTGGATCGCCTCCGCGGATTCGACGTACCGCTGCTGTTCGTTCGGCCGCAGTCGCTGTCGAAGTGTCCCGTACCCGGCCAGGAACGCCATCGCCAACTCGTCGTCGATCTGACGGAGGTGACGCAGGGTGGTGAGGCACTGGCGGACCTGCTGGGGCGACTCGCCCATCCCCCCGGCCGCGAGCGTCTGGAAAAACCGGATGCCGAAGTACAGCCGGCTTTGGGCCAGACTCGCCCCGAGGTCCACGAGGTCCGCGAAAATGCCCGGCAGGTCGAGGATCCAGCGGTTTTGCGGACTCATCGCGCCGAGGAACTGGTGCAGGACGTGGTCGAAGCACCCCTGGTCGGACTGCTTGAGCAGCTCGAAGAACCGCTCGGTCACCTGCTGCCTGCCCGGCCCGAGCTTGCCCTGCCGGAAGAGTTCCTCGATGACCTGCTGGAACGTCTCGCGATAGCCCCAGGTCACGCCGCCGAGCGAGAAGCCGTGGTAGCGGTTGCCGGAAGGGTCCGTTCCTTCAGCCATGGTCCGCCGCTTCGCCGGCAGGCTGGCCGGTCGGCTCGGTGGATTCGTCGTCCATCAGGTCGCCGAAGTACAGCCGGGCGATGTGCTGGATGGACTCGAGGACCTCCGGCTCGTCGGTGAGGGTCTGGCTGATGGCGTGGCGGGTCGCCTGCACGGGCCCGAGCCCGCCGCGGACGAGCCGGCCGACGTAGACCAGCAGCCGACTCGAAACGCCCTCGTCCAACCCGAAGCCCTTGAGCTGCCGGATTTTCGCGCCCATCTCGGCGAGCCTTCGGCTATCGGCTTCGTCCAGGCTGGTCTCGGTGTGGATGATCCGCGTCTCGACTGCGATGGAGGGATGCTCGAAGTTCAGGCTCGCGAATCGTTGCTTGGTCGACTGCTTGAGGTCCTTGACGATGCTCTGGTAGCCGGGGTTGTAGCTCAGGACCATCATGAAGTCCTCGTGGGCAGGGACGACCTCGCCGGTCTTGTCGATGTAGAGAATCCGGCGGTCGTCGGTCAGCGAGTGGATGATGACCGTCGTGTCCTTGCGGGCCTCGACGATCTCGTCGAGATAGCAGATTCCCCCCTGCCGGACCGCCAGGGTCAACGGCCCGTCCTGCCAGAGCGTCTCGTTGTCCTTCAAGAGGAACCGCCCGACCAGATCGGCGGCGGTGAGGTCCTCGTGGCAGGAGACGGTCACCAGCGGCAGGGACAGTTCCCAGGCCATGTGCTCGATGAACCGCGTCTTGCCGCAGCCGGTCGGCCCCTTGAGAATCAGCGGGATGCGGGCCTGCTGGGCGACGCGAAAGACGGCCCCCTCGTCGTTCTGCGGGACGTAGTTGGGCTTCCGGTGAATCCGAAACGCGTCGATGGGGTGCGTGTCCGTCACGCCGATGTTCCTTCCGGGGTCTGCATGAACTTCCCCGTCGCGGTGGCTTTGCACTCGCCGTCCTGGGTAAGGTCGGCCTCGAGGGCGAACAGCGGATCGCTCCGCCGGACAATGCGGGCGGCGACGCTCGCAGGCCGGCCGATCTCGACCGGGTGGCGGAAGCGGACGTTCAGCTCCGCCGTCACCCCCGCCAGGCCCAGCGCGAAGAGGCAGTTCGTCATCGCCCCGTCCAGCAGCGCGGAGATCACGCCCCCGTGCAGCATGCCGTCGTACCCGGCAAAACGCTCGTCGCAGTCGAATCGGCCCTCCACCGACCCGTCGGATCGGACCTGGACGTCCAGGCAGAGCGACGCCGGTCCGCAACAGCCGCAGACCACGCATCGCGCGTGATGCTGACGGCGCGTTGCATCGTGAATATCCGAACGGGGTAAGGTCATCGAAGTCATGGATTGTTGATTTCAGAAGGCCAGGGAAACGTGCCTCAGCCGAGGGAATTGTAGCACAGCCGCCCTTGGATGAGTTCCGTGTTTCGGTTCATCATCAGACCGTTGACCGTCAGGATGCGCGGGACCGGCTGATCTACACAGAACAGGGCAACCGCCGTGCCTTAACATCGGCCAGGCCCGCACGATCGCTCTATCCTTCATTGATCAAACAGCTTACAAAAAGAACCTCCCGATTCAACGGGGAAGGGCAACCGAATCATAAGTGCATAACGCGCGAAAATACGGTCTTCAAATTTGCATTCTGCATTTCTCTTTTGTCCGCCCCTGCTCCGCCGAGCTATGCCGCGGAATAGCAATCGTTTGCAATGGCGTGCGATTCGATTTCCCAGCCTGTAGCCACAATTTTTCATCAATCTACCCGTTATTTTAAGATTTTTTAAGATTTTGTGCTTGACGAAACCCCGTTTCTGGAATATCTTATTTGAAGTGGAAACGTTTGCAGTGCTGGTAGGTCAACTGGCTTGCGATTCCTGACACAAGCGTTTGCCTTCGGAGAGTGGATTTGGGACACACGTTGCGAGATATTGCCGACCGGGCCGGCGTGGCGGTTTCGACCGTCTCGCGCGTCCTGAACCATTCGGAATCGACCGGCGGGACCACCCCCGCGAGAAAGCGCGTCCTCGATGTCGCACGCGAGTTGAACTACTACCCCAACTCCGCGGCCCAGGCCCTGAAGCGCGGCTTCACGGGCAACATCGGGCTGATCGTGCCCACTCTCAACCCCAGTTTCCAGACCTACATCCTTGGCCTGGAGCGCAAACTCTACCAGCACGGCCTCCGGGCGATGCCTTTCATCACGCACCTGTCGCCCAAACGCGAGGCCGAGCTGCTTGGCCTGCTGCCGGACCACACCGTCGACGCCATGATCAGCCTGCACTACATGCCCGAAAATCGCGAGTTCTACCGGAACCTCCGCGAGCGCGGGTACCGGCTGATCTTCCGCGTCGTCGACGAAAGCCTCGCCGGCGTGGACTTCGACTGCGTGGGCATCAACATCGGCCTCGGTACGGTCAAGCTCTTCGCCCACCTCTTCCAGCAGGGCTATCGCAAGATCGGCTTCGTCGGCGGGATCGGAGCCGAGGACATCCGTGCCGGTCAATTCGACCGAGGCCACGCCCAGAGCTACAAACTCGGCCACGACGAAGTCGGCCTGCCCCTCGACACCACGCGGGCCATCCCCCACCCCGAGGACGAGCAGACCACCCAGCACGCCTACCGGGCCGTCACCGACGCCCTCAGAAAACACCCGAACAACGTCGACGCCCTGATCGTCCAGTCGACCGACAAGCTGCTCGGCACCGTCCAGGCCGTCCGCGACCTGGGCCTGCGCGTCCCGGAAGATATCGGCATCGCGACGATCGGCGTGGAGACCAACCCCGAGTGCGAGTTCCTCGGAATCACCCTCTGGGCCCAGCCCGCCGAGGCCATCTGCACCAGCCTCGCCGAGCTGCTGATCAAACGCCTGAACGGCGAGCAGGACGGACCCATCGAAAAAATCTATCACGAGTCCCAACTCATCGTGCGGCGGAGCACGATGCGAAATCATCCATCGGAGACAGTGAATTACGGAGGTTTTTCGAAGGTCGAAAAACCGCAAACCCAGGTACGCACTGAAAGGAGCGCATCATGAGAAGGCATGGACCACAGGAGATCGTGATATGTTGAACGCAAACAGAAAGCAAAGTGGAATTTCGAGAGAACAACGAAAACCCAATGAAAGGAGATTTGGTATGAAGAAGTCAACACGTTATTTCGCAGGCGTAGCAGCGTTGGCCGTCGCACTGATCGCCACCGCAACACAGGCTGAGGTCATCGACAGCAACATCGACGCCAACGCCACCACCGTCTGGAACTGGGAAACCCTCGCCGACCCGACCGTCGGAACCACGACGGGTATTTCCATTTCCAACCCCGCCACACCGACGTATGCGGAAAATGCCTCCCTGAGCTCCGGCACGGCAAGCTACAGCCAGGGCGCTTGGACCAACAGCAAGGCTGTCAGCTTTTCCACACAAGGCCGGTATTCCACTGGCGACGTGTTGTCCACCTCGTACAACAACACCTGGTACATGTGGTACAATCCCGGCGAAAAGCCGACTGCCGACCAGACCATCTTTTATCACCCGCTGAGTAGCACCTACGACGGCTCCAGCCGATTCGTCGAACTCAAGCTGCGACCCGACATCGGGAGCGATGGCGTGGTCGAACTCCGCGTCCGCAATGACGGCTCGACGACCACCTATTCGACCGGCCAGGGAAATATCGACGGCACCTCCGACTGGCAGTGGGATGGCTGGAATCTACTCGCATTCCGCTATGACACCAACGGCGGAGCCGGGGCCGACAGAATCGGCCTAGGGCTCAATAGCGGGTCCATGTCCTATCTCAGCGGACTGAGCCTGCGGCAGAGCAACGCTTCAGGCCTTGTCCGTTTCGGAACGTACGGCTCGTTCGACAGCGTCATGGTGCAGAGCGGTTATTTCGCCGGTCCGAGCGAAGGAGCCGACTACTACAACGCCGGCCTGCCCTTCGAACCCTACGCCGTTCCCGAGCCGGCCACGCTGGGCCTGCTGGGCTTCGGCGGCCTGGCGCTGCTGAGACGACGAAGCCGCAAGGCGTAGACGCTTGCTGCGTCGCCGTCGCAAATAAGTTCTTTTCCTCCCGCGCGGGCGTCCCAGCCGGGGCGCCCGCCGGGCGGGGTTTTCCGCTGGACCCACTGGAAAGTGTAATCCGTTTCGCCTTTCGCCGGGTGAGAGAACCGACAACCGAAGAGACACCGATCAGGTACGGAGCCCAATCGCCCTCGAATCGCGATTGAAGCCGACCTCACAGTCCGAGCGCCCAGGCGATTCTTTCCTGGGCGTTGCGGCAGTGTGGTCTGCGTATGCCCGTAACCCGCTGCCGGGGCCGAACACCACCGGGAAAAGGAATTTCACTTATGACTCGCCGACTCGCCGCCATCATGCTGCTCTGTCTATTCTGCATCCCCTCGCCCACCTTTGCCCAGGAGGGCGACTCGCCGGCCACCCAGCCGACCACCAAGTCCAAACCTGCGCCGGAACCCAAGGCCGAGCCGTCCAAACCCAGCAAGGTCCGCATCGTTGGCTCGCGGGTCTACGTCGACAATCAGCCGATCACCATCTACGGAACCTTCCGCGACCCGTCCGATGACTGGCGGGAGTTCTCCGGAATCCGACAGGCGGGGTTCAACCTCGTGCACAACTACCGCTTCAGCAATCCCCAAGATCCGAGGGCCATGAAAAACCTCGACGCGGAACTGGACAAGTGGATCGCCGACGCCCGGGAATTCCTGGGCCTCGCCGAGAAGCACAACGTGGGCGTCTTCCTGGATGTCCCCCGCCTGCTGTTTAAGCCCCAGCTTTCGCCCCAGCGCCAAGCCGAGTGCCTCACCCGTATCGTCAACGCCGTGAAAAATGAGCCCGCCCTGTGGTTCTGGTACCTCTACGACGAACCGACCGTACACGCGATTTCTCTTCGCAAGCAGATGAAGTACCAGGAGCTGGCCGATTGGGTAGACAGCAACCACCGGGCCTACAAGATCATCAAAAAGCTCGATCCCAACCACCCGGTCACCATC
>CAYMAP010000028.1:0-18699 GCA_964388425.1 uncultured Planctomycetaceae bacterium
TGCCCGATCGATAGCCTGTACCCGCCCATCTCAGCCGGGGCGGTTCGACTCGCTCACCGCTGAACGGCTGAGCTACATGGTTTCGGGCAGAGGGTAGAAAAACAACTTCAGACGGCAGGCCTCAGGCGGCGGAACCCGTTGTCTGCGGTGATTCGATTCGACGAACATGCTTATGCGAATGGCGTTCATCATCCTGGGACTGACGGCGATAGCAATCGGCCTGGTGCATCTGCGCCGGGCGGAGATGGCTGTCCGTTACGACAGGCAGCGTCTGGAGAGCCGGCGTGCCACGCTTCGCCGGGAGATATGGGACCGCCAGGTCGAACTGGGGCACCTGACCCGGCCGGATGAGGTCGAACTCCGTGCGCGGGCGATGGCGTTGGACCTGATGCACGAAACGCCCGCGCCGGCGGGCAGCCGGCGGTGAGGATATGAAGACGGACTTTCTGAGAACCTGCGTGAACACGTGGCATGGCCGTCTGGTTCATGCGTTCCACGGGCATCCTGACCGTGCAGCGGGCCGGCGGCTCAGGGCCGGGAGGGCACTGCAAATGCCCGGTACGATGCCGGTGCCACGAAAAAGAACGGTTTTCACACAGGCTCTAAGACAGGATGTGGTCTACCTCGCGTTGGGGCTGGGTGTGATCGGCCTGGTGACGCACCTGGGGCTGCTGATCCGCGGCCAGGACCGTCCCGTTACCCAGCAACAGCGTGCGGTGGCCCGTCAGCTCGATCCGGCCTCGATAGGTCGGCGGATCGTTCTGCCTCTTCCGGCCCGGCCGGGAAATATCTACGCACGCAGCCGACACAGCCCAGTCCTGCTGGCCGGCAGCCGACAGATCCCGAGCTGCTTCGTCGACGTCAAGCTGCTGAGCATTCCGGAGATCGGGGACGTGTCGGCTGAGCTGGCGAGGGTCTTCGATCTCGACCCCGGAGACGTCTACACGTGCCTGATCGCCCGGCGGAACGACCGTTTCGTCTGGGTCGCGCGGGAAATCACGCGAGACCAGGCGGCAGCCGTCCAGGCCCTCGACCGCCGGGCCGTCGGCATCCAGCACGAATGGCGGCGTGAGTATCCCAACGGCCCGCTGGCCGGGGAGGTGCTGGGTTTCTGCCAGAAAGACCGCACCCCCGGCGGGGGGTTGGAGCTGGCGGCCTCCAAGGTACTTACCCCCCTCGACGGGATCCGCGTGCTTCGCGGCGACGCCTACGGCAGGCCGATCTGGCAGGCCCAGGCCGAAACCCGCCCGCCACGCGACGGCGGGAACGTGTACCTCAGCATCGACGTGGTGATTCAAAGGCTGCTGCAGGAGGCGGTGGCTGAGTCCGTCGAGAAATACGGCGCGAAGTGGGGCACGGGCGTGGTCATTCAGCCTTGGACGGGGGACGTGCTGGCCTTGGCGTCCGTGCCGACCTTCGACCCCAACCGGTTCAACGAAACCCCACCCGAGCAGATGCTCAACCGTGCCATCGCCAGTCCGTACGAACCGGGCAGCGTCTTCAAACCCCTGATCGCCGCCTCAGCCGTCGAGGCCGGCCTGCTCAACTATTCCTCCAGAATCGACTGTGAGAACGGTGTCTATCACGCCCATCGAGGCGGGCGGATTTCCGATCACGGCCACCACTTCGGTATGCTCAGCCTCGCCGAGGTCGTCATCCGTTCGAGCAATATCGGGATGGCCAAGGTCGGGGAGAAACTCGGCAACCGGCAACTGCACGAGGCGGTCTACCGCTGGGGGTTCGGGCGCCCGACCGGGTTGGGCCTGCCGGGCGAGACCGGCGGGATCGTCCGCGATCTGGACAAGTGGGACGGATACAGTTTGCGGCGCGTGCCGTTCGGGCAGGAAATCGCCACATCGACGCTCCAGCTTGCGATGGCGTTCGGCGCCGTCGCCAACGGCGGCGTGCTCATGCAGCCGAGGCTGGTCCAACGGATCACCGACGCCGAAGGAAAGCGGCAACGGCTCATCGAGCCCCGGCCGATGCGGCGGGTGTTGTCCGAATCCGTCTCCCGCCAGAGCCTCACCGTCCTCCAACAGGTTGTTGACAGCCCCCACGGAACCGGCAAGCGCTGCAGGCTGTCGCACTGGACGAGTTGGGGCAAGACCGGCACGGCGCAGATTCCCGGCCGGGGCGGGTATATCGACGGTGCGTACACCGGTTCGTTCGTCGGCGGAGCGCCCGTCAAAAAACCTGCGATAGTTTGTCTAATCTCAATCTACTTTCCTGACCGATCAAAGGGATATTACGGCGGCACAGTGGCCGCCCCATACGTCAGGCAGGTGCTCGAAGGGGCCCTGCGACATCTGAATATTCCGCCGGACCGCCCCGAGGGGCGTTGACCGGCCGAGGGCAGCAGCGGACACGCAGGCCCGCGCGGGACGATCGCTGGGACCCGCGCCGGGCGTCCGGAAAGCCCTGCCATGAACCGATTCCCAGCGTTGGCCCGGGCTCTCACGTCACTCGTGGTGTCGTGATCCCGGGCGGCGAATGCAACCCGCCCCCGGCGGTTTCGATACATTGTTTCGGCGCGGCACAGAGAATCAGAGCAGCAGCGGTTCCAAGGACGTTGGCCCTGTCACTCTGTTGCTCCGTGTCGCGTCTTTTTTGTAGACTCACGGATCTGGCATGCGATGGAACGCGTTACTGGACGAGTTGTCTCTGCCGGTCCTCGCTCGCTACGGCGAGGCCGACGTTCGTTCCGTGTCCGCAGACAGTCGATCCATCGAGCCTGGAACATGCTTCGTGGCCGTGCGGGGCGGGTCGCACGACGGACATGACTTCGTCGGACAGGCCCTGTCGGCCGGTGCGTCAGCCGTGGTCTGCGAGGACGCTTCCTTCCTGCCCGACGGCTGCGAAACGCCGCATGCCGTTGTTCCCGACTCGGCCGAGGCGCTCGGGCAACTTGCCCAGGCCCTCCGGGGCGGGCCCGGGCGGAAACTCACCTGTCTGGCCGTCACCGGCACGAACGGCAAGAGCACCGTCGCCCACCTCGTCCGCGCCATCCTCCAGCAGGCCGGTCACCCGACCGGGCTCATCGGCACGATCACCTACGAAACCCTCACGCGGTCCGTCCCGGCGAGGATGACCACGCCCGACCCCGTCGCCCTGGCCGACCTGATGGATGAAATGCGATCCGCCGGTGCGACGCATCTGGTCATGGAAACGTCCAGCCACGCCCTTCAGCAGCGTCGGACCGCGGGCGTGCCCTTCGACGTGGGCATCTTCACGAATCTCTCCGGCGACCATCTGGACTACCACGGCGACATGGACAGCTACCTCTCGGCCAAGTGCATGCTCTTCGAGTCCTTGCCCGACCGTGCCACCGCTGTTATCAACCGCGACGACTCCCGCGCGGACATCATCGAAGGATGTACCCGCGCCCGCGTTTGCTGGTACGGGCTCAGTCCGGCCGCCGAGCTGCAGGGACGCATCGAACGCATCGACATCGAAGGGACGGACGTCGAACTGACCCTCGCGGGTGAATCCGTCCGTCTGCGGACGCCGTTGATCGGGCGACACAACGTCTACAACCTGCTCGCCGCCGTCGCCGCCTGCCGGGCCGTCGGCGTGAGGCTCCAGGACGCTGCTCAAGCCCTCGAACACGTCGAGGCCATCCCGGGCAGGCTCCAGCGCGTGCCGGGCCCAGGCGGCGACGTCTTTGTCGACTACGCCCACACCGACGATGCCTTGGCCAATGTTCTCGGCGCGCTGCGCCCGATCACGAAAGGGCGTCTGATCGTGATGTTCGGCTGCGGGGGCGACCGGGACCGCTCCAAGCGCCCCCGCATGGCTGCCGTCGCCTGCGACCTCGCCGATTGCGTCGTCGTCACTTCCGACAACCCCCGCAACGAGGACCCGGCGGCGATCATCGACGACATCCTCGCCGGCGTGCCGGCCGGCGCTCGGTCGAAGGTTCTCACCGAACCTGACCGGCGCGAGGCCATCGCCCGGGCGATCGGCCTGGCCGGTTCAGACGACGTCGTCCTGCTGGCCGGCAAAGGGCACGAAACGTGCCAGATCGTCGGCCAGGAACGACGCGACTTCGACGACGTCCAGATCGCCCGGAATCTGCTGGATGCACGACAGGAGGCTGGGACATGATGCGAGCCATGACAGGTCAGGAAGTCCGCCAGGCCGTCCGGGGCAGATGGGTCAGCCGGAACCAGCCCCTGCCCATCCGCGGCGTCAGCGTCGACAGCCGGACCGCAAAACCCGACGATCTGTTCATCGCCATCCGCGGCGAGCATTTCGACGGGCACGACTTTATCGAACAGGCAGCCTCGGCCGGTTGCGTCGCCGCCGTCGTCAGCCTCCTGCGGGTCCCCGAGCAGGACGTGCTGGAACGGTTTCCCGCCGGCGTCATTGCGGTCGAGGACGCCCGCGCGGCCCTGCTGGATCTCGGGGCGTTCTACCGCTCGGTGATCCCCGCGACGGTCGTCGGGATCACCGGGTCGAACGGCAAGACCACGGTCAAACGCATGGCCGATCACATCCTCGCCAAACGGCACGAGGGCACCTCCAGCCCCAAAAATTTCAATAACGAGATCGGCGTGCCCCTGACGCTCCTGTCAGCCGGCGCGGGGGACGACTACGTCCTCTGCGAAATGGGCACGAACGCACCAGGCGAGATCGCCCGTCTGACCCGTGCGGTCAAACCCAACATCGCGGTCATCACCAACATCGGCCAGGCCCATCTCGAAAAGCTCCCCACCCTCGATCACATTGCCGTCGAGAAGGCCTCCATTCTCGGCTGGCTCGGCCAGCGCGACATCGCCGTCGTCAACGCCGACAGCCCCCACCTCGACCACGCCCTGAAGAGCTACGAAAAACGAATGATCCGCTTCGGGACCGCGGCCAGCGCCCACCTCCGCCTGACCGGCTACGAGTGCGACGGACGAACACAACAATTTCAGGTCAACGACCGCGACTGCTACGACCTGCCCGTACCCGGCAAGCACAACGCCCTCAACGCCCTTGCCGCCATGGCCATCGCCGCACGTTTCGGCTTCCAGCAGGAAGACGCCGGACGGGCCCTGGCGGATTTCTCCGGCGTGCCCATGCGACTCGAACGCATCGACGCCGGTGCGATCGGAATCCTCAACGACACCTACAACGCCAACCCCGCCAGCCTTTCCGCGGCCGTCGATGTGCTCAACGCCTGCAAGGCTCCCCGCAGGGTGATGATCGTCGGCGACATGCTCGAACTTGGCGAGAAAGCCGAAGAACTCCACGCCCGGTTGGGACGCGAACTCGCCGCACGACGCGTCGACCTCATCATCGGCGTCGGCTCCCTCGGCGCACGCTTCGCGCAGTCTGCACAGGAAGCCGGCAAGGACACACGTCTCAGCGACACCCCCGCCGAACTGGTCCCTCAACTCGGCGAAATCATTCGTCCGGGCGATCTCGTACTTCTCAAAGGCTCTCGCGCCATGGGCATGGAGACGCTTGTTGAACCGCTCGTCCGCATCGGCAGGGAACTCCAGGCCGGCAAGGAAGGTCAGCCGTGATGTACTGGCTCTTCCAGGGCTACTTCGCCACCGGCGGGCTGGGGCTGCGGATCGGGATGACCGGGCTGCTGAGCTTCCTGCTCGTGATCCTCCTCGGGCCCAAACTCATCCGCTTCCTGATGAAGAAGAAAATCGGCGACCGCCCGGAATTCGACCACGCCGACCTCAACGCCCTGACCCGCCATAAGTCCGCCACCCCCACGATGGGCGGGGCGCTGATGGTCATCGCGATCTTCCTGTCCGTCGTGCTCTTCGCCAACCTGCGGAACACGTACATCATCTCGGCGCTGCTGGCGCTGGTCTGGATGGGCTGCATCGGGGGCTGGGACGACTGGCTGAAACTCTCCCGCAAGCCCGACGACCCCAGCCGGGACGGCCTGCCGAGCTGGGCCAAACTCGTCCACCAGATCGGCCTTGTCGTCGTGCTGAGCCATTCGGTCTGGAAGTACGGCTCGGCCAGTTACGTCGACGAAGGCACGGGCCAGCTCTACAACCCCGCCCACAGCTTCTTCCTGCCCTTCTCCGACCTGTCCTTTCACCTGCCCTTCCTCGTTTACGCCCTCATCATGGTGCTGGTCATGACCGGTTCGAGCAACGCCGTGAATCTCACCGACGGCATGGACGGCCTGGCCAGCGGGTGCCTGCTGCTTGTCGTCGGCTTTTTCCTCGTCATCAGTTGGATCGTCGGGGTAGCCCGCTGGGCGGCGATCTTTCATTTACCCTTCGTGCCGTTCTCGGCCGAGATGACCGTGCTCTGCTCGGCAATGTTCGGCGCGCTGCTGGGGTTCCTCTGGTACAACGCCGCCCCCGCCGCCGTCTTCATGGGCGACACCGGCTCGCTGCCGATGGGCGTGCTCCTTGGCTACATCGCCGTTGTCACACGCCAGGAAATCCTCCTCCTGCTGGCCGCGGGCGTCTTCGTCATGGAAGCCGCCAGCGTCCTCCTCCAGGTCGGGTACTACAAGTTCACGAAGTACCGCAGCGGCGGACTGGAAGGCAAACGCATCTTCCGCTGCGCGCCGGTGCACCATCATTTCCACCTCGGCGGATGGGCCGAAACCAAGGTCGTCACGCGGTTCTGGATTCTCGGGATTCTCTTCCTGCTGCTGGCCCTGGGCAGCCTGAGACTCGGATAACGCAGAGGGTGAAATGCGGAAAGGGAAAAGAAAAACAGAACACTCAACGGGTGATTCCATGACGGACGGACAGGACAGAGCCGCTTCGACGATTCATTGCCTGCCGATGCGCGACAACGCGGCGGGGCAGGGGCTGATCGTGGTCGCCCTGGCGATGATCGGGCTGGGCGTCGTAACGGTACACAGCGCTCTGGCGACGGTCGGGCAGACCGGGCCCTGGTATGCCCGCGTGGACGTTCGGCAGGGGGTGTTCGCGGTCGTCGCCGCGGTCGTCCTCCTGCTGGGCTGGCGATTCGATTACCGCCTGCTGCTGCTCCGCGGACGCGTGCCCTGGCTGGCCGGGTTCGGGCTGCTGCTCGCCCTGGTCCTGGCCTGCTTGGTCTTCGTGCCCGGCGTCGGGCATGGGGTGGGGGGCAAGTTTCGCTGGATCCGCATCGGGCCTCGCAACTACTCCATCGGGCTGCAGCCCAGCGAGCTGGTCAAGATCGCATTGGCTGTATTCCTGTCGGCCTGGCTGACCCGGCCCGGCCGAAACGTCCGCTCGCTGGCCACCTTCGCCGTCGCCGGGCTGGTCACGTTGTTGTGCGTCGGGCTTACCCTCACGCAGGACTTCGGCACGGCCGTGCTGATCGGGCTGCTGGCCGGGGCGGCGTTCTTCCTCGCCGGCGTGCCGTGGTACTTTCTCGCGCCGCTGCCCGTGCTGGCCGGCGGGGTGTTTTTTCACATCGTCATCTCCACGCCGTTCCGGCTGCAGCGCATCGAGGCCCTGCTCGATCCGTGGGCGACGGAGAACCCCTCGACGTATCAAATTCGCCAATCGCTCCTGGCGGTCCTCTCCGGCGGGTGGACCGGCGCGGGGCTGGGCAACGGCGTGCGCAAGCTCGGGTTCCTGCCCGAGGACAGCACGGACTTTCTCTTCGCGAGTTTCTGCGAGGAGTGGGGCTTCGTCGGGGCGGCGCTGCTGGGCGGACTGATGGTGGTGTTCCTTCTGTTGTGCCGACGCATCGCACGCCGGGCTGCCGACCCCTTCGGGAGGGTGCTGGCGGCGACGCTCGGAGTGATGGTCGTCCTCCAGGGTCTGATGCACCTGGCCGTCAATCTCGTCCTCCTGCCCCCGACCGGCATCGCCATGCCCCTGATGTCCGCCGGCGGGACCGGGCTGGTGGTGATGGCCGGCGCGGTGGCGATGATCGTGAGCGTCTCGGCCCGGACGAGCCAAAACCTTTGCGAACCGCGACCGACCGTCGTTCGATCGTCTGCGGCGGACCGGGCGAACCTGCCCGCTCCCTCCGCAATGGGGTAGCGATGGAACGCCCGACGTTCATCTTCGCCGGCGGGGGAACGGGCGGGCACCTGTACCCGGGCCTGGCCGTCGCCGAGGCCCTTGCCGACGCCGGCTGCGACGCCCGCGTCGTCTTCGCCTGCAGCAACCGTCCGATCGACGCCCGCGTCCTCGGGCCGCTCGATCATCCCTTTGTCCCCCAGCCCGTCCGCCCGATCCGGTCCAATCCGTTCGGTTGGCCCGGGTTCTGGCTTGCCTGGCGGGAGTCGGTCGCGTTGGCGCGGACGCTTTTGGCCGACCTCCAACCCGCGGCCGTGCTGGGGCTGGGCGGGTTCGCGGCCGGTCCGGTCGTCCGCGCCGCCGCTCGCGCGGGCCTGCCGACGGCGCTGCTGAACCCCGACGCCGTCCCCGGCAAGGCCAACCGCTATCTCGCCCGCCAAGTCGGGACGATCTTCACCCAGTTCGAGTCGACGGCCGAGCATTTCGGCGGGGCGTCAGCTTGGGTCCGCTGCACGGGGTGCCCGATCCGACCGGGGCTGCTGCGGGCCGACCGTGACGAGGCGATCCGTTCGCTCGGGCTCGCCCCCGATCGGCGCACGCTGCTGGTCTTCGGCGGGTCGCTGCTGGCCCGTTCGCTGACCGAGGCCGTCACCGCCCTGGCCGAGGACTTCGACGAGCTGACCGACACGTGGCAGCTCCTGGTCATCGCCGGTCCTGACCTGCACAAGCCCACCGCCCAGGCGTTCAACGCCCGCCCGATTCACGCCGTCGTGCTGGAGTATTGCCGGCGGATGGACCACGCCTGGGCTGCGGCTGACCTCGCCCTCTGTCGGGGCGGGGCGGGTACCGTCGCGGAACTGATTGCCACCCGCACGCCCGCGGTCATCCTGCCCTATCCGCACCACGCCGATCGGCAGCAGTACCTCAACGCCGCCGCCCTGGCTGACAGCGGCGCTGCCCTCGTCCTCGACGATCACTGCGACACCTGGACGAACGCCGAGGGGTTGCGAAACACACTTCTTCACGCAATGCGCGACGAATCGGCCTTGCGGGCCCTGCGGCAGGCGGTGGCCGACCTTGCTCGCCCCGACGCGGCCTCCGCCGTCGCCGACTGGCTCAGACGCATGGCGAAGGGCGAAGGTCGAAGGTCGAAGTGAATTCTCCCCGGAAGCCCGTGGGGGGTGTTTGTTTTGTGTGAATCCGGAATCCGAAATCGGCAACAGGCACTCCACACTTGCCACTTGGCACGTCTGGCCGGACTGAAGCTCTGCTCCCCGACTGGCCGATAACGAATACGGGGCGGGTCGATGTGCGCCCGTTGGCGAGAGCCGTCTTGTTTGACCGCGATGCGGCAGGGAGCTAGCATGAACCACGGAATGGACATTCGAACGGACACGTCACACCCGCGGACGGCTGAGTCGTTTACCGGCCGACGGGTCCACCTGATCGGCATCGGCGGGGCGGGGATGCGTGCACTGGCCCAGATGCTCCTCGACCGCGGGGCGGTGGTCAGCGGCTCGGACGCCTCGGGCAACGGCATCGCCGAGAAACTCCGCAGTCAGGGCGCGACCATCCACGTCGGGCAGCGCAGCGAAAATCTCCCCGCTGAGTGTGATCTCGTCGTCCACTCCGCCGCCATCGCCCACCAGAACCCCGAACTCCTCGCCGCCCGACAGCGAGGCATCGAGGTGGTCAAGTACGCCGAGATGCTCGGTCGGCTGATGAACGAAAAGGTCGGGCTCGCCGTCGCGGGCACGCACGGCAAGAGCACGACCGCCGCCATGATCGCCTGGGCACTCCAGGCCGCTGGCGTCGACCCCAGCTTCATCGTCGGCGCGACGGTCGACCAGCTCGGCGGGCCCAGCGGAGTGGGTCAGGGCAGGCACTTCATCGCCGAGGCCTGCGAGTACGACCGCAGCTTCCTGAACCTCCACCCGCAGTACGCGACGATTCTGAATCTCGAAGAAGACCACCTCGACTGCTACCGCGACTTGGACGCGATTGTCGAAGCCTTCCGTGCCTTCGCCAACGGCCTGGCGTCGGGGGGGCTGGCGGTTGTCAACGGCGAGGACCGCAACGTCCTCCAGGCCGTCCGCGAGGCGCGATGCGACATCGAGACGTTCGGGCTGACCGAGGGCTGCCACTGGCGGGGCGTGATCCTCAACCCCCACCGCGGTCGACTGAACCTCGACGTCCTCAAGGACGGCCAGGCGTTCTGCCAGTTCCTCTGTCCCCAGCCCGGGCTGCACAATGCCTACAACGCCCTGGCGGCGACGGCGATGCTCTTCCACGCCGGACTCACCGGCGAGCAGATCGCCGAACATCTCCCCCGCTTTGCCGGTACGCGCAGGCGAATGACGTTCAAAGGGTGCGGGCGGGGCGTGACGGTCGTCGACGACTACGCCCACCATCCCACGGAAATCCAGGCGACGCTCCGTGCCCTGAAGGACGCCTATCAGCCCCGACGGATCGTTTGCGTCTTTCAGCCCCACCAGCACAGCCGAACGCGGTTCCTGCTGAAAGACTTCGCCTCCAGCTTCGCCCTGGCCAGCGAGGTCGTCCTGCCGGAGATCTACTTCGTGCGGGACAGCGAGGAGGAGAAAGAGTATATTTCCTCGAAGGACCTGGTCGCGCAGATTCGCCTTCGCGGCGGGATGGCGTTTTATCTGCGGACCTTCCAGCAGATTCAGGACTACCTCAAAGACGTACTGGACGAGGGCGACCTGGTTGTGACCATGGGCGCCGGAAGCATCTGGGAAGTGGCCGATGAGCTTGTTCGCTGGCTTGGACGAAATCGTTAGGACCGACGAGCCCCTGGCTCCGCATACCTGGTTCCGCCTGGGCGGGCCGGCGCGGTACTTCGTGCGCCCCCGCAGCATCGAGGAACTCCTGGACGTTCTCCGCCGATGCCGGGACCACGAGGCCTCCGTCCGCGTGCTGGGCGGGGGGGCGAACCTGCTCGTGCCCGACACGGGCGTCGACGGCGTGGTGATCCAGCTTACCGGCGAAGCCTTCACGGCGATGAGCTTCGACGAATCCGGCGTGACGGCCGGGGCCGGGGTCGAACTCGCAGCGCTGGTTCTCCGCTGCGTTCGCGAAGGCCGATGCGGCCTGGAAGGACTGACGGGTATTCCGGGCACGGTCGGCGGGGCGGTCAAGCTCAACGCCGGCGGAGCGTTCGGGGACATCGGATCGGCCGTCGAACAGGTTGACGTCATGACCGAGGAGGGCGTGGAATTCCAGCGGATGCGGGACGACCTGGCCTTCGCCTATCGGAGCACGAACATCACCGCCAAGCTGATCCTCCGCGCGCGGTTCAGCCTCTCCGAAGACGACCCCCACCGCATTCTCAAGGAAGTCAAGCAGATCTGGATGTACAAGAAAAACACCCAGCCGCTCGGCGGGCGGAACGCGGGTTGTATTTTCAAGAATCCCCGCGGGATGAGCGCCGGGGCATTGATCGACAAGGCCGGTCTGAAGGGCAAACGCATCGGCGGGGCGGTCGTCAGCGACAAGCACGCCAATTTCATCATCGCCGAGAAGGGAGCGACCGCTTTCGACGTGCTCAAGCTGATCGACCTGATCCGCGACACCGTCGCTCGCGAGTTCAACGTCAACCTCGAAAAGGAAATCGAAGTCTGGTAACCGTCGCCGGGCCTTGAAGCCGACGGCGGGCACCCACCACGGAAGGCGGTGTGGCATGTATGATGACGATGTCATGAGCGGCAACCTGGACATCACGGTTCTGATGGGCGGGCCCAGCGCGGAGCGCGAGGTCTCGCTGATGAGCGGCTCGGCCGTCGCCGACGCCCTGGCATCGAGGGGCCATCGCGTTACGCGCGCCGACATCACGCCGGGGGGGACCGCCGCCCTCGACCGGGCCGATACGGACCTGTTCTTCATCGCCTTGCACGGGGATTTCGGCGAGAGCGGGCAGGTCCAGGAGCTCTGCGAGCAGCGCGGGTTGCGGTACACAGGCTCACCGCCGCGAGCCAGCCGGCTGGGCATGGACAAGGCCGCCGCCAAGCAACTTTTCCTCCGCGCCGGACTCGAGACGCCGGACTGGATGATCCTCGAACGTTTCCACAAACCCGCCGACGTCGCCCGCTGGCTGGGCGAAATCGACCCGCCGGTCGTCGTCAAGCCCGTCAGCGGCGGATCGAGCCTCGACGTCTTCCTCTGCCCCGACGCCTGTTCCCGCGACGACGCTATCGACGATCTACTCGACCGCTACGGGCGGGTCATGGTCGAGCGTTACATCCAGGGGCGCGAGCTGACGGTCGGGATTCTCGGGGACGAACCTCTGCCCCTGCTGGAAATTCTCCCCGCCGGGACGTTTTACGACTACCACGCGAAGTACGCCGACGCCGCCGGCACGCAATACCGTTTTGATCTCGGCCTGGACAACACGCTCGCCGAGCGCATCCGGCGCGATGCCCTAACCGCCCACCGAAGCCTCGGCTGCCGGGACCTGTCCCGTGTGGACTTTCTGCTTGAGGAAAGCGGCACGCCGCAGGTCCTGGAGATCAATACCATCCCCGGGTTCACGAGCCATTCGCTCGTGCCGATGGCGGCAAAACAGATCGGGTTGGACTTTCCGGCCCTCTGCCAGCGTATCGTCGACCTGGCCATGACCCGGAGCCTGTGCGCGTCCTGAAAAGTCAAAAGACCACGGAGCAACGATGGCACGGAAGCTGACATCCCCAAAGAGCAAGACCCCTTCGAAATCCGCTTCTTCCCTGGGCGGACCGAGCCGCTTCCGCCGGGCGCTTCGACGGGCCGGCGTGCTGGGCGCCTGGGCGGTGCTGCTGGCGGGGGTCGGACTGGGTGTCGTCGCAGGCTTCGACGCGATGGAACGCTACGTCCTTGCCCAGCGGGGAGGCATCGCACCGGTGCGTTATCAGGTCGAATTGGTCGACCTGCCGAAATGGCTCCCCCCGACGCTCAATCGGCTGATCCTCTCGCAGGTCACCCCGGAGGGGCTGGCCTTCGAGGATGAAACGCTCTGCGAGACGGTGCATCGGCTGGCGGAGCAGTGCCCATGGATCGGCGAGGTCGCCGAGGTCCGCCGAGTCCGGCTGGGCGTAAAGCGGGGCGCGGTCCGCGTCCACGCCCATTACCGCCGCCCCATCGCGCGCATCCGTTACCAGCAGCGGACGCACTACGTCGACGCCGACGGCGTGGTCCTGCCCTACGAGCAGGTCCCCAAGTGGGCGACCCGCGTCGACGGCCATGTGCGATACTTCGTCTACCCCGACGCCGTGCCCGCCGGTCTGGTGCCCATGCCGATCCACTTCATCCTCATCGACGGCGTCGCGACCTGCCCGCCTGTCCAGGGCGAACCCTGGCAGGCCGACGACCTCCGGGCGGGGCTTCGACTGGTCCGGCTGGTGCTGGGCAAGCCCTACGCCAACCAGATTACCGTCGTCGACGTGCGGAACTTCCGCGAGCGGGTCTCGTCCATGGAGCCGGAACTCCGCATGTACGCCCAGCAGGGTCGAAGCCGACCGACCGATATCCGCTTCGGCCGGTTTCCGCACCCCGACGGGGGCGACTGGGTGATTTCGCCCGATCGGAAGCTTCGCTACCTCGACGAATACGTCGCCGACCACGCCGGGCGACTGGCGGGCAACCATGAGTACATCGACGTCCGCTTCGACGAACTCCGCGTGAGCATGAACTGAGCCCCCCGCGTGCCCCCACCGGAAGGGGGGCGCAAACCCTCCGCGGTGTTCCGCCGCGAGCAAACGCGAACGCATGAGACCTGTCGACTTGCCTCAATTCCGTGGTTTCGGTGTCGCGACGGCGGTGAAGTCGTTGGGCAGGTAGTCCTCGAGAATGCGGACGTCGAGGTCGCGTTGTTCGAGAATGTCCCGAATGGCGGCGGGGTCGTAGTGGAAGTATCGCGAGTCGCCGGCGGGTTCACGCACGTGGAGGAAGTTGACGACCAGGGCGGTTTCGGCCCGGCCGGCCATGATCGCCAGAGCGCGTTCGGCGAATTCGAGATTGTTATCGAGGTTGAGGTTCAAGGCTCCGGAGCAGAAGACGATATCGAAGGTCTCGCCCGGTAGCGGGTCGTCCGGGCCGAACAGGTCGCCGATGACGAACCGTCGGCCGGGGTGGGCGTTTCGGGCGCCAGAGACCATTTCTTCCAGGACGTCCAGGCCGGTGTACTCGACGGACAGCCTGTGTTCGTCGAGAAACCACGCCAGGTCCCCCAGCCCGCAGCCGACGTCCAGCAGACTCCTGCCCGACAGGTCGACGGCACGGGGCAGGACCTCGAAACGGGCGAGTTGGCTTTGCTCGGCGGACCAGTCGAGCTTTTCGAAATTCTCCTGTCCCCGTGCCAGCCGGGGCAGGTAGTGGCGGCGGATTCGGTCGATGCTCATCCGGTCTCCTTCGTGCAGCGGGCGTTGGCGATCAGTTGTTTGTAGAAGTCCTCTCCGCCCAGCGCGATGCACCACGGCAGCAGGGCGCCGCGGGAATCCCAGGTTTCGAGTTGGCGGACCTGCCAGTCGTCGACGCATCGCTGGAGCGTCCCGGCGAGAATATCCGCTTGGAGTTCCTTGATCCGCCCCCAGAGTTCGCGGACCTTCGGGTCCTTGGGGTTGTCTCGGGCGGCTTGCTGTTTTCGGGTCTGGAGTTGATCGATGTCCTCGAACTGTGTTGCGAAGTGTTCGCGTTGCCAGCAATCGCGTGCTCCGTCGTCGGCGAGGCGTTCGAGCCGATCGGTCGCCTCGCGGACAAGGTCCCGCCAGGTCGACCCGAATTTGGCTGCGGGAATTTCCTCCCGGCCTGTCATCCGAGCCAGGTGTCCGGGCAATCGGAGGGGGCGGTCGATCTTCTTCAGGGCGTCGAGGAAGCCGAAACGGACGCGGACGATCGGCTGGAGCGGACCGGGCAGCAAGTCACGCTCGGCCAGGAGGTCGGCGAGCCGGTCAGCGGCGGGGACGTAGGGCGAGCCGAGATGCGGCAGCGCGAGGGTGTCGGCGTCGGGACCGAGGCGGACCTGCAGGACCAGCACCGCCGCCTTGCCGGGCAGGGCGAGGATGCCGGCGTCGCGGATCGCTCCGCAGGGCAGGTCCCCGCCGGGCAGGAGGCCGAAGCTGTCGTCCCCGACGTGCAGCTTGCCTCGGTTCAGGGCAAGACCCGTGCGGACAAGCCGCCCGTCGCGTCGGCGCACGGCGAAGAAGGGCAACTCGCCGCGGCCGGTGTCCAACTCGCGCAGGCCGACGCCTGCGTTCCGGACGGCTCGGTTGTACAGGTCGGCGAGTGTCGCGTAGTCGGCTGTGAACATCGCCAGCAGGGGGTTGCGTTCCGTGTCGCATCGCATGGCGGGCAGATCGGACGTCCGCGAGAGAGCGACGTTTCCGTCGAGGTGTTCCTCGAGCCAGTCGGCGTAGAGCGTATCGAGCGTGTCCTCGGCGTGCCGTTCGATCAGTCGTTCGACGCGGTCGGTCTCGGCGTCGAACCAGGCGTCGGTTCGTTCTCGACAGTCCTCGGCGGGGAAACGGTCGAAGCAGTCTTGGCGGGCCCTGCCCAGCAGGTCGCGCAGGAAGGGGGCCGTCTCGGTGACGGGCAGGTCGCCGATCAACCGATGGTGGCGCTTGTCGCCGACGTAGCTCGAACCGACGAGCATCCAGTTGTCGCTGATCGAATGGCGGCTGTAGAGGTCGTCGATGTCCGTGTCGAGTTTTTTTGCGAGGGCGGGGAGCTTCATGCCCAGGGCCGGTTCGAGGGTGTGCAGTTCCAGGGGCAGTCGCCCGAGGAAGGCGTGGTAGAAGACGGCGGCTCCCCAGTCCTGCTGGCCTGACGGGTGGAACTGCTCGCCGAGCAGTTCGAGGTCGGGTTCGTCGACCTGCCCGCCGATGCGGGTGAAGGCGACGTCGACATCCTCGACGCAATGGGTGACGGTCTGCCCGGTGCGTGCCAGGGCGTGGAGCTTTGGCAGCGTGTCCCAGAGGCTGGTGGAGTTCTGGTCGATCGAGAGCACGGGTCAGGCGGGCTCCGGGAGGACGAGGGCTTCGGCGAGGAATTCCGGCGCGAGGCAGCCTCGGGCGACCTGTCGGACGGCGGTTTCGAGGCAGACGTCGCGGATGGTTCCGTCGGCGGCGAGGTCGAAGTAGACCCGCAGGGTCTCGCCGCTGCGTGCCCGGACGCGGATCGGTTGGCGGCACTGGGTGAAGGCCTGGGGCCAGGCTTCGCGGAGGCAGGTCATGATCGCCGAGACGCTGCTGCCGGTGCCGCAGGCGAGGGTTTCGTCCTCGACGCCGTATTCGTAGGTGCGGACGAAGATCTCGCCGGGGTTGATGACCTGGACAAAGTTGGCGTTGACCCCGCGGGGCGCGAAGTCCGGGTGGTGCCGCAACGCCCGCCCGACGGTCTGGACGTCGACGGCGTCGATGTCGTCGACCCAGGTCACCAGATGGGGCACGCCGGCCAGGGCGTAATCGCAGCGGAGGACGTCCCCGTCGACGGGGACGTCCAGGTTGGTCCGGCGGTCCTCGGGCGAGGGGATGCAGACCTTCACGAAGGGCCAGTCGACCTGCTGGCCTCGGACCACGCCGGCGGGGGTAAGGATGCGGAGCTCGCGGTCCGGTGCCAGGCCGGTCTCGACGACGAAGCGCACGCAGCAGCCCGTCCCGTTGCCGCAGAGTTCGCATTCGCTTCCGTCGGCTTCGAAGAACCTCGCGGCGACGTCGGCGACCTCTTCGATCTCGGGCGGGCTTGAGAAGATCAGCCCGTCGGCGCCGATGCCGTGTCCGCGGGCGCAGCAAGTTCGCGCGAACCGTTGGGCCGCCTCGGTGTCGTTCAGCAGGCCGTCGAAGCACCCGCCGGTGTTGTCGATGCAGATGAAGTCGTTGCCCGACCCGGAGAGTTTCCAGAATTCCACTGTCGGTCGTTCGGCCATGATCTCCTCATTGTAGCCGAAAGAGTCTGCGAGGGGGCAACAAGTTGCCTCTTCTCCCCGCGTGTTTGTCATTTGACATTCATCATCCGTCATTCGACATTTGGATTCATGTCGGATGCGGGCCTGTACATTGCGGTATTTCGGCTGAAGCTGGACGAGACGTTCGCCGTGGGTCGGTTGGGGACATTCGCTTTTCCGGCGGGGTGGTATTTTTACGTCGGCAGCGCCCAGCGGAACCGCCTGGCGAGGCTGGCCAGGCACGCCCGGTCGGACAAGCCCCGGCGCTGGCATGTCGATTTCCTCTCAAGCCGGGCGGAAATGGTCGGGGCGGTCCTGATTGCCGGAGGGAAGGACGTTGAGTGCCGGCTGGCAGAAGAACTGGCCGGGCGGTTCGGGCGGTTCATTCCCGGGTTCGGTGCGTCGGACTGCCGATGCGGGGGGCACCTGTTTTACGTTCGGGGGTAAACCTGGAGGGTGGATGCCTGCAGCCACGCTGTATTGCTCTGTTTCCTGATCGCTACCGTTCGGTCGCCCGCCAGGGGGTGGTTTTGCCCTGCAGCCAGCGGACGCCGAAGGCGTCGCGCAGGACTTTCGGCAGCCGGTCCAGGAAGCCGTACTTGGCTACGCCCGTGGTGCGGCGCCGATGGTGGACGGGCGTTTCCTTGACCCTCCAGCCGTCCATGCGGACGAGTGTGGCGAAGAATCGGTGCCCGCCGTCGAAGAGCTTCAGGCGTTCGATGCACTCGGCGCGGAAGACTTTCAGCCCGCAGCCGGAGTCGTGCAGCGCCTCACGCGTCACGGCGTTGCGGAAGGCATTGCCGTATCGGCTCACGAGTCTGCGGAAGCCGGTGTCCTGGCGGTCCTTCCGCCAGCCGTTGATCAGGTCGCAGCGATCGTCGACGACCTCGGCCAGCAGCCGGGGGATGTCGGCGGGGTCGTTCTGTCCGTCGGCATCGAGGGTGGCGATGTAGCGGCCCCGGGCCGACCGCAGCGCCGCGTCCAGGGCGGCCGACTGCCCGCTGTTGAACGCCAGATCCAGCACGCGGAGCTGGGGGTACTGACTCCGCAGGCGGTCGAGGACCTCGCCCGTGCGGTCGGTCGAGCAGTCGTTGGCGATGACGACCTCGAAGGGTTCTCCGACCGCTTCACCGGCGGCGACGGACTCGGCCAGCAGGTCGGGCAGGGCGTCGGCCTCGTTGTAGGCCGGCGCGACGATGGACAGGTGGACGGCGGGTTCGGTCATGGTGGCGGGCATTGTACCGTCCTGTCGGCCCGGCGGGAAGTCCGGCCGGGAGGCAGTGAGGCCCGGAGACCGTGACACGCCCCGCAGCCGCGCGATAGAATTACCCCTTCCTCTTCTGCAGAAAGGACACCCCATGGATTCCCTGATCGATTATCTCTGGAAAATCATCGCCACGCCCTTCGTCCGTGCCGGGGCCAACCCGTGGTGGGAACTGGTCGGGTTCCTCGGGCAGGGGGTGTTCTTCGGGCGGTTCATCATCCAGTGGATCGCCTCGGAGCGCAAGAGGCGTACCGTCGTACCGGTGGCGTTCTGGTACATGTCGCTGCTGGGCGGTTTCATCACGCTGCTGTACGCCATCCACGTCGGCCGGCTGGTATTTATTCTGGCCTTCAGCCTCAGCTCGCTGATCTACATGCGCAACCTGGCCATTTTTTACCAGCGGAAGCGTAGCCGGAAGGGGCTGGTCTTCGCCGACGTCTTGCCGGTGGACCTCGAGGCCGGGCAGGAGCGGCGAGACTCGCAGTCCGACTGAGCGTCTTGCCGAATTGTTTGGATCATTCGAATTTTGATGCGCCCCTCAAAAGTCGACGGAACGAAAAAGCAGGGCGATTCGTCAA
>CAYMAP010000029.1:0-18335 GCA_964388425.1 uncultured Planctomycetaceae bacterium
CAGCAAGCAAAGTCTCGGCGCGATCTCGCAAATCGAATTTTTCAAGGTACCCTATTCTTTGCGTTGACGAATCGCCCTGGTGTTCCGTTCCGTCGACTTTTGAGGGGCTCAGCAATTCAAAGCCAGCCGTCTTGCCGATTCAGTCGGTCGCGGGGGCGTTGCGATGGCCAGCGCGTTGCTCTTCGAGGTGACGGGTCAGGACGCGGAGGCACTTCTGGCAGAGCCGGAGCTGCTGTTCGTCGGGTGCGACTCCGCCCCACCGCCAGCGGTGATGAACCGCCAACAGCGACGCCAACGGCGTCTGCGGCAGGTTGAACCGTCCGGCAGCCTGGTGGAGATGTTCCCGCAAGGTGGCGTTGGGCTGGTGTTTCAAGCCTCGACGATCGAGCAGTGTGAGAAAGTGGTCGAGTTCGTTCAGCCTGCGTCGCCAGGCGGAGGAGGCGGGCTGCCTGCGATGTCGACGGATGCGCATCGCGATCCAGGCGCCCACGCCCAGCAGCGTTACCCCATTGAGCACGACCAGGAACCACGCCAGCAGGCGGTCGACCGCGCCGGTGGTCAGGAGTTTGATGAAACTTTCCCGGAGCGACCGTACGCCGGCCAGGAGGCGGTCGCCCAGGCCTCGCGTCTGCCGACGCAGGCGGTCCTGGACCTGTTCCTGGCTGTCGCGGTCGTATCCGACGACGTTGGCGTACCAGGCGTATTCGATTTCCTGGAAAAAGTCTCTCAGTCCGGACCACCAGGCGTCCCGCATGGACTCGATGCGCTGGCTGGCCGGGGTGGGATCGAAAAGGCTCCAGCCGGTCTGAGGCAGGTAGACCTCGACCCAGGCGTGAGCGTCGCGCTGGCGGACGACGAACTCGCGGGAATCGGTGTCGAATTCGTTGAGGACGAAGCCCGTCGCAACGCGTGCAGGGATGTCGGCCAGGCAGCACAACACCGCCAGGGCGGACGCGAAGTATTCGCAGTGTCCTTTCCGCATGTGGAAGAGAAAATCGACGATGGGCTCGCGTACGGGGTCGCTGTCGGTCAGATCGAGGGTGTAGGTACAGCGTTCCTGGAGGCGTTGGGCGAGTCGACGAGCGATCCGTTCGTTGATCTCGCCGCGTTCGGAGCGGGGGGCGTTGTCGCGTTCGGCCAACAGTTCCCCGCTCCACTGCTGAAGGAGCCTGCGGAGTTGCTGCTCGCTGGCGGGGCTGATGCGCACGGAGCGGTGGGGCTGGCGGGGGACGTTCGGCGGGCCCAGCCAGGACGCCAGCCAGCGCCGCTGGGTCTTGCTCAGGGGCAGCGTCAGCGAGGAGGTGCCGTACTGCAGGTCAGGCTGCAGGCGGTGGCTGTCGGCCCCGATGTCGTATTCGAGGTCCGGCGAGACCCGGACAATCATGTCCGACGGGGCCTGGAGTTCCACCGTGGCGGGGGGCGCGACGACGACGGATTGCACCAGCGGCATGAGCCGGACGGTATGCCAGAGGACATCCCTGCCGAACGCTTCGGGGACGGCGGGCGGTTCGGGCGGTGCCTGGCGGTAGCGTTCCTGGCCTTGTCGATTTCGCCAGGTTCGCTGGGCGTAGTGGTCCAGGACATGCCTGCGGAGGTATCGCGAGGATTCGGGCAGGGGCTGGTCGGTGACCACGGGTCGGCCGATATGGACGCGCATGACGATCTGGTCGGAGAGGTAGATTTCCTTCCGTCCCCCCAGCCGAAGCGTCGGATCGAACCCGGTGCTGACCAGGTTGCCTCCCATCGCCTGGAAGAAGTCCCGGCCTGCGCGGGGGATGAACAGAAACGCCACCGCCGAGAGCACCAGCGCGGGCAGGAGGACGGTCCAGACGGTTCGCCGAAGCGGCCGGGCGGGCCAGTCGCGGACGACGTTCCACGCCACCTGCCGGATCGACAGCGGGCCGGCCTCTCCGGCGAGGGTGACGTCCGCTGCGGTGTCCAGCCCGCGTTTGAGCGTAAAGACCATCGCGACATAGCACGCCAGGGCCAGGTACGCCACCAGCACCCCCGCGAACCACAGCGACGTCGACTGCAACGCGGTCGTGACCATCAGCAGCATGTTCAGCGCCATCAACTGCACGTAATCCCGCGTGCGTTTGCGTTCGAAGAGCTTGCAGAGCTGAATGAGGATCATGAAATGTCCGATCGTCACCAGCAGGGGCTGATAGCTGGTCAGGTGCTCGGCGACGATCAGCAGCGACGCCAGCAACACGCCGGTGTTGACGAGGCGTCGGCTGACGAAGATTTCCATGTGCTGCCGAACCGCCAGAATGTTGACGATCACGCCGATCGTGCTGCTCAGCAGGTACAGCCAGTTGCCTTCGTTGAGGCTGAACGACGCGGCCCCCAGCCAGATCAGCACCAGCAAAGGCTGTTCGAGTCGACGGCGTTCGGTCAGCCCGATGTCCTTGGCGGTAAAGCTGGTGACGGGCATCAGACGCCCTCCCGGTCGGCACGGGCGAGGAGGGGGTTGTCCTCGAAGACGGCCTCGACGGCGTGGGGCTGGAGGACTTCGAGGTGTCGGGACGCTTCGGCGAGATGGGCGAGTTTCGAGCGGTCCGCGCGGTCCGGGCGGGGCGAGAGCAGCAGCGTCTGGGCGTTGCTCAGCACGGGTCGGCGGATCGCGCGGAGGACTTCGGCGAGTTCGCAGGGGTCCGGGCCGGCCTCGGCGAGGGCGTCGAGCATGGCACAGCGCTGGTCGACGCTGTTGGAGGGCGAGAAGACGGTCGGGCCGGTCGGCAGGGCCAGGGCGAGTCCGACCTGATAGCCGCGGTTCTGGGCGTGGTCGACCAAGGTCGCGGCCAGGCGGATGAGCTTCTCGCGGAACAGCAGCGATTCGAGGGTCTGCCCGCCCGGCTGGACGTCGAGGACCAGCATCAGCACGTCCGGGACGGGATGGGCCATCTCGCGGACGACCGGATTGATCCGCCCCGCCGACCGCCGCCAGTGGATCCATCGCGGGTTGTCCCCGCTGCGATAGTCCCGCAGGCCGAAAAATTCGTCCTGGCCGCCCTGGAGGCGTCCCGGCTGGGCGGAGGAGGTCTCCATCGCGCCGTGGCGGAGCAGGTCGGCCTTGAGCCTGCCCTTGGCCGGCCAGACCACCAGGGAGGTCGGCTGGTCGATCCGCCTCCGCACCACCGCCAGGCCGAACGGAAACCGCGTCGAGAGAACCACGCCCTCCAGGTCGACCCGCCCGCGGTGTTCGGCCAGGAGTCGGCTGCCGGAGCGGAACACCCCGCCGGGCGGCAGGTAGACGCAGTACCCGCAGGCGTCCTCGACGCCCTTCGGCGCCCGTTCGCGGAGACTCAGCCCCAGCACACCTCCGTACCGCCGATGGTTCCGCAGGTAGTAGCCGAAGTAGACCGTCTCGAACTGCCAGGCCCGACCGGGCAGCTCACGGTGGACTTCCGTGCCGGCGATCATCGCCTGGGCCAGGGCCATGCTGATCGCGAAGCCCCCGAACATCGCCCCGAAGACGATGAACATCAAGGGCATGTTGCTGCGAACGGCGGCAAGGCCGATCAGCACGCTGAGCAGCAGGAACAACCAGCCGGCCAGGGTGATGCGGAACGTCACCCGCCGCTTGCGTGTAACGGTAGCCGACCGCACCGCTGAGGCGTCAAATTCGGCTCGGACGGTGGTCATTGCGGAACCGGGACGGTTTCGAGAATCTTGTGGAAGACGCCCTCGGCTGCGGTGGTCGCGCCGTCGTGGGCGAAGGCCTTGGCCATCAGTCGATGCGAGCAGACCGACGGGGCGAGTATCTTCACGTCGTCCGGCACGACGTAGTCCCGCGCGCTGAGCACCGCCGCGGCCCGCGCCGCCTGCAGCAGCGCCAGCGAACCCCTTGGCGACATGCCCAGCGTCAACTCGTCGCTGCGACGGGTGGCCTCGGCGATGTCGAGAATGTAATTCACGATCGCGTCGTCGACCCGCACTTCGCCGACGCGCTCCTGCAGGGCCAGAAGCTCCTGGCTGGTCATGACGGGCTTGAGGTTCGGCAGCCGGGTCCGCGCGGGCTGCGTGTTGAGGATTTCCTTCTCGGTCGCCTTGTCCGGGTGCCCCATGCGGACGCGGATCATGAACCGGTCGAGCTGGTTTTCCGGCAGGAAATACGTCCCTTCGAACTCGTAGGGGTTTTGGGTGGCGATGACCATGAACGGCGGACCGAGCGTGTACGTCACGCCGTCGGCGGAGACCTGGCCCTCGTTCATCGCCTCCAGCAACGCGCTCTGCGTCCTCGGCGTGGTGCGGTTGATCTCGTCAGCCAGCAGAATATTCGCGAAAATCGGGCCCCGCCGGAACGTGAACTCTCCGCTCTTGCTGTCGTAAATACTCACGCCCAGAATGTCGCTCGGCAGCAGGTCTGGCGTCATTTGCACGCGATTGAACGTCCCGTGAATGCTCGCTGCGATCGACCGCGTCAAAATCGTCTTGCCCACGCCGGGAACGTCCTCCAGCAGCACGTGCCCCCGCGCCAGCAACGCCAGCACCGCCTGCCGAACCGCGCGTTTCTTACCCAGCACCACCGATTCAATCTGCTGGACCAGTTGGGTGAGTTTCTGATACTCGGGCATACATTCTCCTGGAGAAACCAACTCGGCGGCGATTCCCATTCACAATCTCACGACCAGTGATTATAACAGATTTCAGGCCTCAGGCGTCAGACTTCAGGCAGCAGGCTCCAGGAAGGAGAACGAACGCCTGGTCGACGTTTTGTGATTTTCCCTGAAGCCCAAAGCCTGTAGCCTGACCAGCAACCATGTTCACGGGTATCATCCAGCACGTCGGGGTGGTTCAGGCCGTCAGCCGGTCTACGGTGGGGCTGCGCGTTCGCATCGACCTCGGCCCGGTCTGCGAAGGATTGCAGCCCGGCCAGAGCATCGCGGTCAATGGCCTCTGCCTCACCGCCGCCCGGCGGGACCCCCCGGCCGGGGAATTCGACGTCGTTGCCGAGAGTCTCAGTCGTTCGACGCTGGGGGACCTCCGTCCCGGCAGCCGGGTCAACCTCGAACCGGCCCTGCCGGCCGACGGACGCTTCGACGGGCACATCGTCCAGGGCCACGTCGACGGAATCGCACGCGTCGCCGACGTGCGACGCGGCGGGGACTGGCGGACTGCCTTCACCGCACCGCCCGAGACGCTCGGGCAGATGGTGCCCAAGGGGTCGGTCGCCATCGACGGCGTGAGCCTGACCCTCGCGGACGTCACGGACGACGGATTTTCCGTCGCGCTGATCCCCACGACCCTTGGCGAAACGACCCTCGCCGAACTCGCTGTCGGTCAGGCCGTCCACGTCGAGACCGACATCCTCGGCAAGTACGTCCAACGGACCCTCCGGACGATGCTCGAAGACGGAGCGTCGTCGACCGGCGGACTGACGCTGGATACACTCCGCGACGCAGGTTTCGCCTGAACCAGGGGGGAGACGGTCAACGCACTGCGTGACCATGGCCTTGCCGAGCCAAGCCAAACACGAAGAGAAACCTATGCCGAAGGAATCCAAAGCCGACCGCAGGCGACGCACCGAAGCGATCATCGCGATCCTCAAGGCCGAGTTTCCCGAGGCCCGCAGCCGACTCGACTACGACCGCTCGGACCCCATGCAGTCGCTGGTGGCGACGATCCTCTCAGCCCAGTGTACCGACGACCGGGTCAATATCGTCACGCGGGATCTGTTCAGGAAATACAAGACCGTCCGCGACTACGCGGAGGTCCCTCAGCAGCAGTTCGAGCAGGACGTCCGCACCTGCGGGTTCTACCGCAACAAGGCCAAGAACATCCGGGCCGCTGCACAGAAAATACTCGACGACTTCGACGGGCAGGTGCCCGAGACGATGGACGAACTGCTCAGCCTGCCCGGCGTCGCGCGGAAGACCGCCAACTGCGTCCTGTCCAACGTCTTCAAAAAAAACGAGGGCGTCGTCGTCGACACGCACGTCAAACGGCTGGCGGGTCGGCTGAAACTCTCGACCCGCGATGACCCGGTCAAGATCGAGCGCGACCTGGTGGGCCTCGTCCCGCGCGACGGCTGGGGGCTGTTCAGTCATCTTCTGATTTTCCACGGCCGGCAGTTCTGCACGGCCCGCAAGCCCAACTGCTCCGACTGTCCCCTGGCCGAACATTGTCCCTCCGCCGGGAAGGTCTGAGGGGCTGCAGACAGAACGTGTCCGCTGCGAGAGGGCCGGGTTTCCCGCTCCCTTTGGCTTTCCGCTACCGGTCCAGTGTCCGTCGTTGCCTTTGGGCCCTGGCGAAGAACCGTTCGAGGGCCTCGGCGTCGTCGAGTTCCAGCAGGTCGCGCAGATTGGCGAGCTGATCGTCGAGACGGTCAAGTGCGGCGAGGATGGCCCGGCGGTTGGAGGTCATGATGTCCCGCCACATCTCGGGGTCGCCCCCGGCCAGTCGTGTCGTGTCGCGGAACCCCGTCGCCGCCACGGGCAGGTCGGCCTTCGTCGGGACCAGCGTCAGGGCGGCGGCGAGGGCATGGGGCAGATGGCTGACGCGCGCGGTCGCGCGGTCGTGGTCGGCCGGACTCATGCGGGTCGTCCGCATGCCCAGCGATTCCCAGAATCGCTTCGCTCGGCGGGTGCGGGACTCGGGGGTGTGTTTCGTCGGCGTGAGGATGCACAACGCCCCGTCCAGCAGGTCGGCGGTGGCGAATTGCGGCCCCTTGTTCTCGTTGCCGGCCATTGGATGGCTGCCGACAAACGCTCCCCCACGCCCGAGGATTCGCTCGGCGGTGCGGACGACGTGGGCCTTGGTCGACCCGGCGTCGGTAACCAGACTGTTGCTCTTCAGCGAGGGAGCAATCTGTTCGAGGATCGCCCCGAACGCGCCGACCGGCGTGGCCAGCACGACGAGGTCCGCGCCCGCGACGGCCTCGGCGGGGTCGAGCGTTGCCTCGTGGCAGCAGCCCCGCTGCAGGGCGCCGTCGAGACTGGACTGCCGACGCCCCGCACCGGCGACGACCGCGCGCGGAAACGCCCGCCGGACCGCCAGGCCGATCGATCCGCCCAGCAGTCCCACGCCGAGGATCGCGCACCGTTTCGGTTTCCAGATCGACATGGCCCGCGTAGCCTATCAGCCCGACCTCCCGCGGTCAATTTCCGCCTGACCAGGCCGGTGCTTTTTGACTTGCCAGGCCCCCCGTCGGCTGCGAGAATACGGGGCGGAAGTTGATTCGGGACGCCATAATCGCCTCCCGCCGCACCTCGCAGACGACCGGGCCAGAACTGCCCGGGCAGAGAGCACCCATGGCCGAGACAACCACCAACGGCGAGACCGGCTTCCAGTTGTCCTTCGAGAAGCCGATTCTCAAGCTCTACCGGCAGGTCGCCGACCTCGAAGCCGAGCAGGCCAAGACCGGGCGGGATTTTTCCTCCGAAATCCGCGAGCTTCGCGCCCAGTACGTCTCGCTGCTGCACAAGACCTACCAGTCACTCAGCCCGTGGGAGACCGTCCAGGTCGCCCGCCATCCACAGAGACCCCTGGCTGGGGACTACGTCGACCTCATCGTCAAAAACTTCACCGAGCTGCACGGCGACCGGCGATTCGCCGACGACAAGGCAATCCTCGGCGGGCTGGGCCGAATCGGCACGGAAAAGGTCATGCTCATCGCCCAGCACAAGGGGCGGGACACGAAGGAAAAGATCGCCCACAACTTCGGCATGGCCCAGCCGGAGGGGTATCGCAAGGCGCTGCGCCTGATGAAGCTGGCTGAGAAATTCCAACTGCCTATCGTGACGTTCATCGACACCCCCGGTGCGTATCCGGGCATCGGCAGCGAGGAGCGAGGCGTGGCTGAGGCCATCGCCGTCAACCTCCGCGAAATGTCCCGCCTCCGCGTGCCGATTGTCTGCGTGGTCATCGGCGAGGGCGGGTCCGGCGGGGCGCTGGGCATCGCCATCGGCGACCGCATCGCGATCATGCAATACGCCTACTACTCCGTCATCAGCCCCGAGGGCTGTGCGAGCATCCTCTGGCGGACGGGCGAAAAAGCCCCCGAGGCGGCTGAGGCACTCCAGCTCATCGCGCCGAAACTCAAGCAGCTCGGCGTCGTCGACGACATCATCGACGAACCGCTCGGCGGGGCGCACCGCAACTGGCCCGAAGCGGCCCACAACCTCGAACGATACGTCGTGCGCACGCTGCGGCAGCTCAAACGGCTGAAGACCGAAAATCTGCTCGCCAAACGCTACGACGCCTGGCGTGCGAAGGGCAGCGTCCTCGAACACGCCGACGCCCTCACCACCGCCGAGGCGTGACCCGAAGGGTGGCTTTTGGCACTCCCGCGGTGCTTATGATGTCGGCGGGAGGCTGTCAAGCTGCTGGCGGACGGCGTCGGCTGCGTGGGTATCGCCGGCCTGCCGGGCTGCGGCGAGTGCGTCGGCGAACGCCTGGCGGGCCTCGGCCAGTTGCCCCGTCGCCCGCAGCGCCCGCGCCCGCTCGATCCGGGCCGGCAGGTACGCGGGGTCCAGGTCGATGCACTCGTCAAACCGCTCCATCGCTTCGTCGATTCGCTCCGCCCGGGCCAGTTCCATGCCCAGGCTGTAGTGCAGGAACACGTCCTCGGGGTTGTTTTCTAGCAGTTGACGAATGGCTTGGATGCGATCGGGCATGAGTGTCTCCGTTGGATCGCGAATTGACGCCCACGGGTCGATACGATAGGCTCGGGTCGGCCCCCTTGCAAGGAGGTATCGCATGAGCATCTACACCCGCGGCGGGGACAACGGACAGACGACCCGCATGGACCGCCGGCGCGTCGGCAAGGCCGATCCGTACCTCGAAGTCGAGGGGACGGTCGACGAACTCAACGCTCAGGTCGGGCTCTGCGCAGCCGAGGCTGAACGACTGGCCGGGGAGAAACGGAGCCGGTCGGCGGGGTTCGCAGACCTCGCCGGGAGTCTCCGCCTGATCCAGAAGCAACTGTTCGGCCTGAGCTGGCTGATCGCCCGCGCCCTGCCGGACGCACCGCCTTTGCCCGATCCGCCGATCGACGAGGAGACGGTCGTGCAGATGGAAACCTGGATCGACCGCACGTCGGGCGAGTGGGCGGGACTGGACGGGTTCGTTCTGCCCGGCGCGTGCGAGCTGTCGGCCCGGCTGCACGTGGCTCGGACCGTCTGCCGACGGGCCGAGCGGCGTTTGGTCCGGCTGAGCGAAACCCTGCAGGTCGACACGCTGGCCCTGCGGTACCTCAACCGGCTCAGCGACGCACTCTTTACCGCCGCCCGCAAAGCCGACGCCGCCCTCGGCCGGGGAAATCTCAAGCTCCGGGATGACAAGCCGGAGAAATAATAAGGCGGGATGAGGGGGGGGTTACGATTTTGTTAATTTTGCGAGGACGAGGGGGGAGTGAGGCGGTCGAGGACAACTTGTCGCATGACGTCGGCGGGTGCGGTACGGTCGGTCCAGTGCTGGAACTGTGCGACGGCCTGGCCGACGAACATCTCCAGGCCGGTGACGGTCGTGCAGCCGGCGCGGTCGGCCAGGTCGAGCAGGCGGGTCCGCAGGGGGTTGTAGATCGTCTCGAAGACGACGCGCGTGCCTGGCGGGAGGCGGTCGAGGGCGCAGCCGTCGACGCGTGGGTGCATGCCGAGGGGTGTGCAGTTGATGACGATCTCAGCCTCGGTCGAGGCCGCGGCGTCGAGGGGGGCTGATCGGCAGCCGAATTCTCCGGCGAGGGCTTCGGCGCGGGTGGGGGTGCGGTTGCAGACGGTCACGTCCGCGCGGTAGTGGGCCAGGGCGGCGACGAGGGCGCGGGCGGCGCCGCCGGCGCCGAGGATGGTGACGGCCCGGTCGGCGAGGGCGGGACGGGCGATGCCCATGGCTTGGCAAAGTGCGTCGAGTGCGGCGGCGTAGTCGGTGTTCCAGCCCCGCAGCGTGCCGTCGGGTCCGACGCCGACGGTGTTGATCGCGCCGATGCGGACGCCGAGTTCGTCGCACCGATCCGGGCCGACGTAGTTCAGGGCGTGTTCTTTGTGGGGGATGGTGACGCTCAAGCCGCGGAGGTCGAGCCAGTCGCGCTGGAGTGCGGCGTCGAGGAATCGGCGGAACGGATCGAAGCCCGGCTCGACGCGGAGGGGGAGGTAGACGGCGTCGAGGCCGACGGCGGCGAAGGCGGCGTTGTGGATGGCGGGGCTCATCGAATGGGCGATCGGGCAGCCGACGACCCCGAAGACCTGCGTTTCGGGGCTGATCGACTCGAAGCGGTAGAGGTCTCGCATGTCCGCGAGGGTGGGCTGGCCGGGCGCGGACTGTTTGTCGTCGCTGAGGGAGGCGAAGGTGCCCCAGGCGCGGGCCTTGGCGGCGAGGAGTCGGCTGGGCAGGCCGGGTTCCCCCATGGCCAGTGCGATGCCGGCCCCGTCGGCCGACCGGACCAGGTCCAGGGCGGCCAGGGCGTGTTCGGGCCCGGCGGCGCGGGCGGCGAGTTTGGCGACGGCGGGCTGCTGGTCGCGGAGGGTCCGCCAGAGTTGATCGGCGTCTTCGGGCCAGCGGTCGAAGTCGTGATGGCTGAGGACGAGCGGGCCTGCGGGTCGGCGGTCGGCGGGGACGTCGTCTTCGCAGTCGACGGTGAGGACGTCGGGGAGTTCGGCTGCGGCTTCGAGCAGGGCCAATCGGTCCGGTTCGGGGCCGTCGAAGTGCCCGCCCTGGCGGGTCGGTCGGACGGTGACCAGCAGGGGCAGAGGCGGGTCGGCGAGCAAGTCGGCCAGGTCCGCCGGTCTCGGCGGCGGGGCGAGAGAGTCCAGGCGGACTTCGATACAGTCGGCCCCGGCGAGGCGGGCGGCGAGCATATCGGCCCGCAGGGCCTGGCGGGTGGCCGAGGTCAGCGGGCAGATCAGTCGCGTCCGTTCGGGTGGGGTCATCGCGGTCGGATGGGCATGGTCCGGCCGGGCATGCCGGGGGGCGTGGGCCGATCGGGCTTGGGTGCGGGTTTTTCGGCAAAGTCGGTCAGGGGTTTGGCCAGCAGCTCGGCGATTCGGGCCGGGGCGACAAACACGCCGTCTACGCCGTCGGTCAGCGTGAATCGACCCGGTGCGTCGTCTGGTCCGGTAGCGGCGAGTTTGAGTGTTTTCGTGCTGTCGTCGCCGAAGGTCAGCGTGAGTGTCGCGGCCGGTTCGTCCAGGCCGAACTGAGGCGCGTCCGCGGAGTCGTAGGAGGCGAAGTCCAGTGCGCGGAAGGTTTCGAGGTCGGCGAGGAAGTCATCGACCTGTTGTTTGTAGATCGTCAGGGCGGGGTCCTGCGGGGAGGTCCATTCGCCGTCGCGGAGCTGGAGGGTGTAGTCGGTCCTGCCGGAGGAGAAATCAATGCCGGTGACGTCGGCCGGCTCGATGGACCAGACGTTGCGGTCGCGGAGTTCGGCGGCGAGGGCGTCGTAGACCTTGGCGGGGATGTTGCCGACGGCGACGGGTTCGGCGTCGGGCAGCCAGGCGTAGGTGCCCTCGCCGGTGCGGACGACGATCAGCCGAACGGTGCGAGAGGTCCGTTTTTCTTCGGCGGGCTGGGTGGCCGGCGCTGTTGCGGTCGCGGTGGCCGGTTGCGTGGTGGGCCGGGTCTGCGGAGTCGGGCTGGTGACGGTCATCTGCACGGCCAGACGTTTCTCGGCCGAGTGGAGTTCGTCCGGCGCAGCCCGGTCGAGGGAGACGATCTGCGTCGCGCGGAGGTCACGCAGGAGGCTGGTGATGGTGCGGAGTTGTTTTTTGTCCGCGACGGCGTTGAGGGGGGCGACGAGCAGCCAGTCGCGCTGGTCATTGCGTGCCAGGACGTGCCCGCCGTCGGGCCGATCGATGGTCAGGCTGTCGATGCGGTCGTCGCGGGGCAGGTCGAGGAGCCTGCGGGGCCAGTAGAACGCGGCCGGTCGCAGCAGGGGCTGGGCTTTATCCTGCGGGACGGCGGCGAGTCGGGGCGAGCCGGCGACCTGGAGGTAGACCATTTTTCCGGTTGGGCTGGAGCTGCCGACGCGGAGGGCGATCGTCGCGTCGCCGACGTCGGGGGTCAGTGTGATGGTCGCGCGGGGGTTGGTGATCTCGACGCCGGCGGTTTTCGTGGCGAGCCATTTGTCGGCCTTGAGCTCGTCGAGGCTGGTGAGCAGGTCGTCGACGCCGGCGTCGCGCGCGGATCCGGCCTGGGGTTCGGTCATTTCCCATCGACCGTCCTTGCGCTGGAGTCGCGTGGTCACGCCGGCCTGGTCGATGCGGATGCAGTCAATGGCGTCGGGCTGGATGTCGAGGACCTCGGGGCTGAGGAGGCTTTGTGCTTCGGGAGCGAGTTTCTCGAAGGTCGAGGCGGGCAGGGCGTAGACGGTCGGGGCGTCGTCGAGGGAGAGGAAGACTTCGTCCCGGCGTTGCGAGCCGATGCGGAGGACGTGCTTTTGGATGTCGACGGGTGCCGGTTTCGTGCTCGGTTGGGTCTCGGGCGATTGCGTGGTCGGCTGGGGCGTTTCGGTGGTGACGGTGAGGGTCAGTCGCGGGATGTGGAGCCCGAAGTCGCCTCGGGCGTGGGGGCCTGAGGTGACGATGCGGTCGGCGCGGAGGTCGGCGAGCTGGCCGAGGAATTTGCGGACCTCGGTGGGGTCGGCCTTGGCGGGCTGGGGGTCCAGCAGTTGCCAGGTCTGGCCGGTTCGGCGGAGGGTGTATTGCTCCATGCCCTGGATGTCGATGCGCGCGATGTGCGTGCGGTCCAGGGACAGCAGGGAACGTTTGCGGTAGCTTGCCAGGTCCCGGCCGAGCAGGCCTGGCAGGTTGGCTTCGACGACGAAGGTTTCGGATCGGCCCTCGGGGCGGACGTAGACGTTCGTTTCGTCGGCGACGCCGACGGGAGCGAGGCGCTGGCCGACGTACAGCGTGCGTGCGGTTCCGTCGCGGTCGGTGAGGGTGACGGTCCAGGCGGGCGAGCCGAGTCCGGTCGCGGCGTCGGCGATCCCTTCCTGCGGGTCGGCGGGGTCGAACGCGCGGACGACGTGGGGATTCTGGACCGCCTCGATCAGGTCCTCGACGGGCTGTGGACGGGCGGGACCGGCCTGCGGGGCGGTCATCGTCCAGGTGCCGTTCTCGCGTTTGAACGCCAGCGTCTGTCCCGCGGCGGGTCGGACGGTCAGCTCGAGGACCTCGGCGGCCGGCGAGGCCCAGAGCGAGCGGGCCTGGGCCGGTTCGTCCGAGGGGCCGGTTGCCCATTTGGTGATGGCGACCATGACGGCTGCGAAGGCCAGCAGCAGTACGAGGAGGATGACGTTTCTGGAACCGGCGAAGCCGGGCGACGACGGGCGGACGTTCCGTCGGGCTTGCCGGGCCGCGGGGCGTTGGGTGATGTTGCGTGGGCGTTTCATGGCAGTCTGTTGGACTCCGTTGCATCGTGAGAGGGTTTGGGGCATCAGGATCGGCTTCGCAGGAGCATGACGATCCCGCCGGCACCGAGGACCGCCACGGGCAAGACGATGACGCAGACGATCCAGAGCGTGGCCCGGGTCGCGCGGGACATGTCGCGTACGGGTTCGATGCGTGCGGGCCCGGAGGCGATGAACCGCTCCTTTCCGATCAGCCAGTAGACGCTGTTGACGATGAGGTCGGGGTTGGCGCGGGGCGGGTCGTAGGTCTGGACCGTGCCCTCGGTGAGTCCGAGGATCGAGGAGTTGACGTATTCGTCCATCAGGCCGATGGCCATGCCCATCACGACGATACGCGCCGGGGCGGGCTGGGCGTCTTGGACGGGATTTCGGCTGGCGGCGAGTGCGACGGTCAGCGGGACCTTGAGGTCCCCGCCGGCGTAGTCCGGGCTGACTTCGTTGCCCCGCATGCGGACATTCTCGAAAAGGGCCTCGGGGTTGCGGGAGGCCCAGACATTCGTGCTGGTCTCCGGAAGGGTTAACAGCGGACTGACGCTGACGCCGGCGGGCAGGGCGCCGGCGTCGTGGCTGACGGGGCACATCATCGGCCAGAACAGCCGTTGTCCCTGGAGCGGCTTGCCGACGGGATGATCGGTGAACGACGAGAGGGGGAAGTAGCTGATGCGGTCGACGAGCAGGCGGTAGGTTCCGGGCTGATCGGTGGGCTGACCTGCGACGATGAGGTAGTTCGTCCGTGCGCGGACGCCCCAGTCTTCTTCGAGGTAGGCGTTGAGGGGGTACTGCTGGGGAATGGGCATGCCGAAGCCCATGCGTTGCGGCTGGAGGTAGCTGGCGAGGAAGATCGCCGACGCTCCGTCGTCGATGGCGCGTCGGAGACGGTCGATCTGCTCCGGGGCGAACCGCTGTTTCGGCCCGCCCATGCCGGGGGGAATCGGACTCGAGGCCGGCGGGAGGACGAGCAGGACGGTGGGCAGTCCGTCGGCCGGCTGCGTGCCCGTGCCGCCGGTCGGTCCGGGCATCTCGTCGGTGAGGTTCCAGTTGCGGACGGTGAAGTTGGCCTGTTCGAGCTGTTCGCGGACGGTCTGGAGCTGGGAGACGGGGATCATGCCCTCGGATTGGGGCATGCTTCGGCGGGGGTCGCCCTGGGGTTTGTAGTAGGTCAGCAGGACCCGCGCGAACGGGCGAGGCTGGGTCAGAGCCAGTAGTCGGCTCCCCAGCGCCGCATCGCCGTTGAAGTACCGCGGGGCGTCCTTCCCGGCCGGGTAGGGGTTGTCGGACTCCATCGTGACCGGCCAGGTCTCCTCGAAGCTGATGACCTGCACCTGCCCTGCGGTCTGGAGGACGAGGATGTTCGCCTCGTTGAGGCCCTCCGGGAGGGGATCTTCGGTCGGAGCCTGGAGGTCCTTTGCTTTGTCCAGGAGTGGATCGACGAGGCTGAGGATTGTCCCGAACAGGCTGCCCTCCCGGACCTGTTTGAAGACGTCTTTGCTGAAGTCGTCGACCTGCTGGAGAGCCTGGACGCCGGAGCGGATGCCCTTAGCGTAGGTGTCGACTTCGTTGAGGAGGTGCCCGACGGGTTCGCCGAGATTGTCGAGGAAACGTTGCTGGGCGTCTTCGTTGGCATCGGCGATGATCACGGGGATCTGGGCGCGGAGGTTTTCCAGTTCCCGTGCGATGGCGAGGAGTTGGCGGGGCATGTGGACGCCGACCGTGCCTTGGGCGGTCTGGCGGGGCATGATCCAGGCCTCAGCCATCAGCAGGAGGCTCATGGCCTGTTCGCCCGAGCCGGCGAGGGTTTGGAGTTTCTCGGTGGTCTGGCGGAGATGCGTCGAGGCCTGGCCGAGCGTTTCGGCGAAGGCCTTGAGTTGCTCAGCCGGCGTGGTGTCCGGGGCGGGGCTCTGGAGATTGGCCTGGCAGGCGCGGACGGATTCGACGGCCTGGTCGAGGGTCTCGCTGAAAGCCGATGCGTTTTCGGCGACGGCGGAGGGCAGTTCGCCCAGTGTTTCCAGTTGCGACCGCAGGGTGGTCAGGCTGGTTTTGAACTCTTCCAGCGTGGAGGTCACGTCCTTGAGCAGTTGGACGTTGTCGGGCAGGGGGTTGGTCTGCTGTTCCTGGCGGACCTTGTTGTGTTGTTTGTTCAGGCCGTCGGCCCACCGGGTCAGCACGTCCTGCATTCCGCCCTGGAGCCGCCATTGCTGGAGGTAGCTCTCGGCGGGTGCGTCAGCCCATCGCTGCCGCTGGTTGTTGAGGGCCTGGACGATCTTCGGCGTCGCGGCGAGGGCCTCGGCGAGGAGTTGCGCCTGGGGGGCGGTCTGCTCGGCCTGCCGCTGGCTGAGCGTCGCGATCAGCCGGGACCGGGCCGCGTCGGAGGAGGCGTTGAGGACTTCGACCTTCGGATTCTCGCGGTGGACCTCGTCGAGGAACTCCATGACGCGGTCGAGGCGTTTCCGCGCGGTGGCCTGTTCGTCGGGGTTGTCCATCTCGCCGGTGGCGGCAGGGTAGACGGCTGAGATCCTCATCGGCTGGTGGACGTCGGCGAGGATTCGGCTGGTGCGTTGGCTGAGTCCGAACCGCCCGAAGGTCTCGACGTCTTTTTCGACCGGGGCCCAGAAGGCGACCATGTTGGCGACGATGACGACGGCGAGGGTGACGGCGAGGGAGACGGCGACGACGGCGGCGTAGCGCTGCCGGGTCGCCGGGGGGGTCCCGCCGATCAGCAGGGCGGACATCGCCCCGCCGAGGACGGCCTTGCCCGGCACGAACAGCCAGGCCAGCCCCGCCAGGAAGCCCGGCACGAGGGGCGGAGCGTCGTAGAGCAGCCAGCCGAACGCCTGTAGCACCGCCCCCAGCGTCACCAGCAGCCAGTAGGCCAGAAGAATCCACATCGCCGCCTTCCGCCCGCGCAGCAGGAGGTATCCGCAGGCGGCGACGAGCACGCCCAGGGCCACCCAGAGCAGTTGCAGCGACACGTCCCCGCCGGGCTGGGCCGGCAGGGCCAGCAGGTGCACGATTAGCCCGGCCGCGCCGACGATGCCGACCGCCAGCGAGGCCAGGCCCGCGATCAGTCGGCATCGGCGGTCCGTCAGGGCAGGTTGTTTGTCGGTATCGGTCATCGCCATCGTCGTGACTCCAGGGTCTTGACACTCAGGAAGAGGAACCCGGCCGTGATGCTCAGGAAGAAGACCAGCCCCCGGCTGTCGAAGAGGCCTCGGGCGAATCGGCTGAGGTACGCGCCGGCGTTGAGCCGGCTGGCCAGAAGGTTCCAGGGTTCGGGCAGGTGGGCGGCGGCCGAGGCTGCCAGGACCGCCAGGACGGAGAGGATCACGATCGCTACCGCCGCACTGAGCAACTGGTAAGGCGTCAGCGTCGAGCAGAACACCCCCACCGCCAGATACGCCGAGCCCAGCAGGATCATGCCGACGTAACCCATCAGCACCACGCCGGGGTCGGGCCTGGCGTAGGCGTACATAAGCACGAGGAAGACCAGCGTGCTCGCCAGCAGCGCCAGAAAAAACCCCAGGACGCCGAAGAATTTCCCGAGGATCACCTGCGTGTCGGTCACGGGCGCGGTCAGGAGGGTCTCGACGGTTCCGCTGCGGTATTCCTCGCTGACCAGGCGCATCGTCAGCAGCGGGGCGGCGATCATCATGGCAAGCCCCATCATCTCGAAGAGGCTTCGGAAGCTCGCCTGCTGGTGGGGTACGAGGATGAACCACTCTCGCGAGCCGGCCCAGAACGCCGGCGGCGGGGCGAACTTGAACGCGCACGCGCAGAGGAACAGCGCGCCGATCACATAGGCCAGCGGGCTGAAGAAATAGCCCGCCAGTTCCCTTCGGGCGATGGTGCAGAGTTTGTTCATGGCTGACTCCGTAGGATGGGCTGGTCCCTATCAGGCCTTCGCGCCGGCCTGCTGGAGGGACTGTTCGTAGGTGATCTGCACGAAGTAGTCTTCCAGCGAGCCGGTGGCCCGTCGAAGCTCGCGGAGGTCCCACTGCTTCTCGGTTGCGAGGTGGTAGATTTTGTTCCGCAGGTCCTCGCCTCCCGAGCCGTGAATCTCCAGGCGCGTCCAGTTGCCGTGCGGGCTGTGCTCCACGGTCGTGCCCGGGGCGAGTCCGCCGACCGCTTCGGCGAGCTGGTCCGGCTCGGCGCCGCGAAGCTCTGCGATGACCTGGCTGGGGCCGACCACCCGCTGGCGGAGTTCGGTCGGCGTGCCGCTGGCGACGAGTTTCCCGCCGGCGATGATCAGAATCTGCCCGCAGGTCTGCTCGACCTCGGCGAGGATATGGCTGGACAGCAGCAGCGTGCGGTCCTGGCCGAGATCGACGATCAACTCGCGCATCGAGCGGATCTGCGCCGGGTCCAGCCCGATGGTCGGCTCGTCGAGGATGAGGACCTTCGGCTCGTGCAGCAGCACCTCGGCCAGGCCGACGCGCTGCTTGTAGCCCCGGCTGAGTTCGCCCAGACGCCGGCGGGTCATGTCCTCGGGCTTGCTCAGCCAGCACCGTTCGCAGACCCGCTCGACGGCGGCTTTCCGCTGGCTGGAGGGGATGTCCCGCAACGCCGCTCGGAACGAAAGGTACTCCCCGACGCGCATCTCCGGATACACCGGGACGTTCTCGGGCATGTATCCGATCCGCCTGCGGACCTCCAGCGATTCGGTCAGGACGTCCTTGCCGTCGACCGCAACCGTGCCGACGCTGGCCGGCAGGTAGCAGGTCATGATCTTCATCGTGGTGCTCTTGCCCGCGCCGTTGGGCCCGAGAAAGCCCGTCACGCCCCCGGCGGGAACCTCGAAGGAGATGTCGTCCACCGCCAGGACCCGTCCGTACCACTTCGTGAGATTCTTGACCTGGATCATCGTCGCGCTCCGCGAAGGAAATCGGTTCTCGCCGGGCGGAACGGGCAGCCCTTCAGTCCGCCCCGGCAGGAAGGATTATGATTGACGCCTCCCTCAGAACTGCCAAGAACACGCTGGGAGGACCGTTTTGGGGAT
>CAYMAP010000030.1:0-18289 GCA_964388425.1 uncultured Planctomycetaceae bacterium
TGCGTTGACGAATCGCCCTGATGTTCCGTTCCGTCGACTTTTGAGGGACGCATCAATGAAATCCGACGGGACGGTTTACGACGCATCGACCATTCGCCCGTCCTGCAGCGTGACGGATCGGCTGACGTCGCGGGCGAGGTCGCGATCGTGCGTGACCATCAGGATGGTCTGGTTGTGCTCGCGGTGGAAGCGATGCAGCACGTCGAGGATTTTCCGGCCGGTCTTGCTGTCGAGGTTGCCCGTCGGTTCGTCAGCCAGCAGCAGGCGGGGGTGGTTGACCAGGGCACGGGCGATGGCGACGCGCTGCTGCTCCCCGCCGGAGAGTTCCTTCGGCTTATGGCCGAGCCGGTCGGCCAGTCCCAGTTCGTCCAGCAGGTCGGCAGCACGCTTGCGGGCGGCCTGGCGTGCGGAGAACCACCCCGGGGCAGACCGCTCGACCATGGCCGGCAGGAGCGTGTTCTCCAGTACCGTCAGTTCCGGCAGGAGGTGGTAAAACTGGAAGATGAAGCCGACCTGCGTACACCGGACGCGGTTGCGTCGACGGGCGCCGAAGCGTGTCGTGTCGCTGCCTTCCAGAAAAACCCGGCCGTGCGTCGGCCGATCCAGAAGCCCCAGCAGGTGCAGCAGCGTGCTCTTGCCGCTGCCGGAATGCCCGTAGATCGCGACGAACTCGCCCGCGGCGACGTCCAAGTCCAGGCCCCGCAGGACCTCCAGGTCCACCTTGCCCATCCGGTAGGTCTTGCGTAACTCCCGGACAGACAGCAACGGGCCGGCGGGGGATACAGCCGGCCCCGGCTGTGCTTTTCGGGCCGATGACATTGTGTTCTCAGCCGAGGGCGGCTGAGCTACACTGTGTAGCGATCGTTGGTCACTCATAGCGCAACGCCTCCACCGGCTGCATCCGTGCGGCCCGGACGGCGGGAATCAGCGCCCCCAGCAGACCGGCCAGCACCGAGCCGACAAAAATCACCCACCCCGCCTGCCAGTCGACCTCGTTGGGGATGCGGTCGAACATCTGCTGGTCACGCGACCAGAAAACGATCCCCGTCACCCGGCCCACCCAGTCGTGCAGCGGGTTGATGTAGGTGATGGTGAAATACCCGGCGACCAGCCCGAGCACCGACCCGATCAGCCCGATGACCGCACCGTACCCGAAGAACAGCCAGGCCACCCCCCCGCTGGAGGCCCCGATCGCCTTGAGCACGCCGATCTCGCGGGTCTTCTGGACGACGATGGTGTAGAGGATCACGAAGATCAGCACCACAGCCACCACGCTCATCAGTCCGATGACGATGATGACCAGCACCCGCTGGGACTCGATGGGCTCGACGACGTTCGCCTGGCGTTGCCGCCAGGTCTCGATCCCCACGCGCGTCGTCGCCGCCCGCGGGTGGCGTGAGGCGAAGTCAGCCCAGACCGCGCGAATCTGCCCGGCCACGTCGCGGAGCTGCTGTTCGGTGAGTTTGCCCCCGCGGACCTTGACGTGAATCTGGCTGCAGCGGTCCGGTTCAACGAGATCGCCCTCGGCCGTAAACTCCGCGCTCATGTTGTTGAGTTCCTGCAGCGTCTCGAAGGGCAGGTAGACCAGCTTCGTGTCGATGCTGCTGACGCCGGAGCGGTTGTCGTCAATGATCGTGAATCGGCGGATGTTCGGCTGCAACCCTTCGGAGGTGATCCGCCGGCCCAGCGGCGCGACGGAGAGGATGATCCGGTCGCCGGGGTTCATGTATCGGACGGTCTGGCCTCGTGCGGTGCGGAAACTCAGCCCCGGAATGCCCAGCCCGAGGATCACACGATTGGCCGGCGCTTCCAGGCCGGTGGTTTCAATCAGCTCGTCAAGACTTTCGCGGAGACCTTCAAGTTCTGCCTCCGACGCACCGCGCTGCTTCGCTTCGGCAAGTTCCCGGCGGAGTTGCTCCCGTCGGGGCTGGGCCTTGCGAGCGGTGCCGAGGGCGTCCAGAGCCCGCTGCCGAAGGCTCCCCGCGCCCGTCAGGCGATTCAACTCGTGGGCGCGTTCGGCGTCCATGTCCGGGTTGGCGTCATGGAGCAGCTTGCCCGCCGCCCACCAGCTCGTCTCGGCAAGGTGGCGCTTCTCCGGGTCGAGCCGGGCGAACTCCTCGGCGTACTGGCGCTTGAGCATGTCGCGCATGCGATGCTCATACGCCTCGACGCGCTCGAGCACCACATCCAGAGGCGGATCGAACGTGGGCAGTTCGGGCCCGGTCTGGATGAACATGCCCTCCTCGAAATCCGTCACGCCGCAGCGATCCGGCAGACGGATGCCGGCAATTTGGACGAGCTGGCGGAAGTCGTTGTCACCGGCCACCCGCAGCACGCCGAAGCTCAGAATGAACGGGTCGGCCGCCTCGACCTCGGGGACTTTCCGTTCGAGTTCGGCAATGAATTCGTCGTAGTGCCCCAGCCCCCGCTCGCCCATCGGCTCGATCACAATGTCCCCGAAGAGCCCCTTCGCCGCCCGCTCGATCTTGTCCAGAAACCCGCTGAAAATACTCACCGACAGCAGCATCATCCACACGCACAACGCGACCCCCAGGATCGCGAAGTACGCGAAGACCTTGCTGCGCAGATATCGGAAGGAAAGGAAGAGTTTGTACATTCGTCAGGTGGCGTGGGCCGATTCAAGATTCCGCCATGATAGAAATTCGCATGTTGGAGCCTCTGGAAAAACCGCAGAGGGCGTAGAGAAGCTCAACGATCGCAGAGAAAAAAAGGCAAAAACGATTTTTTGTGTTCTTCCTCTGCGTCCTTTGCGCCTCTGCGGTTGCATTGTACAGAACTCCCGTTTGGGGATTGGTTTCGTATTTCGAGTTTCACGCTTCGAATTTGCCGTTCTACTCCGTCGCCTGTCGCAGTAGCGGAAACAGCACCACGTCGCGGATGCTCTGGCGGTCGGTCAGGAGCATGACCATCCGGTCGATGCCGATGCCCATGCCCCCCGCCGGGGGCATGCCCTGTTGCAGGGCGGTCACGAAATCGTCATCCATGACGCGCATGGTCTCGCCTTCCTCGCCACGGACCTGCTGCTGAAAGTTTTCCAACTGGACGGCCGGGTCGTTCAGCTCGGTGTAGGCGTTGGCGATTTCCATGCCCGCGATGAAAAGCTCAAAGCGCAGCGCAATGTCAGGATTCTCCGGGTGCCGGCGGGTCAGCGGGCACAGCGCGGCGGGGTAGTCCATCACGAAGGTCGGCTGGATGAGGTGCTTTTCGACGGTCGCCTCGAAGACCTCGTTGACGACGACGGCGTCGTCCATGCCGGCCTCGTCGATCTCCAACTGCCGGGCTTTTTCCCGCACCGCCGGGATGTCCGCCATCCCCACGCCCGCGTGTTCCTTCAGCAGATCCGCGTACTTCGCCCGCCGCCACGGCGTGGCGTAGTCGATTTCCGCCTCGCCGAACGGACGCTTTGTCTGACCGTCGCAGGCATCGCGGATCGCCTTTGCGAAAATCTCCTCCGCGATGTCCATCATGGTGTGGTAGTCGGCGTACGCTTCGTAGAGTTCCATCATGGTGAATTCGGGATTGTGCCGCGTCGAGAGTCCTTCGTTGCGGAAGTTGCGGTTGATCTCAAAGACGCGTTCCATCCCGCCGACGAGCAGGCGCTTGAGGTACAGTTCCGGGCTGATGCGGAGAAACAGGTCGCAGTCGAGCGTGTTGTGGTGGGTCGTGAAGGGCCTCGCCGCCGCCCCGCCGTAGATCGGCTGCATCATGGGCGTCTCGACCTCGACGTAGCCGCGGTCCTTGAGCGTCTGGCGGATCGAGTCGATGATTGTGATCCGCCGGCGGAAGACGGCCATCGACTCGGGATTGGTCATCAGATCGAGGTATCGCTGGCGGTAGCGGATTTCCGTGTCCGTCAGGCCGTGGAACTTCTCCGGCATGGGCAGCAGGGCCTTGCACAACAGCGTCAGCTCGGACGCCCAGGCGGTGATTTCGTGGGTCCGCGTCCGCTGGAGCGGCCCCTGCACGGTGATGAGGTCGCCGAGGTCCAGCAGCTTCGCGACGGACCAGGCGGTCTCGTCGAGGGCGTTCTTGCGCAGCGCAATCTGCATCTGCCCGCCGGAGTCCCGCAGCGTCGCGAAGATCATCTTCCCCATGTCCCGCCAGAGGACGATCCGCCCGGCAATGCGTGCCGATTGCGTCGGCTCGGAGCCCTCGGGGACTTCCTCATAGCGGTTCAGCACCGAATCGATCGGCTCGATCCCGTCGACGCGGTGCCCGAAGGGCTCCACGCCCAGTTCGCGAAGTTTGGCGAGCTTCTCCAGACGATCCTGTTGCACTTTTTCCAGCATGGTTGCTTTCTGCAACGGATTTCATCATCGTGCTTCTCAGCCGACCCCGGCTGAGAAACATCCTGCCTGTCTAGGCGTCGAGCCCCCGGGGTGCCTGCCAACAGCAGATGATGAAACCGGTTTTTCGTTTGGGGGGAGGCCGCATGATCTTCGATCCCCCCCCGCCGGTCAAGGTCAAACTGCACTGACTCATTTCCAGTTTGGGATCCTTTGTGATTGGTAAGCCCGAAGGGCTGATACGGCAATAGCCGTGGGCGTGAGCCCACGGTGCAATAAAGACGCCTCCCTCAGAACTGCCAAGAACACGCTGGGAGGACCGTTTTGGGGATGTCACTCTATTCTTTGCGTTGACGAATCGCCCTGATGTCCCGTTCCGTCGACTTTTGAGCGGCGCATCAATAAAAACCTGAATCCCAACCCCGGAGGGGCGAAACAGAGCCCCGCTGAGCTCTCGCCGCAGCCGATTCCTGCCCCGCCGAATAACGGCTGAAAAAAAATAGCCGGCGTTACCGCAGACCTGATTCAACGTAAGCTTTCCAGCAAATCGTCGTTCCAGCGGAGTGTAAGGTGCTTTCGCTTCGGGTGGCGGTCGAAGGCATAGGCGGCCAGGAGGGGCAGGGAGACGCTGGGTTCGACCCAGGCCATCGCGTAGCGGGCGCGGGCGTCGATCTTGCCCCAACTTTGGGCCTCGCCGAGCGTCGAGCCGCTCAGTCCGCCGTCCTGCGTCACGGCAGTGGTGACCTGGAGGGCGTAATCGTGGCCTCGATCCTGATTGAATATATAACTCATGACGACGGAGTCGTTGATGTAGTTTTTCGGCACCCCGCCCGCAACGTAGATTGCAGCGGTGCAGGGGCTCTGCACGACGATCTGCGTCAGTTCGTAGTTGTCGCGGATGCTGTCGATCCCGACGTGCGGCCTACCTTCCTGTCGGCAACGGTGGTAGTGGTGTGTCAGGCCGATGCCGATCGATGAATCGTTGATGGCCGGGCAGAAGATCGGCACGCCCTGGAGGTGGCACTGCCGGACGATCGAGTCCGGATCGTTCAGTTTCGAGCCGAGGAAGTCCAGGTACGCCCGGCTGGAGGTTGGTTGGGGGGGCAGTTCGTCGGCGACGCACCCGCACCACTTGTCGGTCTCCCAGAACTTTTCCTCGTCGACGTAGGTGTCGTAGATCCGGTCGATCCGCAAGTCGCGCAGTTCGACGTCGTCGGCGGCGGGCGTGCCGCGGTAGTGCCCGAACCCGCGCGCCTGGTAGATATCCTGGTACATGATCGCGCCGGTCGAGACCACGACATCGACGTACCCACCGACGAGGAGGTCGCGCAGCACCTGCCGAAGACCGGCGGCGATCAAGGGGCCGGCCAGCCCCAGCAGAACCGTCGGGCGCCGCTCGTCGGAGTACATGCCGTCCAGAACCTCCGCGCACTGCCCGAGGTTCCGCGCCTGGACACTCATCCCGCCCATCGCCTTGAGCAAGTCGGCGGCCTTCATGCCCTTGCGGACCTTGACCGGCTCTACCGGCATCCGCAGCAGTTGCCGCTTCCGCCCCCGCTGCTTCGGCGTCATCGCCACGTCCGTGACGTCCTGAAGATTCGATGTACTGGATTTTGCACGTCTTTTGGCCATATCCGCCGATCCTTTCGGTTGTTTGGCGTCAGCCGTTACAACAGCATCACCGCGGCGGAGACGACGGTGGTCCACAGTCCGTTCTTCTCGCCCTCGGCGGTCTGGACAGTGCTGGTCGAGCGGACGATCTTGCCGCTCATGCGGTAGACTTCCTTACGTTCGTCCCAGGCCTTGTCCGGGTCCATGTCGATCCCCAGGGTCGTCGCCAGCATCGTCGCAGCCATGTCCTCGACGTGATCGCCGAGATTCTTCGCCTGCATCCCGTAGCCGTGATGCTCGCTGATGTACCCATACTGGTGACCCTCAGCCGGCTGGGCCAGCCCGATCCCCGCGCCGACCAGGCGGTTCGGTTCGTTCGTCGAGGCCTCGGCGAGAACGACAAACGTGATCTGCCCGGACAGCAGTTGCTTCAGCCCCGCCGACCGCGAGACAATCCGGCAGTTGGGCGGGAGGATGCTGCTGACGCGGACGAGGTTGCAGCGTTCGATGCCGGCCTTGCGGAGGGCCAGCTCGAAACTCTGGAGCTTCTTGGCGTGCTTGCCCACGCCCTTGGTAAAAAACACCTGCTTCGGTACGAGGGGAGATCGGTCCATCGCGGTTCCTTTGTTCTGGGGTTCGGTCGGCAGGGCATCAGGATATGCAGCCGACGGTCGGCAGACAACCGCTTTCCTTTGGCAAAAAAAATGTTTTCACCGCGGCCGGCTTACGGTACCAAAGACGCCCATGACGACACCGCTGAACTTTCTGGGCCTGGAGCCCCCGCTGAGCGATTACGCCCGGTCCCGTTACGCCGTCCTGCCCGTGCCCTGCGAGCAGACGGTCAGCTACCGGGGCGGAACGGCCGGGGGACCGGCGGCGATCATCGAGGCCTCGCAGCAGGTCGAGCTGGTCGACGAGGAACTGCGGATCGAGTTCGCCAAACCGGGCGTCGCGACGCTGCCGGCCGTCCGGCCCCACGACGACCCGGCCGAGACCTTCCGCCGGGTTCACGCCGCGGCGCTCCAGGCGGTCTGCGACGGCAAATGGCTCCTGACGCTCGGCGGCGAGCACAGCCTGACCACCCCCTGCGTCCGCGCGGTCGTCGAGTCCGGCGGGCCGGTAGCCGTCCTCCAGATCGACGCCCACGCCGACCTCCGCGCCAGCTACGACGGCACGGACCACTCCCACGCGGCCGTCATGCGTCGCGTCCTGGAAATCGACGGCGTCGAGGCCCTGGCGCAAGTCGGCATCCGCAGCTTCAGCCCCGAGGAACTCGCCGACTGCCCCGATCTGATCGACGCGGCCATCACCCCGCGCGTCCTCCGCAACGCCCCCGACTGGATCGACCGGACGCTGGGCCTGCTGCCGGCGAACCTGCCCGTCTACGTCACGATCGACATCGACGGGCTGGACCCGTCGATCGCGCCGGGCACCGGCACGCCGGAACCGGACGGGCTGACCTGGCCACAAGCGACCGATCTCCTGCGGATCCTATGCACGCAACGGCAGGTCCTCGCAGCCGACATCGTGGAAGTCCGCCCGCTGGGGGACAACCACGTCACGGAGTTTCTCGCCGCCCGGCTGGCCTGCAAACTCATCGCCTGGACCCAGCGGCCCGCAAAACGATAAACCTCGGCAATTACTCCGCCCTGGCCGGGAGGCGAAGACAATTTTTTTTCAAAAAATCCGTTTTCGGGGTTGACGCCAGAATATCAGCGGCTAGTATGTGAGCAGGCTCCTCGGTCAGTAAGAACCTCTTCTTCAAGACCGAGTTTTGGCACCGAGCTCCCCTCCCTCGGTGCCATTTTTTTGCGCTCATCTTCCGCCGGGTTTATCGTCCAGGAAGGCGAGTTTTTCCGCAGAGGTTGGACGGTAGGGTTCTCTTCGCGGACAACAACAGGAACCAAAACGAAACCGCCTAAATGGTAACGCCGTCCGAATCGGAACGCGACAGGAAAATCCTGAATACTCGGCAGCCTTATTTTTTGGGATGAAATCGTGCAGAGGCCCGCACCCACGCCGTCTGGGCGTTGCGGAGATCGTCGAACCAGCCGGCTCCGACGGCGGCGAGCATGGCGGCGCCCCGGCAGGCGGGTTCGCGGCAGTCGGAGCGGACCATCTCCAGGCCGAGGCGGTCGGCCTTGATCTGCAGCCAGAGGTCGCTGACCGCCCCCCCGCCGGTGGCGAGAAGTCGCGGGGGCTTCTCGTCACGCAGCGTATCGAGCAGATCGGCGAGGGTGTCGGCGATGTGTTCCATGATCGCCCGGACGTAATGGCCATGGCCGTGACGGGGCTGGCGACCAGCGAAGCCCCTCAATCCGGGCTGCTGGTTGGCGTGGGGTTGTGCGCGGAGGCCCTCGGAGCCGGGCGGGACCTCGGCCGCGGCTGAGGCGAGGTCGTCGAACGTCAGGTCCGGGGCGTGGGTTCGGCGGTACCATTCGAGGACGGCAGCGCCGTCGGACTCGAAGGCGAGCTGGAACCACCCCGCCCGGCCGACGTGCGGGCCGGCCACGCAGCCGGGCTTCGGGGTCCAGCGGTCGGAGAGGTTCAGGCAGGCCAGGACCGTCCCGGTCGACTCGCTGACCTCCGCCAGTGACCCCACGCCGGCCCCGAGGGCGGCGACGTGGTGGTCGAGGCTCCCCACGGCCAGCAGGCAGCGCGGGGTCAGGCCCAGCAGATCGGCTGCCGGACCCCGCGCCGGACCGGCCTGGTGCCCCGGCGGGACCAGTTCGCCCAGCAGCGAAGCGTCCAGCCCCAGGGCGTCCAGGGCCGTCGGCCACCAGCGAAGCTCGCGGGTTTCCTCCAGACCCAGCAGGGCCGAGGTCCCGGCGTCGGCCAGGTGCTTGCCGGTCAGGGAAAACGTCAGGTAGTCGCTGATCGTCATCGCCCGCCGGCTCTTGGCCCAAAGGTCGCTTTCCCGCCAGGTCTGGAGCTTGAGGGCCGCGAAACCCGGATTGACCTCGACGCCCAGCCCCGTGCGTTCCAGGAAATCCCCCCGCTCGAACAGCGTCACGAACGCGTCCGAGGGCGTCTGCGTTCGGTCGGTCCAGAGGACCAGCGGCGTGAGGGGCTGATCATCGGCGTCGAGCAGCAGGACGGAGTTGGCCTGCGAACTGTACCCGACGGCGCGGATGTCGCCGGCCGAGGCGTCCGCCTGATTCATCGCTTCGGCCAGTGCGGATTTCAACGTCGCCCAGAACCCCGCGACGGGCAGTTCCGCCCGGGGCGGCGGGCCTTCGACGGGCACGGCCTCTCGGCCCAGGCCGGCCAGAGCCCCCTGCCGATCGAACAGGCCGACTTTGAAGTACGTCGTGCCCAGGTCCATTCCCATGACAAGGTCCATCGGATCATCCTGCGGTGGTGGGTCAGATGTTTTCGTTCCTCAATTCGTCGACGAGTTCCAGCGAGGTTTCGACGAGGACGGTTCCGCTTTCCGGGGCGAAGAGGGCGTTGGAGGCTTCGTAGCCTCCCTCGGCGGCGGCTTCGGGGGTGACGATGTACCCCTGCAGGCTGCCGTTGGCGTAGCAGGCGACGAAGACGTTCGGCCGCTGCTGTTTGACCGCGAGCGTGTACTCGACGAAGACCTCGCCCGGCCAGCCGAGGAAAACCGCCTCGCCGAGACGAAAGGCTGTCACGGAGGCGGGCACGCAGCCAGCGGCGGCTTCGTCGAGCCGGCCGTCCTGGGCGGCTTGGGCCAGTTCGAGGGTTTCCTGTGCGCCGAACCAGTCGCATTCGGCCGTGCGGGTTTCCGGGCAGGAGCCTTTGGTTTCGCGGAGGTGTTCGAGGCGTGCGACGGCCTGGTCCAGCTTCGCCTGGGCGTCCTCGATCGTCGGCATCTCCCGCCGGGGCAGGTCAACGCTGCGACAGGCGGCACCGAGGGTGATCTCGGAACTGAACCGCAACTCCGGCAGGGAGTGTTGGACGGCGTCGGCGAACATGGCCCCGAGCCGATCGGCTTCGGCGAAGGTCTGGCCGGTAACGACGTGGCGGGGGCTTTGGTTGCCGGACCCGCCGTTGTGGTAAAACATGACGCACTGCTCGCCGAGGGTGTCCTTCAGCAGGCGCTTGGCGGCACCGGGGAAGTCGGCGGAGACCTCGGTGGTGTCTTCGTGGAGAACCGTGGGGTGCATGGCGTAGACGGTCATCAGGGCGATGTGCTCCCCGCCGGGCCTGCGGACGGCCAGGACGGGGACCTGGGGGTCGGCCGGTCCTGCGGGGTCTCGGCGGTTGCTGCCCACGCCAGTCGCGTCGGCGGTAGCCAGGGCCCATTCAGCCGGGGCTCGGTCGGTGTGGGCGGCGGCGGCGGCCTGGACCAGCCGATCGGAAAAATGCGCGATGTACCCTGGATCGGCCGGGGGGACGACGGGATCGGCGGCGTTGGAGAGGGTGTCGCACATTTTCGGCCCGGAGTGGGTGTGCGTGGCGGTGAGCATGATGTGATCGGCCGGGACGGAGGTCGCCTCGGCGATGCGGTCGCGGATGGCTCGTGCCTGGTCGCGGGTGAAGTTGATAATGTCGTTGGCGAGGAACATCAGTTCCGTCCGCCCGTCGGAAAGGTACAGGGCTGAGGAAATCAGCGGGTCGTGTACACCGGTCGAGTAACGCTCGACATGCGGGTACCCGAAGAGGAACTGAGAATCGGTCGGGGTGATGTCGGCCTGTGCGCTGCCTGCGACGAGAGATGCCATGACGTTCATTCCTTAAGGTTGACGCCTCCCTCAGAACTGCCAAGAACACGCTGGGAGGACCATTTTGGGGATGTAACTCTAGGGTACCTTGAAAAATTCGATTTGCGAGATCGCGCCGAGACTTTGCTTGCTGCCAAGGAACGAAAATCGGTGCATATTCTGAAATATTCGCCGGTTTTTGTGACGCAGGCAGCGGGCAACAAGATCAAGCAATGTCGTGAATCCAATTTTTCAAGGTGCCCTCTATTCTTTGCGTTGACGAATCGCCCTGCTTTTTCGTTCCGTCGACTTTTGAGGGGCGCATCAAGGTTGTGTTGCGGAGGGTCAGTATTCCATGTCGTAGTGGGGTTCGACGTTCACGGCGGCGGTTTCGGAGATGTAGAAATCTGTCCGCAGCGTCTGGTGGATGCTGGTGGGCACCTGCGGGGTGACGGGTCCGTGGGCGGCGAGGCGGGTGGTCATACGCTGCCAGGAGCTGAAGGTTCCGCGGGTGGTCAGGGCGTTGATTTCGATGCGGTGCTTGGCGCCGATGATGTCGGCCGGACCGACGGTGGAGGCCTTGGGCGGGACGGCTGCGAGGTCGCCGGACATCCCGAAGTACCCGTGCAGGCTGTTCTGGGCGACGGTCAGGGGGTGAAGGTCGCAGACCCGGGCGCCCTGGGTTTTCCATTCTTCGAGGTCCTTGGACCACTGCGGGACGTTGGGGTCGATGAAGGCGATGTGACCCGCCCAGCCGGGACCGGTGTAGGAGATGTCCGCGCCGCCGAAATCGGCGAGGCGCTTCGAGTAGTCCCGGATCGTCTCGTGGGTGTGCAGAATAATCTGCTCGCGGGGCATGCGGAGGTCCGGATCGAGGGTGGACCAGAAGTGCTTCAGCAGTGCGTGCCCGAACCCGGCGGGGTAGTCTTCCGGGGCGATGTTGCCGTCCTGGTCCGCCCATTCGTCGAGGGCGAAGAGCCAGACGTTTCGGCAGTTGATGCGAAGGCGATTGATGAGCCCGGCCACCTGGGCGTAGAGGTGGCAGGGGTTGGGCATGAGCAGGACGCGGGTTTCGTCGAGGTCGTCGGACTCCTTGCAGCGGGCGACGAGATCGCCGGACCAGAGGTATCCGACGTGGTCGTCGGGGACCACGCGAATCTGAAAGTCCGGATTGTCGTGCTTCTCGATGTCGGCCCGGTCGATGGCGCGGACGCGGGCGATTTCGGCGGTGTCGCGGAAGGGAATCCATTCGGCTGGCTCGAAGGCGAAGTGGCTCATGGCGCGCTCCTGTTCGGCTGAGAGATGGACATGAAAAAACGGGGGTACTGGGATTTCAGGGATGCCGGGATTCTGTTTTGCAAGTGCCCTGCTGTCGTTCGGATTCTCCGCTCAGCCGTGCAGGACGACCATCTGGTGGCCGGTGAATTCCTCGACGGTCAGTTCGACGTTCCCGCCACTCTGCGTGAACTCCAGTTCGGTTCCCCGCGGTTCGAGCGTGACTTTGCTGAGGGATTCGGCCAGTCGGACCGTAACCCGCGTGTCGCGGAGGGGTCGGAGGCTTTCGATGATCTCGACCGGCTGGGGGGGCCGGGCGAGGGTATCCGACGGGTCGGGCAGTTGTCCGCCTTCGAGGATTTTCTCGGCATGCAGCAGGTGCAGGACGTGACGGTTCTGGCCGGGCTGGTGCTGGAGACTCACCCGGGCGGTGGGGGGCAGGGAGGTCGTGACGGTCGGCTCGTCCAGCAGCAGTTTCAGGACGCGCAACGCGAAATCTTTGCAGGCAACTGTCCCCCAGATGCCGTAGAGGCTGAAAACGGGGTGGGCGAGGCAGACGATGTTGCCCTTGCGCAGGCCGGCGTGGAAGCCGCTCGGTTCCGGGCGGGCCGGCGCGTGCTGGTGTGAGCAGAAATGTTTGTAGTGGCGGTTGAAGTAGGGGTCGTAGACCTCGCCGAGTGACTCGCCGTCGGTCGCGCGGAGCCGCTGGCTGGGCAGGTACATGACCAGCGGCGCGTTCAGCCAGTCTGGACGAAGGCCCTCACGGGGCAGGACAAAGTCCGGCTGGTACTCGCTCGTGCCTTCCCACGTCCCGCCGACGTCGAAGATCGGCCCGGCGGAGCCGATCCCGCTGGAGCCGCTCAGCAGGAGCTTCCCGCCGGCGGCGAGATAGGCGTCGAGCTTCGCTTTGAGTTCTCCTTCGACGACGATCTCGTCCGGCAGGACGAGTACGCGGTAGCGGTCGAAGTCCATCTCGGCGTCAAGGACATCGAACAGCACGTGCCCTTCCAGTAGGACGCGTGACGCCCCGATGTCCGCGAAAACCTCCCGCCCCTCGGGATGGCGGACGGCCTCGCTGCTGAGCAGGCCGACATCGGCGACGTTGCTCACGTCGTTGCAGAACGGCTCCTTGGCTTGGACCTCGGCGTAGGCGGCGCCGATGAGTTCGTAGGTGGTCCGGTCGGCCAGACCCTCGGGGTGGAGTTGATCGCCCACGCTGCACTTGGAGCCGAACGCCAGCATGGCCGCGCATTCGTAGCGGAGGGCGTCGGGGTGCTTGTATCCGCCGAACTCGCCCCAGGTCGTGTGGAACTTGCCCGTCATGCCCAGGAAGTCCAGCGGAAGGTTCTGGCAGTACTTGGCCGAGAGCGGGAAGTGGTCGTACCCCCACCCGCCGGTGGGCAGGCTCTCCAGCTCGAGATGGCTGAAATACTGCAGGATGTCGCGCCGCCCGCGGGGGATGTGCCCGCTGTTGTGGAAGACGGGCATGTCGTCGCGCCCGGATCGGCAGGCTTCGGTGGTAAGCTGGTAGTATCGCTCGAGCGCGGCGTCGCGGCACTGCCGGCGGGCGGCCGGGTCGGAAGCGTCAAGACCCCGCTCGTGCATCCACGCCAGGCAGGTCGGGCAGCAACATTCGTGCTGGGCGATGATGTCCAGGAAAATCCCGTCGCAGTCCGGAAACAGCTCGACGACTTCGCGAATCTGCTCGCAGAGGTAATCGAGGTACGGCGAGTTGAAGCACATCTTGAAGAAGTGGGCGTGCGTGACGGGGCCTCCCAGAAACTGGCCGTCGGCGGTGACCTCCCGCCACTGGGGCTGTTCGGCGCCTTTCATGGTGTCCAGCCCGGCGGAAATATAGATCGGCACGTTGATGTCGGCGGCCTTGCAGGCGTCGTACTGCCGCTGCAGGAGGTTCGTCGCCAGGTGAGGGTGGGGCTTGCCGACCTCCGTGGGGTGGTAGGACCAGCCGTGATGACACTTCGAGAAGCAGGTAATGCTGTCGACGTGGCCGGCACGGAGAGCGTCGATAAATTGCGTCTCATCGAACGCCCCGCCGATGTTCTCGATGGCTTCGGAGGTGTGGAAATCTAGATGGACCTGGCGGAATCGCAGTCGGTACAAGGTCGTTCTCCTGTGGCTGGGTATCCAGTTCGTGCTCTGGGAAAATCGGGCAAAGCGAAAAGCATAGCAGAACCCCGCTGCGTCACGCCAGCATTTTCGAGCACACTGCCTCCGAAAAAAAATGAGTTGTGGATCGTCGAACCTGTCCAACATCAGGCCGGCCGAAAAAACAGAGGCACGTTCGGACGGGAACGGACGGGCGATTTTGTGGTGTCGATTAAGGGAGCCGTGATTCATGCCGAACGCAAAGAAATCGGAGGCCAACGGTCTCCGGCGACGGGAGGCGAACGGCCCGAAGCGCTACGGAGAACCGGCGGTCACTTCCCGGACGAGCTGTTTGAGGGCCTGCGCGTCGGCCAGAAATTGCTCGGGCTGATCGTCCATGACAAATTCCAGCAGCAGATGGTGGTCGCGGGCATCCGCCGCCACGACGGACAGGTAGTGTTTCCACTCCTCGAACCCCTCGCGGAGCGGGCATCGTGCCCGGGTTTGCTTATCCCATTCAAACACATGCACGTTCGTCAGATAGGGCAGGACGCTCCTCAGGCCCGCAAGGCGATACGGCACATCGGTACAGGCCGGGGGCTGCCAGTAGGTCGAGACGCCCGCATCGGCGAGGTCCTCCAGAAACCGGACCGCCGATTCGTTGGTGTCCAACAGCGTGTTGCCGTGAAATTCAAATGCGATTCGTATGCCCTGCCGACCGGCGGCCTGGGCGATGGCCCGCGCGTCGTCCCTGACGCGCCGGACATAGTCTTCGTCGGCGTCCTGCGACCCCCGTTTGCCCCCCCAGACCCGCAGAACAGGCGCCCCCAGCCCGACGGCCGTGTCCAGCACCGGCCCAAACGCCACGTCGTCGTGACCGACACGATAGTACGACCCGTACGAGGCGACGCGGATGCCGGCCTGTTCGGTCTGTCGACGGATTTCCGCCGCCTGGCGCACGTCGCCGTGGGGCACATGCACATCGCCCCCCCATTCGATGGCCTCCAGGCCGGACCGCCGAACCAGCTCGATAATCTGAGGGCATGACAATTGCCTGAATGTGATGGAAACCAGTCCCGTATTCACCATGCTCCGCGCACTCCTGGGGAGTCAGCCGTCTCAAGGTCCCTGGCGTCGCGAATCGCGAAGCGAACCCAACGCATGGACGCCGAGCATGCCCCCGCGAGAGCCCGCCAGATGCGGTTCACCGGACGCTTACCTGCCTCTTGCCTACTTATCACCCAGCAGCTCCCGCTCAGCCTCGAGGCACCAGACACCATCGTGGAGTTTCTCGGCGACGTTCGGCAGCGTGTCCGCAAGCTCCGACAGCGGCGTCAACGGCAGGTCGTGCAACTGCGGATAGACGATGATCTTCCCCGCCAGCGTCCGGTTCTCCACGGCCGTGATCCCGTCGATCGCGCCGGCCATCCCGCTGATCGCGTCCACCGAGAGGTTCGTGTCCATCTGCCCGCTCTCGACCTTCCCCAACACGATCCGGATGTCCTCGATCGTCGAGCCGCTCGTGCCGACCATCCAGCAGCCGTTGGCGATGTACCGGTCGAGGTCCAGCTCCGCATGCTTGCCCGCCGGGATCCCTGCAAAAATGTTGATCCGGCAACCTTGCCCCGACTGCTTCACCGCCTCGGCCACCAGCTCCGGCACCGGCGCCATCAACGCCACGTAACTGAATTCGCCTTCCACGGGCGTTTCCTTCGGGTTTATCAGCGAGAGCTTCGCCCCCGCCTGCTCGGCCAACGGACCGGCCTTGGACTCCAGCGACGCCAGTCTCGGCCCGTCGAAGTCCGTCCCCACCAGCTCCACGTCCGCATGCCCCGTCGTCAGCAGCCGAATTACGTGCATCTGCCCCATCGGACCGCCGGCACCGACGACCAGCACCCGCTCCCCGTCGCGGATTTCGCCCGTCTCGGGAATGGTCGCATACGCTTCCGACGCATCCGAACCGCTCGCTCCGCACCACCGCGTTCGGCCGTAATGCACACGCCCCACGTCCACACTCACCGGATCGCCAAACGTCCCCCCGCACGCCACAACCGCCATCAGCCCCCCTGCCGCAAGCTTCCCGCCTAGCTTTTCCAAAGTTGCCCTGTTCGATCCGAAATACACGATGTCATCAAAACTTTCTTTCGGAAGGTGTTCGACGTCCTCCGGCTTTGCGTCCGCACGCTCGGCGGGCTCTCCAGCCGAGCATGCACCGTCGAGCCCGGCAACCTCACAGCCGGCCTCGGCCACCACCAGAAGCTTCCCGCCCGGAAGGATCGTCTGCCGTTCCCGCACCACGTACGCGTCCTCCACGCAAGCCCACGGCTCGACCAGCGCGATCGCCGAGGCGCTCCGCTCCTCACCCGCCGGAATCAGATACCGCTCGCCCGTCGACGGCTCGATCACCACTCGCTCATCCAGCAGCACCCACTCCTGCAACGCCCCCTCGAAGTCGTACCCGAACGCCCCGTTGCTCTCCGCCGTCCGAAGCTCCCGCCAGTCCGCCTGTACCAGCACGCGCTCACCCACCCGGTGCTTCTCCACGCCAGGCCCGATCTCCACGATCCGCAGCACCGCCTCGTGACCCGGGACGGTCGGCTTGTCGTTGGGAACGTAGCTCGGCAGCGCTTCCAGCACAGCCGGTTCGATCCCCTCGACCACCGGGCCCTTCCGCACGTGACCCGTAAACTGCTTCAGCAGCTTCAGGTCCGAAAAGCAAAGCCCCACGCACTCCACGCGCGCGAGAATCTGCTTGGGTCCCGGCCGATGCACGGGCTTCTCGCGGTTCAGCTCCAGCGTGCTCGGTCCGGTCAACTGAACGGCCACTTCCGTCTGCGGTGTCGCTGCATTCGTCATCGCATCTCCTGGTTGAAATCCACAACTCGAACGGCAAGGAAAAACAGGGTACTGAATGCTGGATGCTCGATACGCGGCACCAGCATCCGACATCAACTATCCAGATCCTTCTGTACGCTGTTTCCAACCCTTCGTCTATTTGTTGTCTTTTGTCTTCTGACTCACGGATTCTTCCTACTTCAACATCACCTGCCCGCCGGTCACGGGAATGGCCTGGCCGGTCTCGTAAACCTGCTCCATCACATAATAGACCGCCCGCATCACGTCCGCGGTTCTGCACCCCCGCCCCATCGGAACCTTCGCCTCATACCCCCGCCGGACGTCCCCGACCGTCTTGGCTCCTTCCACCTTCCCCGTCCGCAGATATTGCACAAACAACCCGTCCTCCGGATCGGACCACAACGGCCCGTCGAAGAAATTCCCCGGGCAGATGCTGTTGACCTTGATCCCGTCGGCCACCAGCTCCAGCGCGAAACTCTGCGTCAGTCCGATGCCGCCGAATTTCCCCCCGGCGTAGGCGCCGTTTTTGTTCGAGCCGACCAGTCCGCTTTTGGAATTGATCTGCACGATGTCGCTGGTGTAGTCCGCGTCGGCCCGATGCCCCGCCGCCATCACCGGCGCCGCCGACTGAACGCACAGGAAATAGCCCTTGTAATTCACGTCCGTCACGAAGTCGAAGTCCGACTCGGCAAGGTCCTTCACGCTCCCCGCCCGGAGAATGCCGGCATTGCAGACCAGCAAATCCAGCCCGCCGAACGCCCGCACCGTCGCGTCCACCGCCGCCCGCACGCTCCCGGCGTCCGTGACGTTCATCGCCAGCCCGACAGCCCGGCCCGGCCCGACCTCGCCGCACAACGCCTCCGCGGCACGCCTGGCACCTTCGGCGTTGACGTCTCCCAGCACGACGCACGCACCCTCCCGCGCCAGGTCCTGGGCGATTTCCAGCCCGAACCCCTGCGCCGCCCCCGTCACCAGCGCGACCTTTCCCGCAGCCCGGCCCTGACCAACCGGCTCGCGTATCGCAAACGTCCCCACCCCCTCGACCGTGACAGCCGATACCTCGCGCAACCGGTCCGCTTGCTTCCTCAAGACCGCAACGATCCCCGACAGTGTTTCCTGTCCGTCTGGCAGATCGATCGTCATCCGCTCGCCGGTTTCGACCTTGCCGTCGAGGCAGACCCGCTTCGGTCGATCAGCCGAACCGGCCAGCACCCGCAGCGCCCCGGCCACGGTGTTCAGTATATCTCTTGGGTCGCACGCCATGATGGATGTCCTTGTCAGTCTGTCGCACACTCTCGCGCGATCGCTTCTGTCAGTTTGGTTTTTCAAAACCGTTTTCTACGCCTTATCCAACGCCGCATACATGGCTAAACGGCACCTTTCGACGTTGCTGTTTTTGGTTATTGACGTCTCCCTCAGAACTGCCAAGAACACGCTGGGAGGACCGTTTTGGGGATGTAACTCTAT
>CAYMAP010000031.1:0-17768 GCA_964388425.1 uncultured Planctomycetaceae bacterium
TACGCATTCCACCGCTCCACCAAGAGTTCCACTCGCCCCTACCTGCCTCAAGACTGGCAGTTCGCCGAGCAATTCCCCGGTTGAGCCGGGGGCTTTCACAGGACGCTTGCCAATCCGCCTACGTGCTCTTTAAGCCCAGTGATTCCGAACAACGCTTGCCACCTTCGTCTTACCGCGGCTGCTGGCACGAAGTTAGCCGTGACTTCCTCTGGGATTCCTCAGCGCACCGGACTATTTGCCCGGATTGCTTGGTGGTCCCTGACAGTAGTTTACATCCCGAAGGACTTCATCCTACACGCGGCGTCGCTGGATCAGGCTTGCGCCCATTGTCCAATATTCGTTACTGCAGCCTCCCGTAGGAGTCTGGGCAGTGTCTCAGTCCCAATGCGCCGGATCAACCTCTCAGTCCCGGTACCCGTCGTCGCCTTGGTGAGCCGTTACCTCACCAACAAGCTGATAGGACTTGGGCCGCTCCCAGGCCGGCAGGTCTCCGAAGAGATCCCCACCCTTTGGCCGATTCTCCCATCGAAGAAACGGCATCGTCAGGTATTACCCGCAGTTTCCCGCGGCTATCCCTGTGCCCAAGGTACGTTACCCAAGTATTCCTCGCCCTTTCGCCACTCTACTTGTTCCCCGAAGGGAACTTTCGCGTACGACTTGCATGTTTTAGCCACGCCGCCAGCGTTCGTTCTGAGCCAGGATCAAACCCTTCACTTAATATCGTTCCGCCCTCCCGAAAGAGGGGCTGGTTCGATGGAAGAATCTGCCTGTACCGCTCACCCGTCCCTTCATGCGAAGGGCAGGGCGGAATCGGCAAAAAACTCAAAATCCTTTACAAGGGCCATTTCTGTCTCCGTACCGTCCGTGCCCACCCGAAGGCGAACGCGGCCGGTCCGGAAACAATGGCTTTTGTCTTGTACGTCACGAGGATTTCAAGCGGCCCGGCCCGTCGCAAGATGGGCGGGGCCTTGGATACGTTGTCCCGGTCCGCCTTGCCGTGACTGGCAGAGCGGGCGGGTCACATCCTCGCAACGACTCACTGTTCACTTGTCAATCGTCCCGCCGCGGGCTGCCCGCGGCGGCTCGTGGTGCCGACCCGTTCGAGCCGGCTCGGCCTAACGCCGATAAAAAACGCCGCCGGAGCCCATGGCCGAGCCCCGTGGCGCAGAACCACAGTAGAACATGTTCCGGAGAACGGGTCAAATACAATTTTTTAATTTTTGAAAATTTTTTTTCGGCCTGGGTTTCGGCCTGCCCGAAGCGTCTTGAGGATCTGGAGAAAGTTACTCCGCGTTGTAGCCCAGACGTGCCATACCGGGGCAACCCCGATTGCTGTCCACTGGCAAGGGCGGAGGAAACACCTGTCGACAATATGGAATATAGACGCCTCCCTCAGAACTGCCAAGAACAACGCTGGGAGGACCATTTTGGGGATGTAACTCTATTCTTTGCGTTGACGAATCGCCCTGCTTTTTCGTTCCGTCGACTTTTGAGGGGCGCATCAGTATAAGCTATTGTGTTGCAAAGTCTTGCAAGGGAAATACACCCACGTTCATTCCGTGGACAATTCTGCCCTTGCATTCCCGGTCAGCTGGGGGGTTAATGGGTGTCCAGCGACTGGGATCGGCCGATCATCACGCGAGGTTTCCATGGCCAGACAAACCGTTCCGGAACCGGAAAACAACGTCACCTACGTCCGGATCATCCGCAGCAACTTTCGCAACGAGCAGAAAACCCTCTGCCCGCGGGCTGTCAAAAGCCGACACGCCCTCCGCCGACGCGACGAGGACATCCCCGACCGGGTGAACATTCGGCTGGCCTATGCCCACGATGCCGACACGATCCTCAACAGCAACGCCTACGCCCGGTACATCGACAAGACCCGGTTGTTTTTCATGCTGGAGGACGACCACGTCACCCAGCGGGTGTTGCATGTGCAGTTCGTGGCGAAGATCGCGAGGACCATCGCTCGTTGTCTGTCGCTCAACGAGGACCTCGCCGAGGCGATCAGTCTCGCTTTGGACGTGGGGCAGGCACCGTTCGGCGTGGCGGGCCAGCGGTTTCTGACCGCCCAACTCCAGAGAAGCGGCGTGGGCGTCTTCCGCCATCCCGTCCAGTCCGTCCGCGTGCTGGATTTGCTCGAGCGCGACGGGGCGGGGCTGAACCTGACGCTGCAGGTTCTCGATGGCGTGCTGGGGCACGAGTGTCCCGTCGACGGGCCGATTCTCCAGCCCGCGGAGGACACCAGCTTCGATGCCTTCGACGAGGCCTGCCGACGTGGGCTGCAGCAGTCGGCGGAGGAATGTCCCGTCACGCCTGCGACGCTTGAAGGCTGCCTTGTCCGCATCAGCGAACTCATCTCCTACGTCGCCCGTGACATGGAAGACGCCATCGCCGTGAAGCTGATCCGACGCGACGATCTGCCCAAGGACGTCCGCCGACTGCTCGGCGAAAGCCAATCCGACATCATCAACAACCTCGTCATGAACATCATCAAGAACAGTCATGAGAAAGAGCACATCGAATTCGGCGAAGAAATCTTCGGGGCCTTGCAGTCGCTGCGTGAATTCAACGACCTGCGCATCTACCGCTCGGAGTGGATACGCGACGAATCGGACCGGCTGGGACGGGTGTTCGAGCAGCTCTTCGAGGGGTTTCTCGACGACCTGGACCAAGGCGAACCCCACTGCGACCTCTACCGCCTGCCCGAGGAATACCTCACCACGACCCCGCCGGGGCGGATCGTCTGCGACTTCATCGCCGGGATGACCGATCGGCAGCTCGTCGAGCAGCTTGCGGGGCGGTTTTTGCCCCGGACCATCGGGCGGACCTTCCGCAAGCGGGCCAACGGAGGCGGAATGTAGCTCAGCCGCCCCCGGCTGAGTTCTGGACTGCGTGCCTGGTGGAGCACGCGTGGCTTGATCGTGGTATCACGAAGCATTCGTTGCTCCTCGCGCCGAGTTTCCCGTCGAAACCTGTCCTCAGGGAAGCTACAATGGATTGCAAGGAGATCATCATGCAGCGCGATCCCTGTCCGTACAGTCGACATTTCGAGCCGATGACCGAGGCCCTGACGACGCGCGGGCTGTTGCTGGGCAGCTACGACGCCGAGGGCAAGCCCAACGCGATGACCATCGGATGGGCATCGCTGGGCAGCATTTGGGGCCTGCCGATCCTCACCGTCCTCGTCCGCCCCAGCCGATACACCTATGCCTGTATCGAACACACGGGCTGTTTCACCGTCAACGTGCCGGGCGAGGATCTCGGGATGGCCTGTGCGGTCTGCGGGTCGCGCAGCGGGCGTGATATCAACAAATTTTCCGAATGTGGCCTGACCGAAAAGCGGGCGGGCAACGTGCTCGCGCCCGTCATCGACGAATGTCCGCTTGTCTATGAATGCCAGGTCGTCCACCGCAACGACGTTCAGCCGGAACGGCTCGCCGACGAAATTCTTACCGGCGCGTATACGGACGGCGACTACCACAGGGTCTATTACGGGCAGATTCTGCACGTCGAAGCCGCCCCGGACGTGAGTCGGCTGCTGACTTCCGCTGATGCACTGGTACGTCGGGACACGGAGTGATTGCCGGAATGAACGGACGGACGAAGACTCTCATGGTGTCCGTGGCGCTCTTTGCGGCGTGGTGTCTGGCCGGTCAGGAGCGATTGGCCGAGGACCCGCCTGTGGTGCCGGCGGCGAAGTCCGGTTCGGTTACCGGCACGCTCCAGCCCGCCGGGGCGGTTCGGTCCGTCTGCGCTGTCCATCGTGCGACCGGGAAACGCTTCGAGGCCGACCGTTACGACGCCCAGACGGGACGGTTCACGATTCCCGATGTGCCCGGTGGCGCCGACTACGACCTCGTCGTGGCCACGACCGACGGGCGGACGGTCGAGGGCATCGACCTGTCGTTCGTCGACGCCGATCTGCTGTGGCTGGCCCGGCTGCGTCGGAAGCAAATGGGTCTGCCAGCGCCCGAACACGTACCGTTCAAGCCTCGTGACGCTGAGACGATCCTGACGTTCGTGCGGGAGTACGAAGACTTCATGGATACCCGCCGGGTTCTGTACCTCCGCGGCTGGGGGAATCGGGCGACGGCGCTGGTCGAGTTGCTGCGGCTCCGGCCGTTTCACCAGTCCGGGCCGGCCGGGCGGAACGAAATTGTCTGGCGGATCGAGTTGTGGTACTTTCGCAAGGCCGGCGGGGGCTGGGAAAAGCTACCCCATGTCGAGCGGGTCCTGCGACGCTTCCGCGGCCTGCCGGAGGAACTTGCGGAACGTGACGTGAGCTACTATCCCGAGCTGTCCGTTCGCGTCGATCGCCACGGCGGGAGCCGGCCGATTTCGTTCACGATTTCCGAAACAGCCGACCCCACCCGAGGCCGGCCGAAAGGGGCGGAACTGAAACTGCCTTCCCGGCCGCATCTGCTGGGGCTGGCGGAGTGAGGTCCGCAAAAAACCGGCCCGTGGCTTCATCAGCAGGCAGCGCCGTGAAGCCACAGGCCCAGGTAGGTTCCACTGCGCTCCAGGGCAAGCCCCGTCGCTTGAAAAACAGGCAGCGCGTTGGTTTCGCAGGTCATCCGCCCGGCAGGGGGCACATCGCGTCGGTGATTTGGAGGGGTTGGCGCGAGGCGAAGCCGTCGGACACTTCATGCCAGTGACGCACCGTCTGCTCGCCAAACATCCAGCAGTAGCTGATCGGTCGGCCGTCGCGTTCGGCGGGGAAGTCCACGATGCCGCGTGCAAAATCGCGAAGCTCCACGCCGATGTCCTCAAGCTCTTCCAGGCAGCACTGCAGCCGGTCGACTGCCGCCACAAGATCCCGCCGGGCCTGCTCCAGCCGGGTGGGCTGGTTGTGTTGCTCGGCCGCTTCGATCTGCTCCTCCAGTCGCAGCAGCCGATCGTACTCTTCGATCACTTCTCCAACAATCCGTTGCAGGAGAACGAGAGACCGGTTGGCCTGTTCGAGCGTAAACACCCGCGCGGGGCTCGTTCGACGGGCCACCTCTACACTCCAGTCCATCATATTCACTAACCTGCATTCTTCTCCCAGGATCATCATGGCGTTCGATTGGCCCGTGACTCTGCACTGCGTGGCTGTGGGTCTTGTATCGGCAAGACGGAGGGGGGGTTCTAAAGGTCCACGGGCAGTTATTCCTGCCGGAAGAGAAGATTTTTTTCCACGGCGTCGGACTTGAATCATTTCGTGTCCGATAAGCTCTGCGCGAGCATTTTTTCTTGACTCGACAGGCGTTTGCACCGGCATGCACCAGGGCGTATGCTGCCGACATGTTCGGTTTCTACAACGTCCGTAAATCCCCCGGTCCCACCAGCCATAACCTCGTCGCGACGTTGCGTCGCAGGCTGCCGAGAAAAACCAAAGTCGGTCATGCCGGCACGCTCGATCCCTTCGCCGAGGGCGTGCTGGTGCTGTGCGTCGGCCCGGCGACAAGGCTGGCGGAGTTCGTCCAGCAACAAATCAAACGCTACCACGCGACGATACGCCTCGGAGCGAGAAGCACGACAGACGACCCCGAGGGTAAGATTACGCCGGTCGACAGCGACATCCCGCCGCCGAGCGAAGCGGCGATTCGGGACGTTCTCGGGCGATTCGTCGGCACGATCGAGCAGGTGCCCCCGGCCCACTCGGCGGTCCACGTGGCCGGGCGACGGGCCTACGACCTCGCCCGAAAGGGTCAGGCCCCCGAACTTCCCGCCCGAGAGGTCTGCGTCTCTCGGATCGACCTGCTTCGCTGCGAGGGAATGGAGCTTGAGATTGACCTCACCTGCTCGACGGGGACGTATATCCGCAGCCTGGCCCGCGATATCGGCGAGGCGCTGGGGACGGGCGGGTACTGTGCGGCCCTGACGCGGACCGCCGTTGGACGCTTCGGCTACGACGACGCCCGCAATCTCGACGCACTGGACCTCCGAGCTGATCTCGTTACACCCCAGGCGGGCATCGACCTGCGGATCATTTCTGTCGAAGCCGACGACGCAGCCCATCTCCGCAACGGCCGGTCGATTTCAGCCGACTGCCTCGGCCCGCTCGTCCCGGCGACCGGGCAGTGCGTCAGCCTCGTCGATGCCGAGGACCGCCTGCTGGCCATCGCGAGGCTGGACCCGGAGGGAGCCCGTCTGAAGCCCGAGAAGGTCTTTCACGGCGCATGATAGCGGCTCGCCGAGCACCAGCCTGCCCGACGGCTGAGGGCGATCGGGGGCCCGGTGTTGGATGGCGGAGAAGTGCGGATTTCGGATTGAGACGAAACACGACCCGTTGCACGATGTTTGTGGTTCTTTTCATCCGCAATCGGAAATCCGCAGTCGTTCAGACGCCCTGGATGTCGGTGAACTCGCCGAGGATGTTCGAACGGACCTCGGCGGGGATTTTCGACTCGGGCTGTTTGCTCCGCATCTCGGCGACGTAGGTTTTCGCGCGATCGAGGGCCTCGTCGTTCGGCTGCATCATGTCGCGCTTCGCGCGATTGGCGAGCGTGGGGACGAAGAACTCGCTGCGCATGTACTCGACGGTGTGTCCCTCGGCGAGGAAGTCCTGGCCGGGACCTTTGCGCTTGATGACGTCCACGGCAAGGGTGTCGTCGTTGACCTCGATGCCGCGGAGCACCCGCTGGGCCATGCCGAGGATTTCGTTGTCCATTGCGAGTTTTTCGTAGCTGACGGTCAGGTCGGACTCCATCAGTCCGGCGATGTCGTGGATGTAGTTCGCGCCGCTCATGGCGACGAGCAGGGAAGACATCGCCGACTCGTAGGCCGCCTGGATATCGACGTTCTTGGCGTCGGAGGTCCCGCCGGTGGAGTACAGCGGAATCTCGAAGTGCTGGGCAAGCTGGGAGACGGCGGCGTTGATCATCGCCCGCTCGACGGGTCCGGCGAGGTGGTCCATGGTCGCGAGGTTCGTGATCGACCCGACCGACCCGCAGATGCCCGGCGCGCCCTTGTTGACGCTCTGGACGAGGGTGATGCCCGCGAGGGTCTCGGCGATGTGGACCAGGACGTTGCTGGCCAGGGTGATCGGCGACGTCGTCCCGCAGATCGGCTCGGTGGGGACGACGACGGGAAGCCCTTTTTCGGCGAGGTAGCAGGTCATCTCGCCGTAGTGATCGTCGATCTTGAACGGGCTGATGATGAGCGTGATGAACGAGACGAAGGGCTCGGCCCGGAGGGCCTCTTCACCTCCGGCGAGGGTTTCAGCGAGTTTGACGGCCTTCTTGCAGCCGTCGAGGGTGTAGATGCCGCCCATGACGTGCTTGGTGGTATTGTCCAGGGCGTGGAAGAAGCGGTTGACGTCGATGGCGTCGCGGTTGGTGACGTCGTGGGGAAAGACGTTGATGGTGAAGACGTGGATGTTGTCCAGGGCTTCGACCATGCGGGCGTTGAGGATGACGTCCTGGACGGTGGCGTTGCGCCGCTCGCCGCTGTCGGGGTCCAGGACGTAGATGGCCGTCCCGCCCGTGCCGTAGTGGACACGGGACTTTTCCAGGACGGCGTGGTAGTCGTCGTTGCGGGCGTGGAGGGTGATGCTCGATGGATTCGAGGCGACGGCGTCTTCGACGAGGCTGCGGGGCAGGCGGACGACGTGGGTGGCTTCGTCCAGTTCCGCGCCGGCCGCTTTGAGGGCTTCCCGGGCGGTGGCGCTGTGGACGACGGTCCCGGAAGTCGCCAGGAGGTCGAAGGCGGCTTCGGTGATGGCCCGGACGTCGCTGTCGGACAGGGGGCGATAGAGGGAGGCGTTCAGGCCGGGCGTTTCGTGAGGCAGTCGAGTCATCGTGTCTCCTGGAGGTCTGGGGCGCTGGGCCCACGTGCGTGAGGGTTCCTGGTTGTTCGTGAGGTGGCGTCCCCGGCGAGCCGGTCCACGCTGGCGGATGCTTCCGGACAGCAGGCAGGGCGAAACGTTCCTGGCGAGACCGCCCGACACGCCGGCCCGGTACTCCCGACACAAGCGTCACCGGTTCTGGCGGCGGGGAGGTCTGCAGTATTGCCCATCGGCGTGCGAAGGTCAAGGATTTCTCGGGATGATGGGGATGAGTCGGGTTGCCCGGTTGTTCGTTCATCATGGCCCGCGAAAGCTGTTATACTGCAACACCCGGCCAAAACAAACGCCCGAATACACGACACGCCCCACCTGGAAACGAAAGGAATCCATGAGCGCACGACGAGCACCGTGGACCTTGACCGTCTTGCTGACTGCTCTGCTGACCGGATCGGTTGGGTTCTGCGAGGAACCTGTCGTCTTCGACGCCGGGCAGCTCCGGCCGATCTCGCCTGCGCTGCGGGGCCAGAACCCCTCGCGGAACCTGCCTCTCAAGGCGTTGGATTCGCTGTTCGCGTTGTGCCGGGGCTCGATGGCTCGGGGGCTGGCCGGCGGGTTGGACGCGGACACCTACGACTGGCGGGATCGGGACGGGGGCAGCGGGTGGGGCGCCCGAGGCGCGATGCCCACGACGCTGGAGTTCCTCGTGCTGTGCAGGCGGTACCGCTGCGAACCGTTGCTGACGGTAAACCTCTTCGGGGGCGGCAGCCGGGGCGAGGACGGCACGTGGTCGTGCGAGACGGCTGACCCGGGGCGACTGGCGGCGGACTGGGTACGCTACTGCAACCGAATCCTGCCCGAGGCCCGTCGGGGCGGGGAGGCGAACCTCTCGGAGGAGGACCGGCGGGTGCTGGAGTCGATCACGGGCTGGGACGACCGCCCGACGCTGCCGCCACCCGGAGCCGAAGCGACTCCGCGCGTGCAATACTGGGAGATCGGCAACGAGCCGGAACTGGGGGGCATCGCGGGGCTGGTTACGAATCACCCCCTCTCGGCCGAGCAATACGCCCGGCGGTACGCGGAGATCGCCCGCGCAATGCGGCGCGTCGATCCGTCCATCCGCGTCGGTCCCTGCCTGATCTACCCGGCCCGGGGGGGCAAGGAGTACCTCCAGGCCCTGCGGAAGGAGGCGGTGGCGATCGACTTCGTCAGTTATCATCCATACTACCATGACCTTCAGAACGCTTGGGGTGACGGGCAGAAACTCACCGTCGCGCTGGTGCGGTTCAAGAGTTTCCTGACCCGCGAGACCGCCGGGGCGTGGCAGGTCGTCGGTCGGCGGACGCCCCTGATCGCCAGCGAGTGGAACCCCATGATGTGGAACGCCAGCGGCAAGCAGCAGCGGTCGATGGCAATGGCCCTGGGCGTACTGGAGGGGATGTTCACCTTCGCCGAACTCGGGGTGGGGGGGGCGATGTTCTGGGAGCAGGCCCAGTCCAAGCCCGCCGTGCGGGCGGTCTACGAGGAATTGGCCGGAAACCTCGGGACGCATGTGATGTTCGGGCCCGGCGGGCGGTCGCTGTATCGCCCCGGCGAGCCGGGACGGGTCTATGGAACCGTCGATCTGGGGAAAAACAAGGTTGTTCTCTGGCTGCTGAATTTCCGGTCCGACAAGCCGATGGAAAGGTTCCTCGGGGTGCAGCGCGTGCCTTTCCCGGTCCGCTCGGCGAGCTTGCGGGTGTTGACGGGTGGGCAGGACGACGCGGGGCTGATGGCACACAAAACTGTCCGCTGGGAGGATCGGCGCGTGGAGCTGTCGACGACGAACGGGCTGCCGACGGTTCGGCTGCGGATCCCGCCGGCGTCGATCGGCGTGGCGGTGCTGTCCGGCAAAAAACCTGCCCCGACGACTCAGCCGGCCAGCCGGCCTGTCCCAGGTCCGACCGAGGCAGACTGAGACGGGTTCACTCCGGCGGCAGAGAATCCGCTTCGGCGTCCCTCTCGTCGGCAGGATAACAGATCGTCGGACGTCCCATACGTCGGCGGAGGTCGGCCTGGAGGGCCAGCAGTTCGGTGCGGAGGCGGTCGACGAGTTCCTGCGGTGTGAGCCGGCGGGTCTGGTCCTGCGGCATCGGCCGGCCGTACTCGATGGCGATTCGCCCGGGGCGGGGCAGGGCCTGCGATCTCGGCCAGGCTTCGTAGGCACCGTCGATCAGCACGGGGACGGTCCAGTCGGCGGCCCGCTGGGCGAGGACCGCGATGCCGGGCAGGAACGGTCCGATCCGACCGTCGCGGGTTCGCGTGCCCTCGGGGAAAACGACGACGCATCGGCCGGTGCGGAGGCGTCGCATGGCTTCCTTCAGAGCGGCGGTGTCGGCCGTGCCGCGACGGATGGGAAAGGCGTTGAGCGACTCGATCAGCCTGCCGAACAGAGGGTGGCGGAACAGCGAATCGCGGGCCATGTAGTTGCCGGGCCGGCGGAGGGTGTTAGTCACCAGCACCGGGTCGAGGAAGCTCTGATGGTTGGCGACGTACAGCACGCCGCCGGTGGTCGGCTCGCGGTGGCGGTGGTAGACGCGCTGCTGGAACAGCGCCGTCATGCTGAGCTGGCAGCACCGGCGGGCGAAGCGGTAGTACAGGCTGGGCTGCTGGATTTCGCCCGGCAGGCGGAGTGATCGCAGGCGGGGGTTGGGATGGGAACGGTGGTGCGTCCTGGTTTCATCCCCTTGCTGCGAACATGACTGGGTGTGTGGCATAGCCGCCCTCGGCGCTGTGTTTTCGTTGTCACAAGTGACCTCAGCCGGGGGCGGCTGAGCCACACGGGAGGAAACCCGGCCGCGTCACCGCCGGTCCTCGACGTGGCGGAGCAGGAGGTCGACGGTTTCCTGCTGGGAGGTGTTCGTGGTGTCGACGACGATGGCGCCCTTGGGGATGCGGAGCGGCCCGACGGCCCGGCATTTGTCGCTGCGGTCGCGACGATGGATCGAGTCCAGCACGTCGTCGTAGTCGACCGGCTCGCCGCGCTGGCGGAGTTCGTCGCAACGCCGGCGGGCGCGTTCTTCCGGGTCGGCGTCGAGGTAGAACTTCACGTCCGCGTTGGGAAAGACCACCGTGCCCTGGTCGCGACCTTCCGTGACGAAGCTCCCGAAGTCCCGCCCGGCCTTTCGCTGCAGCTCGACGAGGACCTCGCGGACCTGCGGGGGGCGGGCGGCGAAGTGGGCGTTTCGGCTGACGGCCTCGGTACGGATGAGTTCGGTGATGTCCTCGCCGTCCATGAGGACCTGCAGGCCCGTCGGGTGCGGAATCAGCTGAAGCTCGATCTGCCGGGCATGGTCGGCCATGGCTTCTGGATCGGCGAGGTTCACGCCGTGGCGCATGGCCCGGCAGGTCACGGCGCGGTACATCGCGCCGGTATCGAGGAAGTCGAACCCCAGCGCGGCGGCGAGGTTCCTGGCGGCCGTGCTCTTGCCCGATCCGGCGGGCCCGTCGATCGTGATGACCATGGCGGTTATTCGAAGGTCGAGGTCGAGGAAATCGCCGACAGCGCCTTCATGTAATTCGCCCGCTCGAAGGCGGCGGGTTCGGCGCACTTTTCCTGACTCATGACGCCCTTCATCTGCTCGACGGCGTCGTAGCCCTTGGACTCCATGTATTGCTCCAGGCCGGTCAGGACGGTCTGCGCGTGGGCCGGTCCGTGCCGCAGCAGGGCGGAGGTCATCATGCAGACGTCGGCCCCGGCGAGGAGCATTTTGGCGACGTCGTCGGCGGTGTGCAGCCCGGTCGAGGCGGCCAGCGAGGCGTTGACCTTTCCGTGCATGATCGCGATCCATCGCAGCGGCAGGCGGGCTTCGTAGCTGTTCGAAAGCTTCAGCCCGGGCTTGACCTCGAGGTTCTCGTGGTCGATGTCCGGCTGGTAGAAGCGGTTGAACAGGACGAGGGCGTCGGCGCCGCCGGCGGCGAGCTTCTGGAGCATGTTCGCCGTAGCCGAGAAGTACGGCGAGAGCTTCAGGGCCACGGGAATCGTCGTCGCGTCCTTGACGGCTTCGAGGACGGCGAGGTAGACGCTCTCGACACGATCGCTGGTCAGGGCTGGACTCGTCGGGATGTAGTAGACGTTCAGTTCCAGCCCGTCCGCGCCGGCGTCCTGCATCTTTTTGGCGTACTCGATCCACCCCCCGGCCGAGACGCCGTTCAGCGAGGCGATCACGGGGATGTCGACTGCATCCTTGAGCGTGGAAATGTGCTTGAGATAGTCCTCCGCGCCGTGGCTGTACTGCTCGTGCTTCGGGAAGTAGCTCAGCGACTCGGCGAACCGTTCCGCGCCGTGTTCGAGGTAGTAGTCCAGCTCGCGGGCCTCGTGCTCGATCTGCTCCTCGAAGAGCGACCACAGGACCACCGCGCCCGTGCCGGAATCGGCCAGTTGCTTGACCTTGTCAGTATTCTGCATCATGGGGCTGGCCGAGGCCACCAGCGGGCTGGCTAGCTTCAGGCCCATGTACGTCGTCGTCAGATCCATGATCGTGCTTCCTTTCCTGAAGGGGTGTACGCAGCATCATAGTCTCCGCCGGGGAAGTTCTCAAGAGGCTGTCCGTATCCGAAACCTCCGTTGCCCATCGCGGACGGCTCGGCGGTTCGCGGGATTGCAGGCCGACGCGAAATCTGGTATGCATGGCGTGCGTTGTCGGTCCGGTGTTTCCGCCGATGCGATGACGACGTAGACCAATCCAGCGATCCAATCTATACGAAAGGACCCTCCCCGTGAGTATCGACCTCCGCAGCGACTGCGACTATGCCCTGCTCGTTCCGACCAGCATGGGCGTGCGCTTCACCCCCGCCAACCATCAGCCTTTTCACTGCTCAGGAACCTTCACCCTCCAGGCCACCTCCGCCGAGACCAACGTCGCCAGCGTGCCGGCGTTCCTCGGGCTGCCCGTGAAGGTCCTGACGACCTTCGTGAAGGATTCGCCTATCGCCCGGTTCATCCAGGACGACCTTGGCCGACGGCACTTGGCTTACGAGGGCCCGGAAGTCGACCAGGGCGGCCCCTGGGGTTTCCGCCATCAGTTCAATCTCGCCGACAGCGGGTTCGGGTCCCGGGGGCCGCGCGTCTGGAACGACCGCGCCGGTGAGGTCGGTCGAACGTTGAACGTCAAAGACTTCGACCTCGATCGAATTTTCGGTTCCGAAGGCGTGCAGATGGTCCATCTGTCCGGGCTGATCGGGGCGCTGTCGCCTGAGACCGGTCAGTTCTGTCTGGAAATCGCCCGGGCGGCCAAGAAGCACGGCACGCGGGTCTCCTTCGACCTCAATCATCGCGCGTCGTTCTGGAAAGGGCGAGAGGACGAACTGCACGCGATCTTCTCGGAAATCGCCTCGGTCTCCGACGTGCTGATCGGCAACGAGGAAGATTTCCAACTCTGCCTGAACATCGAGGGGCCTGAGGCCGGGGGAAAAGACCTCGCCGCCAAACTCGACGGGTTCAAGGGCATGATCCAGGAGGCTAAAAAGTGCTATTCCGGCACCCAGGTCTTTGCCACGACGCTCCGGCAGGTAGTCCATGCCAACACCCACCTCTGGGGGGCGGTCATGGACGACGGGGAGACCTTTCACGTCGTCGAACCCCGCGAAATCCACGTCCTCGACCGTATCGGTGGCGGCGACGGATTCGTCGGCGGGATGCTGTACGGCATCCTCCGCGGCTGGGAGCCGGTGAAGTGGGTCCAGTTCGGCTGGGCCACGGGCGCCCTGGCGACGACGATGCTCACCGATTTCGGCCAGCCCGCCGACGAGGAACAGGTCTGGAGCATTTGGGAAGGCAACGCGCGCGTCAAACGCTGAATTCACGCCGGATGCGGAATCCTTGCTTGTCCGACCAAGCCGACGGATCGCCATCCGTCGGCTTGGTTTTCTTGAGGAACCCGGCAGGAGAATCGTGCCCCGACAACGAACCATCTTCGCAGCACTCCGCAGGCGGTGGCGTCTTCGGCCGGGCGGGCTGTATCTGGCGGCGTTCTTGCAGTCGTTCATGGTCACCGGCACGCTGGTGGCCGGACCTTGGAAGGTCCAGGCGCTGGGCGGTTCGGACCTCGCCGTCGGGGCCGTCGGAGGACTGCTGCTGGGCGTCTACGTCTCGGTCTGCGTGCTGATCAAAACGATCCTCGACCGCTTCCCCGTCAAACGCCTGGTGATGTCGGCCCAGTTGCTGACCATCGCCTGCAATGTCGCGATGGGGCTTTCCGGCTCGGTCGGGATGTTGCTCCTGGCCATCGCGGTCCAGGGCATGGTCCTGGGGGGGTTCTGGCCTCCCCTGACGAGTTGGCTGTCGACCGGCCACGAGGGCAAAAGCCTCAACCGTCGACTGGGCATGTTCAACCTCGGCTGGTCGACGGGCGGGATCCTCGGGTGGTTCGGCGGGGGCTGGCTGTTCGATCAGCACATGAACCTGCCTTTCTTCATCACCGCCGGCATGACCCTGCTCGGGCTGGTCATCACCGCCGGCATCCGCGGGCGACGAACCCAGGCCAGCCCCAGCCAGGAAGCCCGGCCGACCACCACGCCGCACCCTCGCCTGGAGGTCTACCGCCGCATGGCGCGCGTCGCGCTGGTCAGTTCCTACCTCGCCATGGGGTTGCGTGTCCCCCTGGCCTCGCTGATCCGGCAAATCGGCATGGACGCCTCGGTCCACGGCGGGATCGTTGCGGCAGGGAATCTGCTCATGACGCTCCTGTTCATCCTGCTGGGACGATGGGCGGGGTGGCATTACCGGATGGGGCTGTTCTGGCTGGCACAGGCCTTCGGGGCGGTCGTGACCGGCGCGATCTGCCTGGCCCACTCCGCATGGTCCGTCGGGGTTCTGACGGCCCTGTCCAGCGTGACCATCACCGTCTGCTATACCTCGCATCTGTACTACGCAATGTCAGGAGGCCGACGCCGGGCGGGCGTGATGGCCCTCCACGAAAGCCTCCTGGCAGCAGGCATCGTCATCGGCTCCTTCGGCGGAGGGGCGCTGGGTGGGCTCATCGGCATCCGCTGGGCCTTCCCCGTCATGGGCGGCCTGATGCTGCTGGGCCTGGCCATCGAACTGCTGCTCTACCTGCTCGCCAGGGAGGGCAGGGCTCCCGCAGCCGGGGATGGCTGAGCCTGTTCGTTTCCCGCCCGGCTTCACGCCTTGAGCTTCGAAGCCGCTTCTTTTTCATCTTTGGCAAAGGTCAGAATCCTGTCCATGCGGGTGATCTTGAAGATTTTCATCAGGCTCTCCCGCAGCCCGCACAGCACGACCTGCCCTTCGATGCTCTGGGCTTTCTTGTGAAGTTGGACCAGCACGCCGATCATCGAGGAACTGAGAAAACTCACCGTCCGAAAATCGACGATAAGCTTCTTCACGTCCCGGTTGTCGACCAGGTCGAACAGGGTCCGTCCGATCTCTTCGATACTCTGCCCGTCTGTGATCGACGCCATCCGGATCAAGGCGACTGTGATTCCCTCGCTCTGGTTGATGAGGACGCTGCTGTGTTTGCTTGCGGTCATGCGATGGTCCTCCGACCGGGCAAGCCGGTCAGGTCAGGGGGTTCAGGGCGCGTTTGACGGCCTCGCCCTCGTCGCCGGCGATCACGAGCACCTCATGCAACTGCATGAGATGAAAAATACGCTGTACATTCGGCTGAAGGCTGCAAACAATCAGTCGTTGGTCAGATTCACGCAGTCGCGAATTGAGGGTAATCAACGCCCCGACCGCTCCGGAGCAGAGAAACTCCATGCCCTGGAAATTGACGATCACGGTCGAGGGAAACGGCGAATCGCACAAGCCCAGAAGTTCACTCTCGAACGACTGCAGACACTCCCCGACGGTAATGGACTCCACCTGGAGCTTGACGATGGTGATCTCGCCATCGTGTCGGGTTTCGAGGACCTTCGCTGGCATGAACGATCTTCCCGTGAGGCTGACCGATGAGTCTATCAAAACGGGTACAGGCCTGTCAGTAAAAACCTGATCTCTGAGAACGTCAGCCCAGAAAACCCCTTGCACGCAGGCGGAATGCCTGGCCGTGACCCCGACGCGCCCGGGAGGACTCGAACCTCCGACCTGCGGTTTAGAAGACCGCTGCTCTATCCGGCTGAGCTACAGGCGCAACGCTTGATTTAAAATAGAATTGTGTATTTAATGTTCTAGTGCCTATTCTTTGGCGACAACCTTGACGACAGCCGCACGGCGTGATGACTGTAACCCCTTGCATAACAGGGATCAATGAGGCCTGATGGAGTCAGCCCAGGCGGAGTTCGCCGAATTTCGTCTGGGTCGAGCCGGCGTCGAGCCCGCCCTTGAGGTTCTTTTTGCGGCTGGAGGACGGTTTCGACTGGATCTTCTCGTTGAGATCGTCCATGCTGCCTTGGGCGGGGGCGGAGGCGGCCGGTTCTTTGAGTTGCTTGATCGAGAGGGAAATCCGTCGTCGCTGCTCGTCGACCTCGATGACCTTGGCCTGGACGGATTGGCCCTCACTGAGGACGCTTTCGACGCTGGGGACGTGTTTGGTGTCCAGTTCGCTGATATGGATGAGTCCCTCGACACCGGGGGTCAGTTCGACGAAGGCCCCGAAGTCGGCGATGCGCGTGACGGTGCCCTCGAGGACGGTCTCGGGCGCCCAGCGGGCCTCGGCGCCGGTCCAGGGGTCGTCTCCGACGCGCTTCAGCGACAGGCTGATGCGCTTGCGGTCCGGCTCGACGTTCATGACGCGGATCTTGACCATGTCGCCTTTGTTGAGGATTTCGCGCGGGTGCCCGATCCGCTTGCCGAAGGTCAGCTCGCCGATGGGGATCAACCCCTCGACGCCGGGTTCGAGTTCGACGAACGCCCCGAAGTCGGCCAGCTTGACGACCCGTCCGGAGACGACCTCCTCGGGCGGATATTTCGTCAAGACGTCTTCCCAGGGGTCGGTCATGGTCTGCTTAAGGCCCAGGCCGACCTTCTGGTTCTCGCGGTCGACGCTCAGAACGCGGACTTCCAGTTCCTGGCCGACCTGGACGAGGTCCTCGGGCTTTTCCACGCGGGAGAAGGCCATGTCCTTGATGTGCAGCAGTCCGTCGACTCCGCCGATGTCCACGAACGCGCCGTAGGGCATGATCGTACGGACGGTACCCGGGACGGTCTGTCCCTCTTCGAGAGTTTCCCAGGTCTTCTGCTTCGCCTCTTCTCGCTGCTTTTCGAGGTAGTCCCGCCGGGAGACGACGACGCTTTCCTTCTGGTAGTCGATTTCCTGGACCACGGCGGGGAGTTTTTCGTTCTCGAACTGCGTGAAATCCTCGATGCGGGCGAAGTCGATCTGGCTGGCGGGCATGAACCCCTTGATGCCGTTGAAGATCACCTCGAGACCGCCCTTGTTGTCTCCGGTGACGCGGACCTCGACGACGTCGCCTCGTTTGAGGGTGTCCCAGGTGGCCGCGAGGATCGCGCCCTGTCGGGACAGACGCATCAGCCCCTCGGTTTCGTCCGTGCCCTCGATGGTGACCTCGACCTCCGCGCCGATCTCGGGCAGGGGCTCGTCCTCGCCGAACTGCGAGGCCGGCAGAAGCCCCTCGCTCCGCCCGCCGACGTCCACGAAGATGTCGTCGCCCTGGATGGCGATGACCGTACCCTTGCGGATACCGCTTCGCGGGCCGGGCTTGCGAGGCTTTCTGGGTACAGACTCGGCCTCGATGAGATCGTCGAGGCTGGCGCCGCCGAGGGCGGCGTCGAGTTCCTTCTGCAAGTCGCTGTCCAGTGTGCTTTCCGGTCGGTACAGGTTGTCCTTCTCAGGCATAACGTTCGCCTCGCAGTTTGCGTCGGGCTCCTCGTGGGCAGGGGACATGAACGATCATTCTGAGCGACATGATACCCCAACTTCGCGATTTCTCAAGCATTTCAAGAAAGGCGCCTCCCTCAGAACTGCCAAGAACACGCTGGGAGGACCATTTTGGGGATGTCACTCTAGGGCACCTTGAAAAATTGGATTCACGACATTGCTTG
>CAYMAP010000032.1:0-17073 GCA_964388425.1 uncultured Planctomycetaceae bacterium
GCTTCGGACGAACCGGACGCGGCGGGGCAGTGGCGGACGGTGCTCCGCGAGGACGGTTCGACAACGATCGGCCATCGCGTGCTACCCGACGGACGCATCCAGCCCGAGTCGGACAGTTGGCCGACCGGTTCACTTCGATGCCTGCTGCAATCGGGCGAGCCTGTCCTGTCCGTACACATCCACGCCGGCGGGCCCATGCGATACGAGGACTGCGCGGAGTCGTATCGGCAGGCGATGGTGTTTTTGGCAAGGCACGTCCCGGACTTTGACTGGCGGGCCATGGTCTGCCATTCCTGGTTGATGGACCCGCAGTTGTCGGAGAAGCTCAAGCCGACCAGCAACATCGTCCGGTTTCAGGCCGACTACCACAAGCTGCCCAATCCCGATGGCGAACAGGAGCAGATCTGGGAGCGGGTCTTCGGCGGTCGACCGGCCTCGCTGGCCGACGCGCCGCGGGATTCTTCGCTGCGGCGCGCGATTCTCGACCACGCCCAGGCCGGCGGGACCTGGCGGTTCCTGACGGGCGCGATCCTCCGCGGGGAGGTCCTCGAGCGGTTCGGCCCGCAGTGCCGGTGCTGCCGTGCCTGAGCTTCGCCCTCGGGCGAATCTCATCGTCTGGATCGTGACCTGTTGCATGAACCGGCAGCCGTGATCTATCGCTCGCGGAGGAAGGTCTCGCGGATGTCGCGCAGGGTGTACCCGCTGTCATTGAGTTCCTTGATCAGCCGGATGCGATTGACGAGACCGCCGTCGAAAAATCGGCTGCGCTTACCCTCCAGGCGATGCGGCTCGATGAGTCCGACCATGATGTAGTATTCGATGGTCTGTCTGCTGACTCCGGCGGCCTGGGCGGCCTGGCCGATCCGCATCCAGTCGGGCCGGGGGTTGTCGTTGGGGCGGGGGGGCATGGCTTCTGATGGGTTTTATCGCACCGCGAGGCAGAATCTCTTTAGGCTCTGTCGGAGAAGTTTTTCGAAATAGACGCCTCCCTCAGAACTGCCAAGAACACGCTGGGAGGACCGTTTTGGAGATGTCACTCTATTCTTTGCGTTGACGAATCGCCCTGATGTTCCGTTTCGTCGACTTTTGAGGGGCGCATCGACATAGGCTTTCGTGGCACTGGCATCTTGCCGGTGAGTCGCGGGGCCATCCCGGCTCTGCCGTGTTTTGTTTGGACATGGGCGGGACGCCCGTGCCACTTTACAGACAGAGCCTCGTTTTTCCATGAAACGGGGTTACAATACGTTCACCATGAAAGAACTCTTCTGCGAAGACCCGCTGATGGTGTATATCGTCCTGGGCGTGGCGGCGGTGGTGCTGGCGGGGCTCTGGCTGACGCGGCGGGAGGGCAGATACCTCACGTTCCTGCTCGTGCCGGTCGTCCTGGCCGGAGGGACGGCGTTGCTGGACTACTTCGTCGAAACCGACCGCGAGGCCCTCGAACGGGCCGCCCGCGAAATCGCCGCGGACTTCCAGGTCGGCAGCATCGACGTTGCGCTGGGCTATGTCGCTGCGTCCTATACCGGTTTCGGTGGAGATCGGGACGATCTGATCGCCATGGCCCGTTCACAACTGAATCGGCTGGACATCCGCAAGGTCAACCTCACGAACTTCGAAATCCACCCCGCCGGCAAGCGGGCGGAAATGAAGGTGACCAGCACACTTCATGTGGAAGGCGATCAGCCAGGGATGTACCCACCACTGCGGTGGCACGTCCAGTGGGAGAAATGTCCCGAGGCCTGGCGGATCGTCCACGTCTCGCCCCCGCAGCAGGTCGTCCCGGGTTTTTCCGGATGAAAGGGAATCGCCCAGGCCTCCACGGCCGCCGCGAGCGGCAACAGGGGGGCACGATGTCTGGGGCACTTCCCATGGCATCTGGGCGGCTGATCCCATCGGATCGCGTGCGGACGGCGATATCGCCTCTGCAAGCAGCGGAGACGGCGGTTTTTTCTTGTGCGCAGACCGGGGCCAGGGGAGTATGACCGAACGAGGTCGCCGCCTGTCTTTCAGGGAGCATGCCATGACTGAAGTACGCCGCAGACTGCACCTTCTGGGAATCGTCCTTGCCCTGTCGACTCTCCTTTTGACCGGCTGCGAGCACGACGTCTACACCATCACCCTGACCCAGCGTGACGGGAAGCTGCACCGCAAAGTACAGATGCACTTGTCTTCGAGGGGCAGCCAGGTCGAATCGCCGCAGCGGGAGGAGGCGCAAACGCAACCGGCCGGGCGGCCGGGAACGAGCCAGCCGACCTCTCCGAAGGCCGATAGCAACGCGAATCCGAGGACCCAAGCCGAGAAGTTCGACAGACTCACCGAACTCTACGGCCAGGAACCCACGCTGGAGGACAACCGCTGCAGCGTCGCGGGCGACTTCGGCGAGCGTTTGCCAGACGACCTCGGAGGCGGCACGGGACGGTTCTACCACTATCCCACGTCGCTGGGGTCGGCGAGCTGCTACGTCGAGAGCTTCCGGGGGACCCATGACGCGTGGGGCCAGCTACAGCTCCGCCTCGGTGGCGTCGACTCCGCCGTCGATCTGCTGCGGGCGACCCTCCGGGAACAGCTCGGGGACGTCGAGGACTTCGCGACACTCGATGACTTTCTGAATTCACAATTCCGTCACGACGCCAAATCGCTGGCTGTCTACCTCTGGCGGTTCAACAGCGTGCAGGTCGGCCCGGGCATCGCAGGCCCACTCGACATCCGACCGTTCGCCAAGGCACTGCGAAACGTCTCGACTACCCGGCCGACGACGAATCCTGCCGAAACGCAGCCTGCCTCCCAGCCGACAACCCAGCCCGAGGAGGCTGAGGAAATCAAGGCGACCGTCCTCCAGGACCCGCTCATCCAGGACGGGCAGAAGCTCCAGATCGCTCGGGCGTTGCTGTTTCTCATCGAGCAGGGATACATCAGTCGGCAGTCCCTGACCGGCCTGGCTGACGTGACGGATGACGAACAGGTCTGGCAGATTCTTCGGGACATCCTTATCGAACAGGCGCAGCTCCCCCCGCAAAGCCCTCTGCTGCCGGCTCTGCGGACCTTGTTGAAAGACCCGGAGACCTTGCAGACGCTCCTGCTGCAACAGGCCTCCCGGACCGACGCCTGGAAGCAGGCCGCCCGGGAACTGGACATCCCGCCAAATACCAACGACGAAAAGCAGCACGACGCCATCGCCAAACGCTGGCTGCAGCGGACGGGCATCGCCACGACGTTCAACCTGCACGCCGACCTCTTCGGAACCAACGACGAACTCGAGCTGAGCCTTTGCATCCAGGGCAAGCTGATCGAGGAGGGCACGAACGGGCAAGTCGACCCCGACAAGGGCATGTTGACCTGGAACGCCCGGCTGCCGGACTGCCACCCGAAAGGGCAGTATGCAAATCTCCCGCTGGTCTGTTACGCTCTCTGGACCCGCGCCGAGGAAACCTTCCAGAACGAGCACCTCGGGAAGGTGGTCTTCCGCTCCGGAGACAAGGACCTCATGGGATACGCCCTCTGGGTCAACAGCCTGCCGAAGAAAAAACGAAAGCAGTGGGAAGAGAAGCTGAATCGACTCACGCCGGAAACGGTCGGCACGATCAAAGAGTTCACTTTCGCCGGCGAGGACGAACCGGCCTGGAAGCCCCACGACGCCGTCCGCAAACTCTACAACGCTTGCAATCCCGACAGGCTCAGCGGCCAGGAGGACGAAGCTGAGTCGAAGTGAAGAGGTGGGCGGGCTTACTACCCCCCGAAGAGGATCCACCCCGTCATGCCGACCGCGGCAAGGACGAGCGCGACGATGCCGACTTTGGCCAGGGCTTCCCGGCGACGCTGTGCCTTGCGCTGACGTCGGCTGACCGGGCTGATCTGCTGGCGGGGCGGACTGGCCGGGGTCGGTGCGGGGCGTCGAACCGGTCGGGGGCTCGCGGTAGGCTGGAGGCTGCTTTCCTCGGCGAGGAGTTCTTCGGCGAGGTTGCCGACGGACTGCCCCTGCGAGCGTATCTGGCCGGACTGCGGGGAGCGTTGGGCATTCTGTCGGCTGGTGCGGACAGCCTGCTGAATGCGCTGGAGGATGACTTCCTTGCTGTCCCCGGGCTGGAACAGGTCGCCGAGGCGCGGCTCGGAGTTCAGCGGGTCGGCCTGTCGGGTCGGCTGGGGTCGGCGACGCTGCGGTGCCGGCGTCTGGGGGGACGAGGATGGGGGGGCACTGCGGTTCGGCCCGGGCTGAGGGGCCCGTCGGGCAGGGCGCTGCTGAGGCCGCGGGCTGGGCTGGCGGACCTGCTGCCGGCTGGAAAGCTGACCCATCAGGCCCACGACGTGGGCGGCCATTGTGTCCGTGTCCCCGTTGGCCTTGGCGATTTCCGCCTGGCGGAGCAACTCCTCGAACCCCAGTTCCGCAGACGGTGCGGGGGCCTTGGCAGGGCTGGCCGACGGTGCGGTAGGTGGGAGGATGGCTTGCGATTCGGTATTTTCGGGCAACTCGACGGCGTAGATGTCACGGGAATTTTCGAGGGCGTCGAATGCCTCCTCCTGAACGATCGCTGCCGACTGGCCCTGGCCCTGGCGGGGGGGATTCTGCGCAGTGGGGGACCAATCCGCCGAGGTCCCCTCCCGACGGGATGATGCGGGGGCGGGTTGGCCCGTCGGCCGACTGCGGCGCGGCGACCGCCGACGGCGCAGCAACTGATCGACCTCATCCGCTGCCAACTCTTCCAGCAGCACATGATCGCTCTGGGGTTCCATCAGATTCCGATGTCGGCTATCTACCATAAAGCCTGTTGTCCTTCAACACAACCGGGACAGGCACGTCCTTCGGCGATTCCATACTCCCAGTATACTGGAAACTAGTCGACGGGTGAGACACGTTTTCTTCATGTTTTTCAGCCAGTTGCAACGCAAGACCGCAAAATCTGTTAGATCCAGTTCAGCAACGCTATAACGCCCACTCCCCAGAGAACAGCCACCAGCAGCGACAGCGAGAGGTCCACCAGACGAGTCATATTGCATCTCCTTTTAAATTCAAGAATAAGCCTAAAAATCACAAGCCCGCGATTACCTATCGGAGAAAAAGGGGTTGGGATTCGAGAAAAAAAGTCCGATAAGGGATTTCTCTGCGAAATGACCTCCGGGATTCCTGTAGAGCACGGAAACTGGGAAAAGGAATCGCTTACGTCTCGGGTCCCTCATGCACAATGGTCGTGCCAGGCGCCCCAAGCCACTCCGTCTGCCAGAAAAGCAGCCCGACAGGTCGTGTTGCTCTGAACGGCAGATTTCGGGGGGACTTTTTAGGACGCGCAAATGAGCTATCATTTTTGTATAACGTAGGTTATGCAATATGGCATCGTGCTTGCAACTGCACGGAGAAGGGCGGACTCTGTACTGCAGCAGAGTTTGCCGGTTTGCTGACATGAGATCAGGGCCCAGACCATGGTGCTTGCCAACCGGGACAGTTCCAAGCCGATGCAACTCGTCGTGACCGGCGAGGCGGAGTCCTGGCTGCCTGCCCTGGGGCAGATCGTCGGAAAGCGTTTGCTTCATCCGCGCAAGGTTCGCAGCGATCATGAGTTGCTGGAAGTCGTCTGTGCCGGTCAGGCTGACGCTGCCGTCCTCGACGACGACTCGCCGTGGGACATCGACGTGCTTCGGCTGCTTCGGCTGATCCGGCAGGCCAACGCCAGCCTGCCCGTGGTCGTCGTCACCGAGCACACCGACCGGGCCTGGCTGGAAAACGCCCTTCGACTGGCGGCGACGAGCGTCGTCGTCAAGCCCTTGGAGCTGGAACAACTGCTCCGGCAGATTTACGCAATCATGTCAAGCATGGAAACGCTTCTGAGGCGAAAGGAATTGTAGCCGGCCGGCGAATGCATCGGCTGGCAGCACACACGGCATGCGGCAGGACAATCGGATTTGCCTGCCTGCTAAAAGACCCCAGAGAAGGAGACGCAGAGATGGCCAAGGCCAAGAAAAGCACCGGAACATCCCCAACCACCGTTCGCCCGCTGGGCGAGAAGGTCCTCATCCAGCGGCTGGAAGCCGAGACGACCACCAAGGGCGGCATCGTCCTGCCCGACACTGCCAAGGAAAAGCCCCAGCAGGGAACCGTCCTCGCCGTCGGCGACGGGAAGATGCTCGACGACGGCTCCCGAGCCAAACCCGCCGTCAAAAAGGGCGACACCGTCCTCTTCGCCAGCTACGCCGGAACGGAAATCAAAATCGACGGCGAAGAACTCATGCTCATGGACGAACGCGATATCCTCGCAATTATGGACTAAGAAAGCTGTCGGCTGGCAGCCATAAGCTGTCAGCCAACATTGCAAAGACAAACAAACACCGACACATTCACTGAACTTTCGTCACGGCGGGCAGTCACCCGCTGTTGAGGACACCAGAGACTCAGGAGAACAGGACAGATGGCTAAGAAAAAAATCACATTCGATGTCGATGCCCGCGAAGCGATCCGTCGCGGCGTGAAGAAACTCGCCAAGGCCGTCAAGGTCACGCTCGGCCCGACCGGGCGGGTGGTCGTGCTGGAGAAAAGCTTCGGCTCACCGACCGTCACCAAAGACGGCGTGACGGTGGCCAAGGAAATCGAACTCGAGGACGCCAACGAGAACATGGGCGCCCAGATGGTCAAGGAAGTCGCCTCGAAGACCTCCGACGTGGCCGGCGACGGCACGACGACAGCGACGATCTATGCCGAGAGCATCTTCGAGGAAGGGCTCAAGAACGTCACCGCCGGCGCCAAGGCGATGCAGTTGAAACGCGGCATCGACAAGGCCGTCGACGCCGTCGTCGCCGAGTTGAAGAAGCTCTCCAAGCCCATCCAGACCTCCAGGGAAATCGCCCAGGTCGGCACGTGTGCGGCCAACCAGGACGAGGAAGTCGGCAAAATGATCGCCGAGGCCATGGACAAGGTCGGAAAGGACGGCGTGATCACCGTCGAGGAAGGCAAGGGCCTGGATACCACCGTCGACCTCGTCGAGGGCATGCAGTTCGACAAGGGCTTCATCAGCCCGCACTTCGTGAACAACCCCGGCGACATGGAAGTCGACCTGGAAAAGCCCTACATCCTGATCCACGAGAAGAAAATCTCCGCGATCAAGGACCTCGTGCCGCTGCTGGAGAAGATCGCCCAGTCCGGTCGGCCGCTGCTGATCCTCGCCGAGGACGTCGAGGGCGAGGCCCTGGCGACGCTGGTGGTCAACAAACTCCGCGGCACGTTCCAGTGTGCAGCCGTCAAGGCCCCGGGCTTCGGCGACCGTCGGAAGGAAATGCTCCGCGACATCGCCGTCCTCACCGGGGGGCGGGCAATCATGGAAGACATGGGCATCTCGATGGAGAACATCGAAATCACCGACCTCGGCCAGGCCAAACGCGTCCGGATCGACAAGGACAACACCACGATCATCGAAGGCGCCGGCTCGGGCGAGGAGATCAAGGCCCGCATCGCGCAGATCCGCCAGCAGATCGAGGCGACCACGAGCGACTACGACCGCGAGAAACTCGAAGAACGCCTCGCGAAACTCTCCGGCGGGGTCGCGCAGATCAACGTCGGGGCCGCCACCGAGGTCGAGATGAAGGAAAAGAAGGCCCGTGTGGAGGACGCCCTCCACGCCTGTCGGGCCGCCGTCGAGGAAGGCATCCTGCCGGGCGGCGGGACGGCCGTGTTGCGGGCGATCAAAGCCATCGCCAAGGTCAAGTTCGACGGCGAGGACGAGAAGACCGGCGGCGACATCGTCGGGCGGGCGCTGTTCGGCCCGATCAAACAAATCGCCGCCAACAGCGGGCTCGACGGGGCCATCGTCGCGGCCAAGGTCGCCGAGAGCGACGAGACCCACTTCGGCTACAACGCCCTTTCGGGCAAGTACGGCGACCTGGTCAAGGACGGCGTGATCGTGCCGACGAAGGTCGAGCGCTCCGCCCTGCAGAACGCCTCGTCCGTGGCCGGGCTGTTGCTGACCACCGACGCGGTGATCTCCGAGATCCCCGAGAAGAAGGAACCCGTCCCCGCCGGTGGCGGCATGGACGACATGTATTGATCGACAGGCCGCAGAGTACAACCCGAGACTCGAGTACGAGGCAAAGCCCGCGGACGGATGTTCGCGGGTTTTGTTTTGATCTCTTCGCTCGGTACGCAAGATCCCGTCCTGGCGAGCGTCCGGCTCAGCACCACAGGTCGACGGGCCGGAAGGTTTTTCCGTCGAACAGGCCGCGGTCGGAGAGTTTCAGTTGCGGGATGACCAGCAGGGCCATGAAGCTCAGGGTCATGAACGGAGCGCCCAGCGTCGATCCCATCTGTTCGGCCCGTCGTCCGAGGTCCTGATAGTTCGTTGCGACCTCCGAGCCGGGCAGGTGACTCATCAGGCCGGCGATGGGCAGGGGCAGGACGGCGGGGTCGGGCCCGTCGGCGACGGCAAGTCCGCCGCGGTGCTCGATGACGGCGTTGACGGCGGCGGCGAGGGCGTCGTCGTCGCAGCCGACCGCGATGATGTTGTGGCTGTCGTGGGCGACGGAGGAGGCGATCGCCCCGCGTTTGAGTCCGAACCCCCGCACGAACCCCACAGCCGGGGGCGCGTCGGCGTAACGGTTGACGACGGCGAGCTTCAGCAGGTCGCGTTGGGGGTCGGCGGTGGCGAGTCCGTCGCGGACGGGCGGGCGCTCGGTCCGTTGGTTGGTGGCGAGCTGGCCGTCGACGGCCTCAATGACGCGGACGCTGCCGCGGCGATCGGGCAGGGCGAAGGCCTCGGCGGTCTGTCGACGGGCGGCGAAGCGGTTGACGACCCGCGCGTGCTCGAAGGGAATCTCGCAGGTCCCCCCGCGTGCGACGACCTGCCCGGCGAGGACGGTTCGGCGGACGTCAAAGCTCTCGAGATCGGCAACCTCGATGAAATCCGCCCGGTCCCCGACACGGAGCAGCCCGACGTCGAGACGGTAGTGGCGGACGGGGTTGACCGACGCGCACCGCAGGACGTCGAAGAGATCCAGTCCGTCGGCGACGGCCCGGCGGACGAGGACGTTGATGTGCCCGGCCAGCAGGTCGTCGGGGTGCTTGTCGTCGCTGCAGAACATCGTCCAGCGGGGCGATTCGCGGAGGAGCGGTTCGAGGGCCGCGAAGTTCCGGGCGGCGGACCCCTCGCGGATCTGGACGTACATGCCCAGGGCGGTTTTCCCGCGGGCCTCGTCGAGGTCCATGCATTCGTGGTCGGTGGTGATCCCCGCGTCGACGTACCCGGCCGCGTCGGCGTCGCGCAGACCGGGCGCGTGGCCGTCGACGGGCTTGCCGGCCCGGCGGGCGGAGGCGATCTTCGCGAGGGTCTCGTCCTCGCCGGCCAGCACGGCCGGGAAGTTGCAGACCTCGCTGAGGAAGCCCACCCGCGGATCGGCCAGCAGGTCCGCGACGTCGTCGGCGTGGAGACTCCCCCCGGCGGTCTCGAAGGGCGTGACCGGCACGCACGCCGGGGCACCGAGGCACAGTGGCAGGGGGGACCGCTCGGCCTCGTCGAGCATGTACTCGACGCCGGGTCTGCCGAGGACGTTGGCGATTTCGTGCGGATCGCTGACGGTCGCGACCGTCCCGTGCACGCAGGCCAGCCGGGCGAATTCCCGAGGCGGGAGCATGGAACTCTCGATGTGGATGTGGCTGTCGACGAAGCCGGGCAGGAGGTACGAATCGACGGGCCGATCGGTCGGCTCGACGGCGGCGATGCGCCCATCGGCGATGCGGACCACCGCCGGTTCGATCCGCCGGCTGTGGACATCCACCAGCCGACCGGTCACGTCGTCAAGCGTCTCGGTCATGGGACGCATTCTACTCCGGCCCACGCCGCCAGGCCATGGGCTGGGCAAGGCCTGCCTGCAGGAGGACGCTGGGCACACGTGCAGGGGACAAGCCCGGATATTGTACCGCAGAGGCCCAGAGGCTCAGAGGTGTTGGTATTGGAAAGAAGCTCTATTCTTTGCGTTGACGAATCGCCCTGATGTTCCGTTCCGTCGACTTTTGAGGGGCGCATCAAGCAAGACGGACCGTTGGATTATTTCTTCTGACGGTCTGCCATGGTCTGGACGTGTACGCCGGCCGGTCCGAACTGCACGCCGAGCCAGCCTTCGGAGCTGGTGGCGTGGAAGCGGTACTTATCGCGCAGACTGCGGTAGAAGGTTTTGATCCGCGCCTTGGCGGTGGACGGGCCCATGGGGTCCTGGTGTCCGGAGGCGAGGACGACCTCGGGGTCGACGGCCTCGACGAAGGCGGGCAGGGTCTTCGCCCACCCGCCGTGGTGAGGCATGACGAGGACGTCGCAGCGGAGCTGGTCGGGGTCTTCCAGCAGGGCCTGTTGGGCGATGAGGTCGATGTCGCCGGGCAGCAGGAGGCTCCGCCCGCCGCAGGTGATCCGCAGGACCAGGGAAGTGTCGTTGCTGAGGAGCTCGTCGCGTCCGGGGGGTGGCCAGAGGACTTCCATGCGGGTCTGGTCGTCGAGGTCAAGGGCGTCGCCCCGTCGGAGCCTGCGGATGTCGACGTCGTGCCGGAGCAGAATCTGCATCATGCGTGCGGGAGCGGAGTAGGGATTGTCGGCCGAGCGGTCGAAGGCGTCGCACAGCCAGACGGTTTGGCAGCGTCCGTCGCGAACCAGGCTTGGCAGGGCGGAGTAGTGGTCGGTGTTGGCGTGGGAAATGAAGGCCGCGTCGGGGTCGGGGAGCCTGCGGTTGCGGAGGAAGGGGCTGAGCACGCGGTGGTAGGCGTCGAACCCGCTGCGGCTGCCGGCGTCGAAGAGGTACGTCCTGCCCGAGGGGGTCTGGAAGACGGCGCATTGGCCTGCGCCGACGGCCAGGAGGTGGAGTTCGGCGGTGCGTGCGGGGGGTCGGGCGGGGCGTTGCGTCGCGACGGTCAGGCCGACAAGCCCCAGCAGCAGCCCGCCGGCCAGGAGTTTCCGGAGGCGGGATCGGCGGGCGTAGAGGACCGCCAGCAGGGTCGCGTAGCACAGCAGCGTCCAGCCCCACCCGACGGGTCGGACCGTCAGCATCAGGCCGGGCAGGGCGGTGAGGGCGTCGATGATGCGCTGGAGGAACTCGGCGGGAACGGCGGCGAGGTCGGCGAGCAGTGCGGCGAGGTTCGGTAGCGGACCGGCCAGGGCCAGCGCCGAGTACGCCGGGATGAGGACGGCCAGGATGAGGGGGAAGACGGCCAGACTCAGCAGGGGCGCCCACGGGCTGAGGTAGCCGAAGTGCATCGCCGCCAGGGGCACCGCCAGCAGCCAGGCGGTCACGACGAGGGTGACGGCGGAGACGGCCAGGTCGGTGAGGTTGTACGAAAGCCAGCGCCGCAGGCGTCCGCTGTCGCGGAAGACCGTCAGCCCGCGCCGCGCGAGCCAGTGCCCGAATAGCCATTGTTGCATCCGCTTGCCGAGCAGGATCAACCCTCCGACGATGACGAAGCTCAATTGGAAGCCGGGCGCCAGCAGTTGACGGGGATCGATCACGAGCAGGACGATGGCGGCAGCGGCCAGGGCGTTGAGCGACGCGCCCGGTCTTCCGCGGAAGACGGCCAGCAGCAGAAACGCAGCCATGATCGCGCTGCGCAGCAGGGGCGGGCGGGCCTCGGCGAGCAGGAGATAGGCTCCCAGAAGGAGCAGGACGACCAGGGCGGCGCGACGCGAAGAGAGCGTCGCGAGACGACATAGCAGGTAGCAGAAGCCCAGGAAGATGCCCAGGTGCAGCCCGGAGATGCTGAGATAATGCGCCAATCCCGCGCGTTGCATGGTGCGTTCGAGCGTCGCCAGAGCCGGGTGCCGCTGGCCGAGCACCAGCGCGGAAATCAGCCGACCGGTCTGCGGTTCGCCGGTCTCGGCGAGGTACTGTCGCATCGCCGCCCGCCACCGCCACAGCCAGCCTACCGGGCCGGGCTGGACGTCCTCGAGGCGCGTCACGCCCTGTTCGGTGGGCACGCGGAGGCGTGCCTGCACGCCGGTGCGGCGAGCGAACGCCCGGGCGTCGAACTGCCCCGGGTTCCTCGGGCGGGGGTATCGGCTGAGCCAGCCGGCCAGCTCGAGCCGCTCGCCGGGTCGGAAGGTTTTGTAGGGTTCGTCGACGACGACGCGCGCCAAGCCCGTCGCGGGGACCACGCCCTCGAAGCCCTGGATGTTCTCGGCCCGGAGGAGGAAGACGAGGCTGGGTTCGGGCTGGTAGCCGAACTCGACCTCGGGGACGTAGAGCTGGGGGTAGCTGACGACGCTTCCTCGGACGGTGGCGAGGCTTTCGCCCGGCGTGGTGGCCAGGGCGACGTCGTCGACCGGCAGGGTGTTCCAGGCGATACGCAAGCGGACCGCGCCGAAGGCGCCGGTTGCGACCAGCACGCCGAGGACCGCCAGCAGCCGCCAGCGACTGCGGATCAGTCCGGCCAGGGCGATCAGCAGGGCCGTCCCAAGCATCGCCAGCCAGGCCGGCGTCGCGATGGGCAGGAATCGTCCCAGCAGGACGCCGGCGACGAAGCTGCCGGCCACGGGCAGGAGGGGGGCGCGGAGCATCGGCCTGTTGAAAGAAGAGTCTGCGGAGTTGGTCCCGCCACGCATCACGCTGGAATTGTCCTGCGATCCGGGCCGGATTGCAATCGCGTTTCGCTTGAAAGGGTGGTATGCTCCGTCGGGGAAGGGAGACGGCGATGACCGACCGGGCAACCCAGCAACGCATCCAGAGCGTCTGCCTGCTGATTCTCGCGGGGTCGGCGGGGTCGGCGCTGCTGTATTTTTTCCGCTCGGTGATGGTGCCGTTCGTGCTGTCGCTGTTTTTCGCGATTGGGCTGACACCGTTGATCGACGTTCAGGTCCGTCGGCTGCGTTTTCCGCGTCGGCTGGCGGTGGTAACGACGCTTCTGGCGGGGCTTGTGCTGCTGTTTGCGATGGGGCTGGTGGTGTCGATGTCCGTGGCGCGGATGGCTGACCAGGCCGATACCTACAGCCGGCAGGTTCGCGACCTGCTGGACCGGGCGGCCGAGGCGCTTCCGCTGGCGCGGTTCGGCATTGCTCCGGACCAGGCGATGCAGGAACTGCTGCCTTCGACCGGTGCGGTGCGGGACGCGCTGATGAACGCCACCAACGCCATCGTGGGCATCGTCAGCCAGGGCGTGATGGTCGTGGTGTTCGTTTGTTTCCTGCTGTTCGGCGGGGGCCGGGCCGTCACCGCCGGCGGCGTTGTCGCCGAACTCATCCGCCGGACCCGGCGGTACATTCTGATCCTGGCGATGATCTCGGCGGCAACGGGGATTCTGACCTGGCTGACGCTGACGATCCTGGGCGTGCCGTTGGCGCTGGTGTTCGGTCTGCTGGCGTTCGTGCTGAACTTCATCCCGTCGGTCGGGTCGATCGTCGCGACGCTCCTGCCCCTGCCGGTGCTGATCGTCTCGCCGGAGATTTCCACGACCGAGACGGTGCTGGCCATCGCAATCCTGTCCCTGATCCAGTTCGTGCTGGGCAACGTCCTCCAGCCGAGAATGATGGGCAAGAGCTTCGACCTCCACCCGGTGACGGTGCTGGCGGCGCTGATTTTCTGGGGCGTGCTGTGGGGGATTCCGGGGATGTTCCTGGGCACGCCGATCACGGCGATCGTCAAAATGCTTCTGGACCGCAGCGACCTGACCCGCCCGGCGGGGCGGCTGCTGGCCGGTCGACTCGATCCGGACGGGGACGCTGAAAAATAACCTGACGGTAACAATCCGGTAAGCGGCGATGACCGCTGCACATAAGAAAAACCGTGCAAAATGCCTCCCCGCACCCTCAAGAAACCCCCTTGTGGGTCCGATGAGATGGGCATAGAATAGGATCACAGGCCTCTGCCGTGTTCGATAACCGGGCCTTTTTGAAAAGAACCGATAAACCCATTCAGGGAGGCCTCGTTCAGGCGTGGCAATGCGACCCGCCGACGGCCACCCACTTCGACTGATGGGTTCTTTCCAATCGGCCTTAACGACACAGCGCGGAGGCTTTTTTCTGCGCGGCGGGGCACTTCGGCCGCAAGGGGACAGGTGCGATCCACCAACGCTCCGACCATGACCTCCGGCAGGGCAGGTGAGCGCGCCGGGGCACTTTGGCCGCAAGGGGACAAGTGCGATCCACCAACGCTCCGACCATGACCTCCGGCAGGGCAGGTGAGGGATCGGGGGTCGATCGGGCCTGTCGCGGGGCGGGGCGGATGGGTATAATGGGACTCGAATCGCGTCCAGCCGGAGTTCCCGATGATCTGGCCGTACATTGCCGTGCCTCTGGCCGCCCTGGCGGTCTCGCTGGTTCTCACGCCGGCGGTAATCGTCGTTGCGCGGAGGCTGAATCTTTACGACCCCCGCGGGGATCGGAAGATGCACACCCGCCCGGTCCCGCGGATCGGGGGCATTGCGATCGTTCTGTCGATGATGAGTGTCTCGGTGACGGCGGCGCTGCTGGACGAGCTGCTCGGCGGACCCTTCGCCGAGGCGCGTCACCAGTTGTTCCTGCTGTTCGCCACGTCCGGCTTGGTGTTTCTCGTCGGGGTGGTCGATGACGTTCGCGGGCTGGCGGCAAGGTGGAAGCTGCTGGCTCAGATCATCGCGGCCGGCATCCTCTGCGCCGCCGGCGTCCGTATCCAGAACATCGTGCTGTTCGGGCTGGATTTCGGCTACCTCGGCTGGCCGATTACGATCCTCTGGATCGTAGGCATCACCAACGCGATCAACCTCATCGACGGGCTGGACGGCCTGTCGGCGGGCATCGCCGTGGCGACCTGCGGTGTGATCACCGCCTTTAGCCTGTTCACCGGACAGGTCGCCATGGGGCTGCTCAGCCTCGCCCTGCTGGGCAGCCTGGGGGGGTTCCTGGTCTTCAACTTCAACCCCGCGCGAATTTTCATGGGCGACAGCGGGAGCATGTTCCTGGGGTTCTTCCTGGCCTCGGCGAGCCTGGTCACCGCCACCAAGGTCGCCACCCTCATGGGGCTGCTGCTGCCGGCCCTGGCGATGGGGCTGCCGATCTTCGACATGCTCCTGACGGTGCTCCGACGGGTCCTCGACCGCCAGAGCGTTTTCGCCGCCGACCGGGGCCACCTCCACCACCGACTCGTCGACAGCGGGCTCAAGCACCACCACGCGGTCATCCTCCTCTACGTTGTGACCCTGCTGGTGACGGGCCTGGCGGTACTGATGATGTGGCTGCGGACCGGGGGGGAAGTCCTGCTCGTGCTGATCTGCCTGGCCGTCCTGCTGAGCGTCTTCCGCATCGCCGGGGTCCTGCGGTTCCGCAGCATGTACGCCCAGGTTCAGCGGAATCTCGCCCGGCAGCGCGTCATCCGGGCTGAGCGGAAGGAATTCGAAACGCTCCGCCTGCGCTTCCGAGCCGCCTGGACCTACGACCAGTGGTGGCGGGCGGTCCGCCGGATGGCCCGGAGGATGGGGTTCGCCCGCGTCTGCCTACGATTCGCCGACGAACAGGGGCAGGGGCGTGAGGAACTCTATGCCAACCCCCGCCGGGCGGACGATGATCGACCGATGATGAGCCTCACGATTCCCGTGGGATGTTTCGACGGAGGCGAGATCGGCAGCATCGCCATCGACGTCCCCGTCGAGGAGTCGATCGAAACGATCGGTCGGCGAATTTCGCTGTTCGGTCGTCTGCTGGACGAACACCCGCCCCCGGTGCGGTCGGCCGAAGCTGACGATTCTCCCTCGACCGTAGGGCGGGAAGTACCGGCCGGTTCCTGAGGGCTACCTCAAACGGGCCTGGCGTAGGGGGGCGTACGCCCGTCGAGGTGCGCCTCGACCACTCGCGCCGGGACCGCCCGGCCGCGGACATCCAGGACGATTTCCGCGCCAACCGCGACGTCCGCATCCAGCCTCGCCAGCCCGATGGACCGGAAGCCTTTTCTCGCTACCGGTCCGTCCGGCCCGACGTCCCAGGACGGCACGGCACCGCCGGAAGTCAACGCGCCGACCTGCCGATCGCCGAGCCTGCAGAGCGCCCCGGCACGGGCGACGCCCCGGCCTGAAAGGCTCACCGCGCGGATCACCCGCCGGATCGGTCCGGTCGGACCGGCCCCGGCGTCGATGGACCGCAGCGCCTCTCGTTGGGCGGCGAGGGCTTGGCGACCGACAAACTCCCCGTGCTCTTCGTCGAGCCCAACGGCGATGCGGCAGGTTCGACAGGCGAGGATCGGCTCGTCCGGGCCCAGCTCGTGGCCGAACAACGGCAGGTCGGCTTCGAGGCGCAGGCTGTCCCGTGCGCCCAGCCCCACCGGAGCCGCACCGGCGGAAACCAGCCCGTCCCACAACAGCTCGGCATCTCCGGCCGGGAGAATCAGCTCGAAGCCCACCGGCTCGCCGGTGTAGCCCGTCCGCGCGACGTGAATCGGCATGCCGGCCTGTTCGCAAATGCTCAGCCGATTCCGTTTCGGCGGCAACTGCCCGCCGTCCAGGACCGCCTGGAGTATCGACTCGGACCTTGGCCCCTGCAGGGCCAGCATCGCCCACTGGCCCGTGCGGTCCGTCAGTGAACAGTCCGCCGAGGCGTCCGCGAACCGCTGGAGGTGCTCGAAGTCCGCCTGTCGGTTGGCGGCGTTGACGACCAGCAGATACTCAGCCTCGTCCAGCCGATACAGGTAGGCGTCGTCGATCGCTCCGCCGGTCTCGTTGGCCAGCACCGTGTACTGCGCCTGGCCCACCGCCAGCCGACCGGCGTCGTTGGTCAGCGCCCGCCGAAGCACAGCCAGCGATCCAGACCCGGCGAAGACGAATCGGCCCATGTGACTGACGTCGAAGAGCCCCGCCCCGCCCCGCGTGGCCAGATGCTCAACCAGGATGCCCTCGTACTGCACCGGCATGGACCAGCCGGCATAGTCGACCATCTTTGCACCGGCGGCGAGATGGACGCCGTGAAGCGGTGTGAAAAGTTGCTCAGGCATGTTCAAGCTCCCGAAAAATCGAAGGTTACGCAATTCTTGCCCACGCGCGGAGATTTGTCAAGCACCGTGCCTTCAATGACATGAGCTTCACGAAACTTTAACCCAATACAAGCGCACCTCACAAAGTCGACGGAACGGAACATCAGGGCGATTCGTCAACGCAAAGAATAGAGTGAC
>CAYMAP010000033.1:0-16922 GCA_964388425.1 uncultured Planctomycetaceae bacterium
TCGGCCAGCATCGCCCCGGCGCGGAACGCCAAGGCCGCCGAGTCCCCGCACGCCCCGGGCGGGTTGGAGGTCTCCCGCCAGAGCATGCCCGCGCCCCCGGCTGCAAGGATCGTCTGGCGGGCGCGGATGATCTGCATGCCGAACCGCGGGTGATACGTCAGCGCCCCGACGCAGCGTGCGCCGGGCCCGCCCTCCGGCGGGTCGGTCAGCAGGTCCAGGGCGAAGCATTCGTCGAAGAGTTTGATCTCGCTCCGTGACCGGGCGTGACGGACGAGGGTCTCGGCCAGGACGCGCCCTGTCGCGTCGCCGTCGGCGTGGAGGACGCGCGACCTGCCGTGCCCGCCCTCGCGACCGAGGCGAAGCCCCGGGCCCTCCGTGTCGAAGTCCATGCCCCAGCCGCGAAGTTCCTCGATGTGCGCTGGCCCGGCGGAGAGAACCTCGCGGACGACCTGCTCGTCGCAGAGTCCCGTGCCCGTGGCCAAGGTGTCGTCGATGTGGGCCTCGACGCTGTCGTCGGGGGAAACCGCCGCCGCCAGCCCGCCCTGGGCGTACCAGGTGTTCGAGTCGTTGGGTTTTCCCTTGGTCAGGACGATGACCTCGCCGAATCGGCTGGCTTCGATGGCGGCGCGGAGCCCCCCGGCACCGGCCCCGACGACCAACACGTCGGTGAAGATGTGCGGCAGCCGGCGGGAAGCGAAACTCACGAGGTAACGGCGTTGCAGATACGGGTTGGACATGCCGATGGAAGTATAGCCCGGCCGGAAGAAAGCGTCGAGAATTATCCCTCGTCCGCGGAAGCATCCCGGGGCTTTTGCTGCGAAACGTCCCGCCGGCGGGTCTGTTCAATTTTATGGCGGAGGTAGTTGCGTTCGGTAGGCAGCCCGAGGGCTTCCCAGCGGGCGGTAATCCTCGAGCCAAGATCGGCGTTGTGCTGCTTGAGTTCCTCGAGCATGGCTTGGTCCGGCGTACCGGGTTGGGCCTGAAGGACGGCATCATGGCTGTCGACGGAAAACAGGAAAAGGGCGTCATTCGGGGGGCGGGACATCCTAAGCTTCATATGCGGGTAGACCGCATTGCCCAGCCGAACCGCTACCGAACGGACTGTGTCCGGGTCGGCATCGGCGGGGTCGCGTTCGACGGCGTCGCTGGCGAACCAGTCGGCGAGGTCCTGGTCGGGGCCAGGCAGACGGTCGAGAACCTGCGGGGGCGGCTCGCCGCCTCCGTAAGCCTGTTGCAGGTAGGTCTCGATCGCCTGGTGAAGTTGCTGACGCGTGGGCAAGGTCATGGTGAGATCGGCGGTTCCGCCCGGGAACGAGAAAAAAGTCGCCTGCCCGCTCATGCAGGGCATTGCAAAGATACGATACAATCCTGTAAGAGTGTGTACAAGCCCCTGCGCCGCAGCGGGGGCGTTGTACCGTGAGTGTCTCCCTGTCGCCGCGGGCTGTTTGCCCCGGTGATCGACTTCTGTGCCACAATGGGGCTGCGCATCATCGAAAGCATAGACGTGCCCGACAAGCCGCTCATCATGGTCGTCGAAGACGACGTGGAAATGAATGAGTTGCAGCGTGAACTGCTTGCGCTGCACGGCATGGATTCCGTCCCCGCTTACAGCGGCTCGCAGGCGCTGGACATCCGCAAGGAACACCCCGCCGACGCCATTCTCCTGGACGTCATGCTGCCGGAGTTGGACGGCTACGAGACCTGCAAACTCATCCGCGAGCGGGAAAACGGCCAGCACGTCCCCATCGTGATGCTCACCGCGCTGGACAGCGACGAGTGCCGGCAGCGTGGTTTCGCCGCCGGCGCCGACGCCTACTTCGTCAAACCCTTCGATCCCGACGAAGTCGTCGACACCCTCCGCGTCCTCATGGACGAACACGGCCAGAACTGAGCCGTTCCAGACCGGGACCTCACTCCTGCGGTTCGTCCGGCTCGTCGCTTTCGTTGGAACCCTTCGGCACCGCGCCGTTCCGCTCGCCCGGAATTTCCGCCAGGGACAGTTCCATCTGGATGTCCTGCATGAGCAGCAGGCTCATCAGCCAGGCCAGCGTGCTCTCGGCGCCCTGGTTTTCGTTGACGCGGTCGGGGTGGAGGCCGTCGCGACAGCCTCCGGTGGTGAAGTCGACCAGGGCGGTGCGCAGATCGTTTTCCCCGAGGAACCAGTAGAAGGCTTTCTGGGCATGTCGAGCCCATTCCTCCTCGCGGGTGACGTGGTAGGCTTCGATGCAGGCGTCGACCATGGCGTGGGCTTCGACGGGCTGCTGGTCGAAGCGGGCGCGCTGGCCGCCCCGCCGGTACCAGCCGTTCGAGCCGATGGGCGAGAAGCACCCGTCCTCGGAAGTCTGCAGTTCGATCAGCCAGGTCAGGGCTTCGCGCCCGACGTCAATCATGTCGCCCCGCTGCATCCACATGCCGCTCATCATCAGGACGTGCGGCAGCTTGGGGTTGGCGTAGGAGAGGGCGTCTTCGCACCAGGGCCAATCGTTGTCGCGGTGGTCGAGGAATTGCTTTAGCAGCCTCTCGGCGAGTTGTGCGCGGTGTCGGCGGACCTCGCTGTCGCCCCCGAAGCGTCGGAGGTAGCCGTGCAGCCCGCAGAGGGTGAACGCCCAGGCGCGCGGGCTGGTGAAGCGCTCCGTGACGGGCAGGGCGGCGAGGAACAGCCGACTTGCCAGCGTCGTCATCGCCGGGTGCGGGCTGGCGCTGACGGCGTGGCCCAGGCCCCACATCGCCCGGCCGTGGGAGTCCTCGCTGCCGACCGGCTCCATCCAGGTCCGTGCGTAGTCCATGAAGTTGCGGAACCGGCCCGTGCCTTCGTCCAGCGCGTGGGCCAGGAACCCCAGGTATGTCTCCATCAGCGGGAGGATGGAATCGTCGTGGTTGAGTTCCCAGTGCTGGGCGGCGGCGATGATCGCCCGGGTGTTGTCGTCCGTACAATACCCATGATCGCGGTTGGGGGTGGCGTAGATGCAGTGCTGGAAGATGCCCACGTCGTCGGTCATGCGGCGGAGGTGTCGGAGGTCGAGTTCGGGCAGGTCGAATGTTTCCAGCCTGCGCGGACGGATCTTGCCGGCCTGGCGGCGCTGGACCCAGGCTTCGGTGGCAACGTCGAAGAGGTCGAGGTAGTCCTGCGCGACGCGCTGCCAGGTCATCTTTCGGCAGTGGGTGTAGGCGCGTTTGCGGAGGGCGTTGAGGTCGGCCTCGTTGCCGAGCAGATCGTTGACGGCCTGGGTGATGGCCTCGCTGTCGCCGAAGCCCACCAGCCGACCCCGGTCGTCGGCGAGCATTTCTTTGGCGTGCCAGTAGGGCGTGGAGACGACGGCCTTGCCCGTGCCCATCGCGTAGGCCAGCGTGCCGGAGGTAATCTGCGCTTCGTTGAGGTACGGCGTGAGGTACATATCCGTCGCTCCGAGGTACTCGCAGAGTTCCTGCATTTCCACGAAGCGGTTGACGAAGATGACGTGTTCCCGCATACCGAGTTCGTTGACGCGGCGCTGCAGGCTGTTGCGGTACTCCTCGCCGCTGGTGGCCTTGACGTGCGGGTGCGTCGCGCCGAGGACGATGTAGACGACGTCAGGATGTTGTTTGACGATCTCGGGGAGGGCTTCGATCGCCACTTCCAGGCCCTTGCCCGGGCTGAGCAGCCCGAAGGTCAGCAGGACGCGCCGGCCCTCGACGCCGAACTGGTCCTTGAAGAAGTGCGGGTCGACGAACGGCACGTCCGGGATGCCGTGGGGGATGACGGCGATTTTTTCTTCCGGGACGTCGTAGACTTCGCGGAGGAAGTCCCGCGCGAGGTCGGCCATCACCACCAGTCGATCCGCCAGCCGGGCCGTCTCCTGCAGGAGGAGCTTCTGCTGGCTGGTCGGTTCCTTCAGCACCGTATGCAGCGTGCAGACCAGAGGCCGACGGAGGCGGCGGAGCAGCGACAGCGAGTGCGAACCGCACGTCCCCCCGAAGATACCGTACTCGTGCTGCAGGCAGACCGCCGACACCTGGTTCATGTTCAGGTACTCCGCGGCGAGACGATAGTCGGCCTGGGCGTTCTGGCGGAGTTCGAAGTGGACCCTCGGCGGGTAGTCGTAGCCCTCCGGACGGTCGTTGATCGCCACGGAAAAGACGGCTTTCTGCTCGCCGCACTGTCCGGCGACGGCTTCGCAGAGGTCGTGGGTGAAGGTCGCAATCCCGCACCGCCGGGGCGAATACGTCCCCACGAACGCCACCGGCGAACGATCCATGATCGTCGTACTTTCAAAATTCATCTCAGCCATGCACTTTCACGCGATTCCCGATTCAGGACGATTCTACGGCAGAGGGAGCGGGAGGGCAATGAGGGAATAAGGCCTCAATCCTCGAGCTTGAGGTTTCAGGGGTCGTGCGGGTGGCAGTTTGCGGATATGGACTGTACCCGATTTTTTTGTCGGTCTGCAAGGCTGTACCATTCCTGCGATGTGTGATCACAAAACGGTATATGCGTTTTTATTGGTAGATGAATCGGTCGTGCTGCTGTACAAGCAACCATCCACGCCCGATTCGTGACCTGACGTCCAAAGCCTGAAGCCTCCCGTTGCCCTACAGCAGCAGGAAGTAATTGCTGATGCTCGCCAGCAGGTAGAGCAGCCCGCAGACGTAGAGGAGCATGGCGCAGGTTTTTCGCCAGAGGGCGGCGGCGAAGATGACGAACCCCACCCGCACGAGCGAGCCGACCGGCACGCCCAGGCTGATGCCGTATTCCTCGACGGCGGTGCGGATGGCGGGGTGGAATTCCGCCTCCGGGCCGAACATGTAGAGGTTCCGCATGGTCGTGACGGTATCCAGCAGCACGCCGATGAGCAGCACGGTCAGGGGCAGTCGATATCGGCGGACAAAGATGCGGGGCCTGCGGACGAGGATGCGCAGGTTCGTTTTGATGTGCGAGGACCACAGAGGCAGCGTCCGCCGGGCCAGCACCGTGGCATACCCCAGCGCCAGTGCCGCCACCGGCACGCCCAGCAGGTGCCATTTGCCTTCCCCCAGGGCCTCGACGATGCTCGGTCCGGCGTGGTGCCCGAACGCGACGCGGGGCAGTTCCACGCCGTACATCGCGATCATGGTCATCACCGGCATGGCCGGGTCCGGGCGGAGCAGGCAGACCAGCACGACGAAAACCAGACTCGGCGCGTACAGCGCGACGTGCGGGTTGAGTCCCGCCAGCATCCGCACCAGCAGCGGCTGGGACAGCGCAGCCAGCAGGAGCACCAGCAGATCGACGAATCGCTCAGGCTGTCGGCGCTTGCGCGGGCAGTACCGGGCGTGCGGGCTCAATGCGATCTCCTGGGCCAGGGCATCCATGGGCTATCCTTTCTGCCTTCCGACCGGCGAGAGATAGACCGTGAAGCGGTCGCTGCCGTCGAGGCGGAGCAGTTCGTCCCAGGCTTGCTGGTCATAGGCGGCGATGGCGCACGTGCCCAGGCCGACGGCCTGGCAGGCGAGGTAGAGGTTCTGTCCGATATGCCCGGCGTCGAGGAGCATGGGCTTGGGACTGGCCGGTCCGTACCGCCACTCGCAGCGGTACGGCACGGCCGCCCAGACGAAGACGACGGCCGCGTCCGCGACCCAGCCCTGGTTCAGCGACGCCCGTGCCGCCAGGCCCGGCAGCGCACCGTCCGGGTCTGGACGGAGCAACTCGAGCTGGTGGCTCAACGGCAGGTAATGATACGATCCGGGTTCGATCCCCTCAACGTTCGCGACCGTCAGGCACGTTTCGAAGGGGTGCCTCGCCCCGGCCGACGGAACGGTCCGCATCGTGACGTAGTCCCCGCCGACCACCCGCTGCACCCCCGCCGTCGCCCACAGCAGGAACGCCAGTTCGCTCTGCGCGACAGGCCCCTGCCCGAACACCCGCCGGCTCCGTCGACCGGAGAGAACCTCAAAGACGTCCCGGACAGCCAGGTCGACCGTCTCATCGACCTTCGGGAGGTCCACCAGCGTCGCGCCCTCGGCCGGGGCGACCTGCAGGGGCGGGTTCGGCTGGCCTTTCTGCTGATCGCTCTGGAACCCATCCAGCAGCGCAAAATTCGACTTCAACACGTTGCGGTGTTCTTGGTGCATGCAGCGGTTCCTTTTTCGACCCTTACGGGGGCGGGTTTACATCGGCACAAGAGTTCTGGAGCTTTGATGAACTTTTCTCACTCGCCCCATCCTGACCGGGATCCTGTCACGCAGTCGGAGGGTGGGTGGTTGCACCGCGATGTGTTCTGATCGGTGGGCGATTTCAATCCGGTTTTGCGTAGAGGCCCCCGAGGACAGCGGGACGATCCGCGCCGGTGGCGTGGTGGCAGTGGGCGGGGTGGCGGTCCAGTCGGGCCGCCGCCAGCAGGGCCATGCCCGCCGCCTGTTTCGACCGCAAGCCCAGGCCGTACCGCTCGGCCGTGTAGGTGCTCGACGGGCTGAGCAGGGAGCGGATTCGGCCGGCGAGGTGGATGTTCAACGCCCCGCCGCCGCTGAGGATGATTTCGTGCGGCCGTTCGGTGAAGCCGGCCACCGCATCGGCAACGGCGCGGGCGGTCAGTTCCGTCACCGTCGCCATCAGGTCCGGCGGATCGCAACGGAGGTTCTCTGCCTGCCGGAGCACGCGCCAGAGGTAGCCCTCCGACCAGTCGCCGGGATGGGTTCGTTTCGGCGGGGCAGCCTGGAAGTACGGAGCGGCGAGCAGTTCGTGCAGCATCGCGTTGCAGACCGATCCCCCGGCTGCGATGGCGCCGTCGGTGTCGCAGAGGCGGTGGTGAAACTTCCGCGCCAGGGCGTCGAGGACCAGCGTACCCGGCCCTGCGTCGTGGCCGAGCACGTCCGACGGATCGGCCGAGGCCGGCACGAACACGACCCGCGCGACCCCGCCGAGATGCACCGCGACCCGGCTGAGGCGTTCGTCCCGCAGTCCGTGCCAGTCGCACCACGCCGCGAGCGGCGAGCCGCACCCGCCGGCGGCGAGGTCCGCCTCGAGGAACTCCCCAACCGTCGCCAGCCCCAGCCGGCGTGCGACCGCCGCCGGCGAACCGACCCGCATCGCCCAGCCCGGACCCTGCGGCGAGCCGGGCGGCTCCACACGCAGCGTCAGACCCGACCACCCCGCCGCCTCGATCCGGCCGGCAGGCAGGTCTACATCCGCCAGTAGCGTTCGGCCGGCCTCGACGACCGATTGCACGATGGACCGTTCGCACTCCGCTTGCAGCTTCGCCCACTGCGCCGACCGCTGCGTCTGCCCGCTCTCGCCGCGAAGCAGTTCCGCCCGCCGGACGCACGCGTCATCGAGCGGCAGGACCCGTTCGGCGAGAACCTCCCCCGCCATCGCCCCTCCCCGACCGGTGACGCGCAGCAAAGCCGCGTCCACGCCGTCCAGCGCCTCGCCGCAATACAATCCCAGCAGCAGTCGGTCCTCGTCCACAGCCTGTCCTTTGATCGTTGTCTGTCACGCCGGTGGCATGTCCGGCCCGAAGGAGAACCATGGTGTTGCCGTTCGTATGAAACATGGTCACGCCACGCATTGACCATGCCACCCACCTGCTGTTTCGAGATTCGACTTTGCCGCGTCGCCGTCAGTCTTTTTTCTTCGATGCCGACGGGTGGGTGATGCCCTTGTTCAGGGCGCGGTCGACCTGTCGGATGGCCTGGCGGAGGCGCTGGTCGTTTTCGACCAGGGCGATGCGGACGTATCCCTCGCCCATTTCCCCGAACGCCCGGCCGGGGGCGACGGAGACCTCCGCCTCGTCCATGAGTCGCAGCGAGAAGTCGATGCTGCCCTGCCCGGCAAGGTGGCGTTCGGCGACTTTCGCCCAGACGAACATGCCGGCGCGGGGCGGTTCGACCTCCCAGCCGACGCGGCGGAGTCCGTCGACGACGATGTCCCGCCGCTGCCGGTAGAGGTCGTTCTGGGCGGTGATGTCGGCTTCGCATTCGCGCATGGCGATGATGCTGGCGATCTGGATCGCCTGGAAAATACCGTAATCGTAGTAGCCCTTGATCGTCCCGAGGGCGCGGACCATTTCCGGGTTGCCGACGCAGAAGCCGATCCGCCAGCCGGCCATGTTGTAGGGCTTCGAGAGCGTGACGAACTCGACGCCGACGTCCTTGGCCCCGCGGGCCTGGAGGAAGCTCGGGGCGACGTAGCCGTCGAAGCAGGTCCGCCAGTAGGCGAAGTCGTGAACGACGTAGACGCCGGTCCGCCGGGCGAGGTCGACGACGGCCTCGAAGAACTCGACCCCGTCGACGGTCATCGCCGTGGGATTGTGGGGGTAGTTGAGGATCAGCAGCTTGGGCTTGGGGTAGAGGTGCTCGATGACGTTGCTGATGCGGTCGAGGAACGCCTGGTCGTTGCCGAGGGGCACGTTGATGACGTTCGCCCCGGCCAGGGCGACGGAGTAGACGTGGATGGGGAAGTACGGATCGCCCACAACGGCCGTGTCGCCCGGGCCCATCATGGCCAGGCAGAGATGGCTGAAGCCCTCCTTCGAGCCGATGGTCGCGATGACCTCGCTCTGCGGGTCGAGGTCCACGTCGTAGACCCGCTGGTAGAGTCTGGCCAGGTCCCGCCGGAGGTTGAACACGCCGGCTGAGGCGCTGTAGCGGTGGTTGCGGGGGTCTCGGGCGGCCTCGCAGAGTTTTTCCACGACCGGGCCGGGAGCGCCGTCCATGGGGTTGCCCATGCCCAGGTCGATGATGTCGACGCCGGCTCGGCGTTTTTCGTACTTCATCCGGTTGATCTGCCCGAAGAGGTACGGGGGCAGTCGGCGGACGCGGTCGGCGACGCGGATGGTCCAGTCTTCGCTCATGGCTTGCGGGCCCGGTGATACTGGGTTTTCAGGACGGGGTTAAGGAATTCGATGTCTGCGTCGTGGATCAGCTCGCGCATGATCCGATGCTGGAGGCGGTCGATTTTCTGGTCGCGGACGGTCTGGCGGAGCTGGGGTTTGACCTCGTCGAAATCGACGTCCGTGGGCGGTTCGACGGCCTCGAGCTTGAGAATGTGGAAGTTCGAGCCGACCTGCACGATGTTGGACAACTGGCCGGGCTCTTCCAGGGCACGGACCGCCTCGACGAGGACGGGCGGGACCTCCGGCGGGGCGGTTCGCGGGCCGATCGGCGGGAGGAAGGCACCGCTCTTAGCATCGGGGTGCGTGGAGTATTGGAAGGCGAGCTGCTCGAAGTCCGCGCCGTTCTTCGCTTTGGCCAGGACGGTCTCAGTCGTCGCGGCGTCGGGAACCTGGATGTGCCTGCAGCGGAACTTGCCGTCGTACTCGGTGAAAAACGCGTTGCGCAGGTCGTCCTCGGTGATCTGGACGCGCCGGGCGGCGAGTTTCGCCAGTCGTGCGTTGCGGCGCATGGTCTGGTCCCAGACCCGGCGGGTGAGGTTCTTCCGCGCCAGGAGCTGATCGAGGACGGCGTCCATCTGCTTCTGGGTGGGGTTAACCGTCTCGAACTGGAAAATTTTGCTCAGCGCGCGGACGTTCTCGACGTGGATGTCCTCGGCGGTAATTTTCCTGTCGATGTTCCGGCGCTCGAGTTCCTGTCGAACGAGGGCGTCGGCGATAAACTGCTGCGACGCCTGCAGGCCGTAGTCGTTCAGCAGCGCGTCGACGAGGGGGGCCATGGGCAGGGTCTGGCCGTTGACTTTCGCCATGGGCTTCTCGGCCGGGGCGTTCGCCGAGGCCGGTCGCGTCGTTGGCGCGGGGTCTTTTCGGCGGGACTCGATGGTCGTCGGGAGGTCCGTGCCCGCGCAGCCGACCGCGCCGAGTGCCAGTATCGCCGGAACAATCGTCGTGATGTGCTTCATGCGGTGATCCTTCCGTGGTTTGCTGCCGGTTCGCAGCGACCGGCCGTTGGGGCGATTACACCGTCCGGACGGTGAAAAATCAATGCCGCGTACCCGCCCTCAACCGCAAGCGAAGGCGAACCGTGCCGTTTGGCGAACCCGCGGAGCGGAATCCCGCCAGCAGCCGGCCGGCGGGAATGTATCCCACGGCTGCTGAAGCCCGGCGTCCGAAGCCGGCGGTCTGCCGGGTTCACGCCAGTTGCAACAGCAGCAGTGTGAACAGTGCCGACAGGACAGCGGCGACGGGGAGAGTGATGATCCAGGAGGCGACGATCTTGCCGATGAGTTTCAGGTCGATCGCGCCTTTGCCCCGGGCCAGGCCGATCCCCATGACCGCCCCGACGAGGACGAAGGTGGTGGAGATGGGCAGGCCCATGCGGGAGCAGGCCAGCACGGTGGTGGCGGTGGCGAACTGGGCGGCGAACCCGCGGGTGGGTGTGATTTCGGTGATCTGGTGCCCGACGGCGCGAATGACCTTGAATCCGTAGGTCGCCAGTCCGACCACGATCCCGCCCCCGCCCAGGGCGAGGATCCAGCTGGGGATCTGCACGACCACCGCCACGCACGCCGACCCGCCGAGGGCCTGGAACGCACCGGCCAGGGGTCCGACGGCGTTGGCGACGTCGTTGGCGCCGTGGGCGAAGCACATGTACGCGGCGGCGACGACCTGGAGCCGACCGAACCAGATTTCCAGCGCCTGGTGATAGTCCTGCCAGTGCAGGGGCTTTGCGTGAAGGTAGGCGCCCATCAGGATGTACGTCAGCACCGCCAGGGCGAAACCGATCCAGAACGCAAAAAGCCATTCTACCCACGTGGGGATGACGATGTTCAGCCGACCCAGCTCCCCGGCAATGACGGCCATGGCGAGGATGGTCACCACCGCCCCGAGTCCGACGGCGATGGTGACCCGCGTGCGGTGGACGAAACGATGGTGCCTCGCCTCGTTGTGCGGGCCGATCAGGAAGCGGTGCATGAGCAGGAACATCGCCCAGGCGAGCAATCCGCCGGCGAGGGGCGAGACGATCCAGCTCAGGCCAATGTGCCCGAGGTTGGACCACTCGACGTCGGCGGCGTGGCCGCGGACAAGGGCGAAGCCGATCAGCGCGCCGATAATGGCGTGCGTGGTGGAGATCGGTTTGGACAGGAAGGTTGCGATGTTCAGGCAGACAGCCGCGGCCAGGAGGGTGGCGACCATTCCCAGGCCGTAGACTCGCACGTCGCCGGCGAAGATCGACTCGGGAACGATCCCGCCGGTCATGGTCTGCGCGACCTGGTCGCCGGCGAAGAACGCCCCGCCGAACTCGAAAACCGCCGCCAGCAGTACCGCCTGGCGGAGCGACAGCGCCCCGGAGCCCACGGAGGTTCCCACGGCGTTGGCGACGTCGTTGGCCCCGATGTTCCAGGCCATGTAAAACCCGACGACGAGGGCGAGGATCAACAGAAACGTGACCATGCTCGATCTCCCGAAAGGTGAACGCTGGTTGGAAACGATCTGGCTGCAAGGTTCTTTCGGAGCACGGCCGGGCTGAGTCGCGAGGAAATTGTCGAAGTTTTTTCGAACCCGTTTATCCCTTTATGGGAGGGGATGTGGGGGACTTTGCAAAAAGGGTCGGGCCCGCGCATAGACTGTCACAGTGAATTGACGTCGTTCGCCTCAACCCCACGAAAGGAACTGCCATGAAAGCCAGCGTCACCGACGACTGCACCGCCTGTGGATTGTGCATAAACATGTGCCCGGAAGTGTTCGAGATGGGCGACTCGATCGCCGAAGTCAAGGTCGACGTAGTTCCCGAAGCGGCTGAGGACGACTGCCGGGAGGCTGCCGAGAACTGTCCTGTCGACGCGATCAAAATCGAGGAATAGTCAACCACAGCGCGAGAATCCAGAACAGGCGACTCGCTCTTTGGCTGTGATCACCTCGTCATCGGGTTGGGTTTGTCCGGGTCGATGTCAAGCTGCCGGATGACGGCGGGAAGTTGGTCTTTGTCGAACTCTCCGCCCCAGGCGAGTCGCTCGAGGGCGGCGAGGGTGATGCACTCGGCGTCGACCTCGAAGAACCGCCGCAGGGCCGGTCGCGTCTCGCTCCGGCCGTAGCCGTCCGTGCCCAGTGTCCAGAGGTTCGGCACGTGGGAGGCGATCTGGTGGGGGACGGTGCGGACGTAGTCGCTGGCGGCGACGGTCGCGGCCGGTTCGTCGCGCAGAACCTGCCGAACGTAGGCGTGACGGAGGTCGTCGGGGTGCAGCAGGTTGTGGTGGTCGGTCATTCGGCAGTCGCGGGCCAGTTCGTTGTAGCTGGTCACGGAGAAGACGTTGGCGGCGATGTCGAACTGTTCGGCGAGGAGCCGCTGGGCGCGGAGGGCTTCGCGGAGGATCGGCCCCGAACCCAGCAGGTTGACCTGCGGTTTGCGTCGGCCGTCGAGCGGGCCGGCGAGTTTGTAGATGCCCCGGACGATGCCTTCCTCGACGCCCTCGGGCATGGCCGGCTGGGGGTAGTTTTCGTTGTAGGCCGTCAGGTAGTAGATCACGTCGTTGCCGTCGGCGAACATGTCCTTCAGCCCGTGCAGGAAGACGGTGACGGCTTCGTAGACAAAGGCCGGGTCGTAGGCGCGGACGGTGGGGTAGGCGGCGGCGAAGAGGTGGCTGTGCCCGTCCTGGTGCTGGAGCCCCTCGCCGTTCAATGTCGTCCGCCCGGCGGTCCCGCCGACGAGGAAGCCCCGGCAGCGGGTGTCCCCGGCCGCCCAGATCAGGTCGCCGATCCGCTGGAAACCGAACATGCTGTAGTACATGAACACCGGAATCATCGGGATGCCGTGGGTGTAGTGACTCGACCCTGCGGCGATGAAGCTGGACATGCTGCCGGCCTCGGTGATGCCCTCCTCGAGAATCTGCCCGTCGGTCGCTTCCTTGTAGTACAGCATCGTCTCGGCGTCGACGGGTTCGTAGAGTTGGCCCGGATGGCTGTAAATCCCGACCTGCCGGAACAAGGCCTCCATGCCGAACGTCCGCGACTCGTCGGGGACGATGGGGACGATCTGTCGGCCGACCGCCTTGTCCCGCAACAGCTTGCCGAGAAACCGAACGAGTCCCATGGTCGTGGAGACCTCGCGGTCCTCGCTGCCGACGAGGAAGTCCCTGTACTCCTCGGTCGAGGGGACCTCCAGCGTGGGCGGGTCGACGTCGCGGGCCGGCAGGTGCCCGCCGAGTTCCTCCCGCCGCTTGCGGAGGTACTGCATCTCCGAGGAATCCTCGGGCGGTTTGTAGAACGGCGCGGAGGCGACTTTTTCGTCGCTGATCGGAATGCCGAACCGCGTGCGGAACTCGCGGAGTTCTTCCTCGTTGAGCTTCTTCTGGTTGTGTGCGACGTTTCGGCCCTCGCCGGCTTCGCCCTGGCCGTAGCCCTTGACGGTGTGGGCCAGGACGACGGTGGGCTGGCCCTCGGTGCGGACGGCGGCGTGGAAGGCGGCGTAGACCTTCTCCGGGTCGTGCCCGCCACGCTTCATCTTCACGAGCTTCTCGTCGGAAATGCTCCGCGCGAGTTTCGCCAGCTCCGGGTACTTGCCGAAGAAGTGCTCGCGGATGTAGTCGGCCCCGGCGACGTGGTATTTCTGGTACTCGCCATCGACGACCTCGCCCATGCGCTTGGCCAGGAGCTGGCCGTGCGGTCCCTCCAGCAGGGGGTCCCAGTCGCTGCCCCAGAGACACTTGATGACCCGCCAGCCCGCGCCGCGGAAGGCGCCCTCAAGCTCCTGGACGATCTTGCCGTTGCCGCGGACAGGCCCGTCGAGGCGCTGGAGGTTGCAGTTGATCACGAAGATCAGGTTGTCCAGCTTCTCCCTCGCCGCCAGCGTGATCGCGCCGAGGGTCTCCGGCTCGTCGCACTCGCCGTCGCCGAGGAAGGCCCAGACCTTCTCGCCGCGGGTTTCCTTCAGCCCGCGGTCTTCCAGGTAGCGGTTGAACCGCGCCTGGTAAATCGCCTGGAGAGGCCCGAGGCCCATCGAGACGGTCGGGAATTGCCAGAATCCTGGCATCAGCCAGGGGTGAGGATAGCTGCTCAGCCCCCCGCCGGGCTGGAGTTCGCGGCGGAAGTGGTTGAGCTGTTGCTCGCTGAGCCGATCCTCCAGGAATGCCCGGGCATACATGCCGGGCGAGGCGTGGCCCTGGAAGTAGACCATGTCGCCGGCGAAGTCCTTTCTCCGCCCGCGGAAGAAGTGGTTAAGGCCGATTTCGTAGAGCGTCGCCGCCGAGCCGTAGGTGCTGATGTGTCCGCCGAGGCCGTGGTGGTCGCGGTTGGCGCGGACGACCATGGCCATGGCGTTCCAGCGGATGATGCTCTTGATGCGGCGTTCCAGCTCGCGGTTGCCCGGAAACACCGGCTGCTGATCGTGGGCGATGGTGTTGACGTAGGGCGTGGTGGCCGAGTACGGCACGGAGACCCCCCGCAGATGGGCCTGGGCAATCAGCGCCTGGAGCAGGTACTGCATCCGCTCCGGGCCGGACGCCTCGAGCACGCTGTCCAGCGAGGCCAGCCAGTCTTCGGTTTCCTGCGGGTCGATGTCAGCGGCGTCGGGTGGAAGGGGCTTGTCGGTCATATCAGGCTCCCATGGCAGTGCGGTCGGAACGATTCACGGCGAGTCCCTGGAGGAATCCCCATGAAAGTCTATCGGAACATCTTAGTCGCCCGCACAGGGAACCTCCAGCGGGGATGCCCGCGCCCGGTCGAGGGATCGTTGGCCGGGCCGGCGTTTGTCGTATAATGCCCGCATGGCCCGGGAAGCGAACAAGTCGACGGCGATGTGGGTACTCCGGCGGTTGCGGGAGGCGGGGTACACCGCGTACTTCGCCGGGGGCTGCGTGCGCGACATGCTGCTGGGGACCCGCCCCAAGGACTACGACATCGCCACCGACGCCACGCCGATGGACGTCCAACAGCTCTTCCGGCGGGTGCTGCTGGTGGGCGAGCAGTTTGGGGTGGCGGTGGTGCTTCGTCGCGACCGCCGGACCGACGAAGACCGCCACGTCGAGGTCGCGACCTTCCGCACCGACGCGAGCTACACCGACGGACGGCGCCCCGACGCGGTCACCTTCACCAGCCCGCGAGAGGACGCCCAGCGGCGGGACTTCACGATCAACGGGATGTTGTACGACCCGGTCGACGAGCAGGTCATCGACTACGTCGGCGGGCAGGGCGACCTCGCGGCGGGGGTGATCCGGACGATCGGCCCACCCGCGCGACGGTTCGGGGAGGACTACCTCCGCATGATGCGGGCGATCCGATTCTCGCATCGGCTGGGATTCGAGATTGCACCGGCCACCAGCAAGGCCGTCCGCCAACTCGCCGGGCGGATCGAGAAGATCAGCGGCGAGCGGATTTTCGACGAACTGACGAAGATGCTCACCCACCCCACCGCCGCCGAGGCCGTCGGCGACCTGCAGGACCACGGGCTGCTGGAGGTCCTGGTCCCGGAACTGTTCGAGGGCGACAACGAACTGACGCTGGGGATTCATCGGCTGGAGGCGGTGGCGGGGGAGTGCGACGCGATGCTCAGCTTCGCCGCCCTGCTGTGCAACCTCCCGCAACGGCACATTCGCGCAATCGCGCGTCGTTGGGGGGCGTCGAACGCGATGCGAGAGGGGCTGTGCTGGCTGGCCGGACACCGCAACGACTGGCGGGACGCGGCGGATCGGGCGTTGTGCGACTTCAAGCGTCTCATGGCCGGCGAACACTGGGGTCGACTGCGGAAGCTCTGGGCGGTCCGTGAAGAGCTTGAAAACCACTCCAGCCGGCAGGCGAGGCGGATCGCCCAGCGGGCCGGGCGGATCGACCCCGCACAGGTCGCGCCCGCCCCCCTCGTCAATGGGCGGGACCTCAAACAGCTCGGCCTGGAGCAGGGCCGAAGCCTCGGGCGGATCCTGCGCCAGCTTTACGACCGCCAGCTCAACGAGGAACTCGCCGACCGCGAATCCGCCCTGCGGGAGGCCCGTCGGCTCGTCGACAAACAGCTTGAAGCCGACCTCGCCGCCGCCCCGCCCGAGCCGGGCACCGTCTGCCCCCGATGCGGACAGCTCGTCCGCGATGAGGACACGCCGGCATAGAACTCACGGCGGGTGGCGCTTCCGTCTGAGCTTGACGCCTCGATGTGAGCGGTAGCACCCATGCGGTTGCGGCGGACGTTCCGGATCGTTCAAGCACCTCCTCGTCAGTCCTGGTGGAGGAGTTCCATTTCGCGGTGGGCCAGGAGTTCTTCGACACGCAGGGCGGTTTGTGCGCCGAGGAGTTCGTCGATCAGCCCGCGGTCGTCGAGCATCCGCACCAGCCGGGCCAGCACGTGCAGGTGGGTGGTTTCGTCCTTGCAGCAGACCATGAAGAACAGCCTCGTCAGCGAGCCGTCCTCTGCCCCGAAAGGCAGCCCGGCCGGGGTGACGCCGACGACGACGAAGCTTTCGGCGATGTCCCAGGGCAGCGGATGACGGGGGTGAGGGAAGGCCACGCCCGGCAGCATGGCCGTCGAGCAGATCTGCTCGCGTCCGCGGAGTTCGTTGTGGAGTTCCTCGCGGTTGTAGAGCAGGTCGCAGCTTTCGGCGAGATCGAGCAGTGCATTGATGGCGGCCTGGCGGGTCTTGCCCGGCAAGGGTACGGCCACGCCGTCCTCGGGCAGGAGCGGGCAGACGATGGGCTGTTCGTGGTCGATGCCGTGGTGCTCGCTGACGCCCCGTTCGATGCCCTCCAAGGCCTTGGCCCCGAAGTGGTGCATCTGCTCCCAGACCCAGTGGTCCAGGTCGCTTTTGCGGAAGACGTAGTCCTCCTCGCCGACGCGTCGGCAGGGGATCTGCTCGCGCGATGCCCAGCGGAGGATGCGGCGAACGTCCATCGTCAGATACGCCGCCACCTGCTGGAGACTCATCTGTTCGTGAGGCATGGCGTGGGGTGACCTTTCAGCACGGCCGGGCCCGTGCCCGGCCATCGGACAATCGCAGCCTGTTCACTTCAGCGGGTGGTTCATGCTATGTCGAAGTATCGGCTGAGGCAACCTTTGGCAATAAGGACGCCTCCCTCAGAACTGCCAAGAACACGCTGGGA
>CAYMAP010000034.1:0-16907 GCA_964388425.1 uncultured Planctomycetaceae bacterium
CTTCCGCGATGTCGCGCCGACCCTGGTCATCACGCACCATCCGGACGACTACATGATGGACCACGTCATGACGGGGCAGGTCGCGCGGGCGGCGAGTTTTGTCTACGGCGCACCGAACATCACTACACGCCCGCTGCGGGCCGGCTCGACCGTACCCCACCTGTACTACGCCGACACCATCGAGTCCGTCGACCCGTTCGGCCGGCCCGTCGAGCCGACCACCCTCGTCGACGTCACCGCCGTGATGGACCGAAAGACCGTCCTGCTGAGCTGCCATGCCTCCCAACGCGAATGGCTCCGCGAGCACCACGGCATGGACGAGTACATCGAGGCCATGAAACGCCAGAACGCCCACCGGGGCACCCAGGCCGACTGCGACTACGCCGAGGCCTTCGTCCAGCACCGCGGCCATGCATATCCCCGCAACGACCTGCTGGGCGAGTTGTTCTAGGCGCTGTCTGAAAGTGTAGCTCAGCGGCCCCCGGCTACCCCTGGAACAGCCCTTCAGGTTATGCGAAACGGTCCGCTTGGGTGACAAATCACAAAACAACACAAACCGACGATGGGCGATTCCCTCAGAACCGCCAAGGACGCGATTGTAGAACCCTTTGGGGAACGTCACTCGATTGGTTTCGTTGACGAATCGCTCTGATGTTTCGTACACGACAACATTTGAGGGAGACGTCACGAGGGGGCGTACCAACCATCGACATAGGGCCAACCCCGACTTGCCGACCACCGGAGCTTCTGGTAGGCTTGCCGACGCGAAGGAATCGGCAGCACACCGCAAACCTCATCACGACACGGAGACCCCCATGCCCCGACCGCTGAGCAAAGTCGCCCCCGACTGGTGGGACTACACCACGCTGGACGAAGACCTCCTCAAAGACGTGCCCTCCCTCGACGCCGAGAAGCTCCAGGGCCTGTCCCGCGAAGGATTCACCGTCCACCTCTACCACACGCTTGAAGAGTTCTACCTCGCCGAGGCGCTGGAGTACATCACCGCCTGGCGGCAGTCCACGCCGGACAACCCGGCCGGCATCTGCGGACCGATCGGCCCGACCGAGCAACTGCCGCTGGTGGCCCGGCTGGTCAACGACCTCGAGCTGGACCTCGGCAAACACGACGCGCACTTCTGGGGCATGGACGAGTGGACCGAGGACGGCAAGCCCGTCCCGACCAGCCATCCGCTGAGCTTCGCCCGCGCGGACAAGGAACTGTGTTTCGAGCACATCCGCGCCGAACTCCGCGTGCCCGAAGCGAACCTGCACTTCCCCAGCGGCGACCTGGGGGCCTACACGAAAACCTACAGCGACGTCCGCTGCCTCGTCATGCAGGGCGGGCAGGGCGAGGTCAAACACTGGGCCTTCAACGACCCGCCGAAGCGCGAAGGCCAGTGGGCCGACGAACCCCCACCACCCGCCGAGTACCGCAAGCTCGCCACCCGCGTGACCGACCTCCACCCGATGACGATCATCCAGAACGCCCGGACCTCCGGCGGCGGGCAGGTCGCCCTCGTGCCCCGGCAGGCCGCCACCGTCGGCCCCGTCGAGACCTGGCAGGCTGAGAAAGTCTCCATCTGGCACGCAGGGATGCACGACAACCCGTTCGGGCAACGGCTGACGGCACTGATGATCTCGAAACAAGTCCCCGACTCGGCCGTGCCGATGAGCCTGCTGGCCGACCACCCCAACGTCCACTTCCACTACTACGTCCCTGGCCTGGGGACCTGCGAGGCGGAAATGCACTGATACCCGCGCGGGCCGATCACCGCACCAGGATCTGTCGTGCGTTGTGCTTGGCCAGGGCGAAGCGGGCGTCGTCGACGGCGACGACCATGTTCAGGTCGTCGGGGTCGTTGTGCAGCACGCGGAGCCGGCAGCCGGGGAAAAAACCCATCTCGGCGGTCCTCCGATCGGCGTTGCAGGCGACCAGCCCGACGGCTCCGCTGGGCAGATCGGCCAGGGGCCGAGTCCGGGCACAGCGTTTTGCGCATCGGCCCGGCCTGAACCGACGCCGCCACCCCATCCGTCGTATCCAGTTTCGTCGCATGCGGTCATTGTAGCATGTTTTGCTTGCGTGTGAGATCCCGCCAGCGGGTCTCCACGTCGAGGCCCCGCGCTTGTCGCCCGTTCGGGCTTGTGCTAGGCTCTGCCTGAGACGTCATTCCTCGTGTGCCACAGCCGCCCTGGGCTGTGAGAGTTCCTTGCCAGACCGATAAACCCGTACCCTCCAATCTCAGCCGGGCGCGGCTGAGCTGCCTTGTTCAGACAGACCCTGGGCTCGATACATGACTCGACGGACGCTCATCTGGGTACCGATCTTCCTCGCCCTGGCGGCCGTGCTGCTGTGGGCGGGCTGGCAGCGCTCGGGTAACGGGCCGGGCGGGGGCGGGCGGAATCTCGGGGAGGTCCAGAAAGCCTTCGCCGCCATCGACCGCCACTACTACCGCACGCCGGACGCGCAGACCCTGCGCCGCCGGGCCGTCCGCGCCATGGTCGAGTCCCTCGACGAGTACAGCCGCTACGTCCCGCCCGACAAGGCAGAAAAGCTCAAGCACCGCATCGCCGGGCAGGACAGCGGGCTGGGGCTTGAGATCGGACCGACGGCGATGGCTTCGGGCGTCGTGGTCGTCCGCGTCGCGCCCGGCTCGCCCGCCGACGATGCGGGACTGCTGGCGGGCGATTTCCTGATCGCCGTGGGTGGTGGATCCGTCAAGGACATGAAGCCCGACCCGCTCGGGAAGCTTCGGGTCGAACGGGTCCGCGAGTTGCTGGACCTCAAGCCGGGCGCGTCGGTCGAACTGACCGTCCGCAGCCGGCGAAAGAACAACGCCGACCGCACCGTCGCGCTGACAGCAGGGACCTGGCCGATCGAGACCGTCCGGGGCTTCCGCCGCGACTGGCGGGACGATGTCAGCAAGTGGCACTGGCGGGTTCCAACCGACCGACGGGAGTCCCCCGAGACCCGTCCGGCCAAACCCGAACCGGTGATCGCCTACGTCCGCATCGTCGAGTTCTGCCCGCGAACCGCCCAACGGCTGCGGGAGATACTCAACACACGGGACCGCCTCGACGCACTCGTCGTGGACCTCCGCGGAAACCCCGGCGGGATGCTCTCCGACGCCGCGGCCGCCGCCGACCTGTTCCTCGACGACGGCGTGATCGTCGCCGTTGCCGGGCGAGGCCCGCAAATCGAAGTCCACCGCGCCCACGACGACACGCCCTGGGGCGAGTTGCCCCTGACGGTCCTGGTCGATTCCGGCACGGCCAGTGCGGCGGAGGTCTTCGCCGGCGCGATGCAATCCAACAGCCGGGCCCTGCTGATCGGTCGGCCCACGCGCGGCAAGCACTGCATCCAGTCCATGATCGACCTCGGCGAGCTGGGGATGTTGAACCTCACAACGTCGGAGTTTTTCTTCAGCCCCGTCGAGCCGGTCACGACACGACCGGCCGGCCCACGGCACGCCGGACCGACCGACCCTGCCGCAGCTTCGTCCACGCCCACCGACCTCAACCGTCCGATCGTACCCGACGAACCCGTCGCGATGACCGACGAACAGCGGCAACGCATTGCAGAGCTGCAGGACACCTTGGGCACCCCCCTGCCGCCGAAGAATCATCCCGCATGGCAAATGCGTATCAGCCCCGGCCAGAAACGCGGCGAGACGATCCAAGACCTGTTGCAGATCGACGCCGACCTCGCCCGGGCGCTGGAGTTGCTGGGCGACCCGCGGGCGTATCGCAAGCGACTGGAGGAACTCGGCAAGACCCGCCGGACCGTCGCGACCCAGCCGGCAAAGCGCGAAACAGGTCCTCCTCGGGGAGCATCGCGGTGAGCGGGCAGCGGACGTTGATCCTGGGCGTCGAGAGCAGTTGCGACGAGACCGCCGCGGCCGTGGTCGCCGACGGTCGCGAAGTCCTCAGCAACGTCGTGGCCGGGCAGATCGAGGTGCATCGCCGCTTCGGGGGCGTCGTGCCCGAACTGGCCAGCCGGGCCCACATCGAGGCGGTCAACACCGTCCTTGCCGAGGCGCTCGACCCGGCGGGCGTGGGTCGTTGCGACCTCGCCGCCGTCGCGGTGACGCATCAGCCGGGGCTGATCGGCTCGCTGCTGGTCGGGCTCATGGCCGGCAAGACGCTCGCCTTCGCCTGGAACCTGCCGCTTGTGGGCGTCAACCACATCCACGCCCACGCCTACGCGCCGGCCCTGGACGACGAGCCGATCGACTACCCCGCCGTCGCGCTGGTCGCCTCGGGCGGGCACACCGCGCTGTACCGCTGCACCGCGCCGGACGAGCTGGAACTGCTGGGCAGCACCGTCGACGACGCCGCGGGCGAGGCCTACGACAAGGTCGCCTCCATCCTCGAACTGGGGTTCCCCGGCGGGCCGGCCATCGACCAGGCCGCCGCAACCGGCAACCCGAGAGCCGTCGATTTCCCCCGCACGCTCCTGAAGGGCCAGTCGCTGGACTTCAGCTTCTCCGGTCTCAAGACGGCCGTGCTCTACCACGTCCGGGGCATCCCCGCCGGTCGCAAGCCGGGGCTACGGCCGAAACAGCCGCTGGAATCCCTGACCGATCAGGACCGCGCGGACCTCGCCGCCAGCTTCCAGGCCGCCGTCGTCGAGACGCTGACCGTCAAACTCCGCCGGGCTATCGAGCAGACCGGCGCGAGAACCCTCATCCTCGGCGGGGGCGTCGCCGCCAACTCCGCCCTGCGAGCCTCAGCCGGGGCCCTGGCCGAAAAACTCGGCTGCGTGCTGCGACGACCGGCCATGACATATTGCACCGACAACGCCGCCATGATCGCCGGACTCGGGTACCACCTCCTGCTCGCCGGCAAGACCGACGGCCTGTCCCTGCCCGCCACGCCGACCGTTCGGGCATGAACCCCTCCTCAGACCTGTCTGCCAAAACCGGCACGTGCCCCCCTATCGTCAGATCGGTCTTCGTCAGTCGGTTCTCGCCGGTTCCCGGCCGCAGGGCAGTGCCGAGCCGACGTAGTACCCCGCGCGGAGCAGGCGGTCGCACTGGCGGGCGACGCGTCGGTAGAAGGCCTCGAACGGCTCGTCGTTACCGCTCCAGAGTCGCTGTGCCACCGCGAGCATGCGCGGCAGGAGCATGACCTCCGCCGAGGACCCCGAGCCGGACTGCATGATGAATTCCGTCCAGAGGCAGCATTCCCCGCCGAGGATGCGCTGCTGCTCGTCCTCGGTGAGGTCTTCCGGGACGGTCTGGAATTCGTAGGCGGTCCGCAGGTCGAGGCGGGCGATGTCGTAGTTGAAGTAGTTGGCGTCGTTCGCGGCGTGGATGCACCGGTAGCCCTTCCGGACCGCTTCGTGGGCCGGCCCGCGGGGGTCGACCTTGCCCTGGTCGGCTGCGCTTTTGTAGGCCCCATGGTGCGGGCTCCGCCAGGCCTCGACGATCAGCGAATCGGCCGGCGGGCTGCCCTCCATCACTTCGTCCCAGCCGATGACGGTCCGGCCCCGCTCGATGAGATACTCGGCGATCTGGCGGACGAACCACCCCTGCAGGGCGTACTCGTCGGCCAGGCCTTCGGCGCGGATGCGGGCCTGGCATTTCGGACAGTCCCGCCAGCGGTCCTTGGGGCACTCGTCGGCACCGAGGTGAATCCACGGCGAGTCAAACAGTTCGAGCACTTCCTCGAACACGCCCTTGAGAAAGGCAATCGCTTCGTCGTTGCCTGCGCAGAACACGTCGCGTGCGATGCCCCAGTTGCAGTCGACCTCGAAGGGCCCGCCGGTGCAGGACAGCTCGGGATGCGCCGCCAACGCCGCCACCGCGTGGCCGGGCAGCTCAATCTCGGGAACCACGACGATGCCCCGTTGGCGGGCGTATTCGACGACCTCGCGGATTTGCTCCTGCGTGTAGAACCCGCCGTAGGTCCGCCCGTTGACGCCCCGCCACGCACCGACCTCGGTGAGTTTCGGATAACGTTTGATCTCAATCCGCCAGCCCTGGTCTTCGGTCAAGTGCCAATGGAATCGGTTGAGTTTGAACTGCCAGCACAGGTCGATGATCCGCTTGACGGAGTCGACCCCAAAGAAATGCCTCGCCACGTCGAAATGCAACCCTCGCCACGCAAGCTGCGGTGCGTCGTCGATCGTGCAGATCGGCAGAGTCAGCGGCGAAGGCGTGGGGGCGTCGGGTTCGGCCAGGTCGGCTGGCAGAAGCTGCCACACCGTCGCCAGGCCGCGCTGCAGCCCCTCGGGGGTACCGGCGACCAGGCGGGCGCGGTCCTCGCGGATCTCCAGGCGGTACCCCTCGGCGGGCAGGTCGACTGGGGCGTCGCGGGCGGTCATCAGAAATTGACCGGGCTGGGGTTCGGTCGCGTGGCAGTCTTCGACAGGCAGAGGCCAGCCGGTATGCAGCCCGAGGCGCTCGCGGAGTGTCTCAGCGGCGTCGCGGGCCTGTTCGCAACGGGCGTCCACGGCGAATCGCAGGGTTTCATCAAGCGTCCACTGTCCGTCGGACAGCTCGGCTTGTACGGGTTGGGGTAGCAGCAATGGTGTCATGGGACGGGTATCCTCTCTGAACCGAGGCGAATTTGCAAGAAGGTTCAAGGTCTGATCCTCGCTGGCGGTCGTGGGTTTTCCGCAAGACCGACCGGCCCGGGTCCGATACAGTTTCGGGCGGAAACACCGCCCGAGGTGTCTTTTCGCCGTGAGGTGCTCTGATGAGGATACAGCGACGCAGGCAGATGTGGGAGTGGATGACGTGCGGGTCGGTCCTGGCCGTCATGGCCGTGGGTATGCTCTACCTGACCTCGCGTGTCTCGGCCGGGCAGGACAGCAACGCGACCGTCTATTATCAGGTGACCTACAAAAACGGCGAGATCAAAGACCTGCCCAGCCCGCCGAAGAGCGGCGAGGGCATCCTCATGGTCGTCAAATTCGTGCGGTACGACAAGGAACTGCCCTCCGCCGAGACGGTCAGCACGGGCAATCAGCCGATCGAAATGCTTAACCCCCCGCGGACCTCCAGCACGCAGTTCACCTGGAACGGCCAGGCATGGGTCCCCGCCATCGAGCCGAGACAACCCCGATCCGCCAGGCCCGCAGGCCGAGCCGCGCGCGCCGCCTCAGTCTCTGCCGACCCCTACGCCCAGGCTGAGCAGTACCTCACCGCCGCCCGAAAAGCCGTCAAGCAGGCACGGATCGACCTGTCGGCCGGCCAGACCGACCAGGCCCGCCAGCAGTTGGACCGCGCGGCGGAGCAGCACCAGCAACTCGCCGTCGCGCTGGCGAGGCTGCGGGTCGCGCCCCGACCCGCCGTCGCCGACCGGCCCGCCCGCGACCCCCACACGCCGAATCCGCCCCCGCCCGTTCTTCGCGGCGCGACAGACTACAACGGGCCCGTCGAGTCGGCCGGGTGGGGCGGACTGGGGGGCTGGCCCTACTTCGGGAACGTCAGTACCTACACCGAGCGCCCTAACCCGGACTACGACACCGGCCCGCGGGTCATCATCCGCGAACAGGACTGAAGGCCCGGAAACCATCCCACCTTCCCGGAGGCAGGGCACATTCTCCGCGACGGCGTGTACGTCGAATCCCCGCGGATTTGTCCAGGAAGACGACCGTTTCTCCGCCGCCGCCCCGATAACGTTCTCCCGCCGACCGGAGGGTTCCGGTCTGTATGGCGAGACAATCCTCCGATACGCCCTCGACCGCCCGGCGCGGTTCGGATAGAATACCCCGTCTACGTCGGTCCGCGGGGACCGACCGAGAAAGGACGGAACAGATGCGACAATTTCTGACATGGACGGCGGCCGTGGCCGTGCTGGTGGCGTTCCCGGCCGGGGTGCTGGCCCAGGATACGCCGGCGGCTGAGGAGTCCTCCTACGACAAGGTTCCCCACGGGAAGGTCTCGACCGGCACGGGGCTTGCCGTCGGCGGGGCGTGCGTGGGGGCGGGGCTTGCCGCCATCGGCGGGGGCTACGCAATCGCGCGGGTCGGCGGACACTGCATCGAGTCGATGGCCCGTCAGCCCGAAGCGGCCGGCAGCATGTTCGCGCCCATGATCGTCACCGCCGCCATGATCGAAGGCGCGATGCTCTTCGCCATCGCAGTGGCGCTGCTGGCGATTCTTAAAACCCTGTAGCGGGGAGGCCGTCGTGCGGATGCGACCGGACGTGCTGCTCTCACCGTCGGCCGGACTGCTGGCCGGGCTGTTCGCTGCGCCCCTGCCGGCGTCGGCCCAGGACGGCACGCCGTATCCCGGGGACCTCGGGCAGGCACTGGCGACGTTCATCATTTTTGTTCTCCTGCTGCTGGTCCTGCGCAAGTGGGCCTGGAGGCCGATTGTAGAACAGCTTCAGCGGCGGGAGGAGGACATCGCCAGCCGGGTCCGTGCCGCCGAGGACCGCGAAGCCAAGGCCCAGGCCACCCGGAAAGAATACGAGCAGAACCTCGCCGAGATCGGCCAGCAGGCCGAGCACCTCCTGGCCGAGGCCCGCCGGAAGGTCGAGGCCGAACGCCAGGCCCTTCTCGACCAGGCCCGCGCCGAAGCCCGCGACCGGATTGACCGAGCCGAAGAGGACATCGTCGAGCAGCAGGACCGCGCCCGGCGAGAACTCCGCGAAGAGGCCGCCCAACTCGCCACCAACGTCGCCGAGCAACTCCTGCGGAAGCAACTCAGCGACGAGGACCGCAAACGCATGCTCGACGACGCGACCGACCTCGTCCGCCAGGAAGCGGAGGCGGAGCGATGACCGAACGCCCGTCCGTACCGAGCGTCCTGGACCCCCAGGCCCGCCGACTCGGGCGCGTCTACGCCGAGGCCCTGCTGGACTCCCTGCCCGAACCCGACCAGGCCGAACCCTTCGCCGAGGCACTCCGCGGGCTGGCCGGCCTCCTGGCCGACCTGCCCGGTGCGAAGGAAATCCTCGCCGGGCACTCCCTCAGCCGATCCCAGCGCGAGGCGATGGTCCGGCGCATCTTCGCCACTCGCGTCAGCAAACCGATGGAAGCGTTCCTCGGCGTGCTCGCCGCCAACCACCGGCTGCAGGCGCTGCCCGTCATCGCTGCGCAGTTCGACCAACTCCTCAAGGAACGCGCCGGGCGACTCACCGTCGACGTCCGATCGGCCCAGCCGCTGGACGACAACCGCAAAGCCCATCTCCGCAACACCCTCGCCGAAGCGCTCGACGCGGACGTCGAACTCGACTGCCAGGTCGACGAAACCCTCCTCGGCGGGCTGCTCGTGCAGGTCGGCGACGTGGTCTACGACGCCAGCCTTGCCGGGGACCTCGCCTGCCTGCGAGCAAAACTCATCGAAGGGAACGGGCCGGCATGACCTTCCGCGCCGACGAAATCGCCAGCGTCCTCCGCGAGGAAATCGCACGCTACCGCCGGCAGTCCGGCGCGGAGCGCGTCGGACGAGTCCTCGAAGTCGGCGACGGGATCGCTCAGATTTACGGCCTCGGCGACGCGCGGGCCAGCGAGATGCTCCAGTTCGACGGCGGCGCGATGGGGCAGGTCTTCAACCTCGAAGAACATTCCATCGGCGCGGTGATCTATACCCAGGTCGACGACGTCCGCGCCGGGCAATCCGTCCGCGGCACGGGCAGGCTCCTGGACGTACCCGTCGGCCAGGCCATGCTCGGCCGCGTGATCGATCCGCTGGGCAATCCGCTGGACGGAGCAGGACCCGTGGCAACGCAGAGGACCCGGCCCGTCGAGACGCCAGCGCCTGGCATCGTCGACCGCCAGCCGGTCACCGAGCCCCTCCAGACCGGCGTCAAGGCCGTCGACGCCCTGACGCCCATCGGACGCGGTCAGCGTGAACTGATCATCGGCGACAGGAAAACCGGCAAGACCGCACTGGCCCTCGACGCCATCCTCAATCAGCGCGACACCGGCGTACTCTGCGTCTATGTCGCCGTTGGTCAGAAGGAATCCACCGTCGCCTCCGTCGTCCAGACCCTCCGCGCCCACGACGCCCTCAAACACACCGTCGTCGTCACCGCCTCCAGCTCGGCCGCCGCTCCCCTCCAGTACATCGCGCCCTACGCCGGCTGCGCCATCTGCGAACACTTCATGCAGCAGGGCAGACACACCCTCATCGTCTACGACGACCTGACCAAGCAGGCCGCCGCGTACCGCCAGATTTCCCTGCTGCTCCGCCGACCCCCCGGGCGCGAAGCCTACCCCGGCGACGTCTTCTACCTCCACAGCCGACTCCTCGAACGCGCCTGCAAACTCGCCGAACACCATCGCATCACCCGCAAAGCCGACTCCCGGCCCGTCGACGATCAACGCTTCGTCGGTCCGCTCGGGGCCGAGCAGGCCCGCGAAAGCATCGCCGGCCGCCCCGACGCCGAGGACCTCGAACTGACCGTCGTCGAGGGCACCGGCGGGTCGATGACCGCCCTGCCCATCTGCGAAACCCAGGAGGGCGAGGTCTCCGCCTACATCCCCACGAACCTCATCTCGATCACCGACGGGCAGATCTACCTCGAACCGAAACTCTTCTTCGCCGGCGTCCGCCCCGCCGTCAACGCCGGCATCAGCGTCTCCCGCGTCGGATACAAAGCCGCCGTGCCCGCGATGAAAACCGTCGCCTCCTCCCTGCGACTCGATCTGGCGGCCTACCGCGAACTCGAGAGCTTCGCGCAGCTCGGTATGGAACTCGACGCCGTCAGCCAACGCCAGCTCGACCGGGGCGAACGCATGGTTCGGCTGCTCACCCAGCCCCAGGAACAGCCCATGAACGTCGCCGAGCAGGTGCTCAGCCTCGCCGTCGCCGCCGGCGGAGCCCTCGATGACCTCAACCTCGACGACGTGCCGGCCTTCGAGAAAGGCTTCCTCGCCTACTTCCGCTCCGAACACGAAGACCTCTACAACGAACTGCTCGGCGACCTGTCCATGCCCGACGACCGCCTCAAACGCGTGACCTTCATCGCCGGCGAATACAAGCAGACCCAGTGGGACGACGACCGCAAAGCCGCCCGGAGCCGCTGACGTGGCCAAGGCCCGGAAAATCCTCGCCCGCCGAAACGCCGTCGGCAACATCCACACCGTCACGCGCACCATGGAAATGGTCGCCACCGCACGCTTCCGCAGCGTCTACAGCCGATACGAAGACGCCCGCGCCTACATCGACGGGATGGCCGACCTCGTCGAGGACATCATCACCCGCTCGCAGCGACGCCATCTCACCCACCCGCTGCTGCGTTCGAGGACGGGCGAGCGGATCGTCCTGCTCGTCACGGCCGGCGACCGCGGGCTCTGCGGAGCCTTCCACGACAATCTCCTTAGCCTCGCCCGAAACCGCCTCGACGAACTCCACCGCGCGGGCCGGACCGTCGACCTCCGCGTCGCCGGCAAGCAGGGACTCCGAGCCTTTCGCTTCGAGGGCGTCGAACCCGACCAGGCCCTCGACGCTTTCACCGGCGACGTGGCCGAGTGGCACCGCGCGATGAGGCTGGCCAACGAACTCATGGACGACTTCGTCGAAGGCAAACTCGCCGGAGCCGAACTCGTCGGATCGGCCATGACCGGCCCCGGGCGCCACGAACCGGCCCGGCGAATCCTTCTTCCCCTCCAACTCGACCTGCCGGCCGACCTCGACGAAAACGACCCCCACCTGCCCGACCGCACCCCCTACGAATTCCTGCCCTCACGCCGGGAGACCTTCGCCCGCCTGCTGCCCATGACCGTCCGCCTGCGACTGTTCCAGTGGGTCAACGAATCCGCCATCGCCGAACAGCTCGCCCGCATGGCCGCCATGCGCGCCGCCAGCGAGTCCGCCGAAGAAATGATCAACGACCTGACCGTACAGTACAACCGCACCCGGCAGAACCAGATCACCACCGAACTGGCCGAAATCATCGGCGGCGGCGAAGGGTTCAGGAAATAGGCACGACAAGTGTATGAAATCGCAGAGAGGTTTCCGCCGAAAGAGCCGTTTGCACTGCAACGGCAGATTCGACGCAGTGCGGTTTCTGTTGCCTCGAATATCGCTGAAGGCTATGGTCGAGGTTCGCTGGATGACTACATGCGATTCCTGAGAATCGCCCGCGGTAGTCTGGATGAACTGGAAACCCAACTGATCATCGCAGCCGATCTAGAATGATGCGCCCCTCAAAAGTCGACGAAACGGAACATCAGGGCGATTCGTCAACGCAAAGAAGACGTCTCCCTCAAAAGTTGTCGTGTACGAAACATCAGAGCGATTCGTCAGCGAAAACAATCGAGTTACGTCCCCCAAAGGGTCCTACAACAGCGTCCTTGGCAGTTTTGAGGGAATCGCCAAAGAATAGAGTACATCCCCAAAACGGTCCTCCCAGCGTGTTCTTGGCAGTTCTGAGGGGGGCGTCTAGAATACATTACAACAGAACAGGGCACGATGTTTCGGGAACGATTCGACTCCGCGGTAGGCCTGCTGCAAGGCTTGCTGCGAAGTCCGTAGGGCCGGCAACTTGTTTGCCGGCGGAATGAATGGTTAACGATGCAGAGACGTACAAATAGGGACAGGCCTCTTTGTTTTCAGAGGAATATCCTTAGGGCACCTTGAAAAATTCACTTTTCGGCCTCGCTGGTCTTTTCACTCCCTGGCGGCATCGCAAAAAACGGCGGAATATGAGCCCATATGCACCATTTTTTGCTCTTTGCCAGAAAGCGAAAATCCTACGCGATACCCGAATTTGAATTTTTCAAAGTACCCCTTAGTATAATCGAATCCTGCACGACGGCGCCCACCATCCATTGCAAGCATGAAAGTACAGTCCACTGTCCAGTACATGATCGAAACCTCTGACTCTTTCAGACAGCACAAAGAGTGACCGGGTCACTCTCAATGCGGAACAAACCATGAATCAGACAGCGACGAAACAATCACCCTCCACGACCGGCCGGGTCGTCCAGGTCATCGGCTCGACGTTTGACGCGGAGTTCGACGAGGACGCCCTGCCGGCGATCTACAACGCACTGGTCGTGGAGAACGACACGCCGGGGGCCTCGGGCTTCGGCGACGCACGCGCTACTCCTCAGCCGGTGGCAACTGAGCTACACGCCACACTCGTCGGCGAGGTCCAGCAGCATCTCGGCGGCGGGCGGGTGCGTTGCGTGGCGTTGGGTTCGACGGACGGGTTGCGTCGCGGCGCGGCCGTGCGGGACACCGCCGGGCCGGTCAGCATGCCCGTCGGGCCCGGCGTATTGGGGCGGGTGTTCAACCTGCTCGGCGAGCCGGTGGACGGCCGGGGGCCCGTCGAGGCCGAGGAGCGTCGCAGCATTCACCAGCCGCCGCCGGCCTTCGAGGACCTCTCGCCGAAGAGCGAGATATTCCAGACGGGCATCAAGGTCATCGACCTGCTCGCGCCGTTCGTCCGCGGGGGCAAGACGGGGCTGTTCGGCGGGGCGGGGCTGGGCAAGACGGTCATCATCCAGGAACTGATCGCGCGCGTCGCGACGCAGCACGGCGGGATGAGCGTCTTCGCCGGCGTCGGCGAGCGGACGCGCGAGGGCAACGACATCTGGCTGGAGATGCAGGAAGCCCAGATCGGCCAGACCGGGCAGAAGCTCATCGAGAAGACGGCCATGGTGTTCGGGCAGATGAACGAGCCTCCCGGCGCCCGGCTGCGGGTGGCGCTCAGCGCGCTGACGCTGGCGGAGTATTTCCGCGACGCCGGCGGGGCGGACACGCTGCTGTTCATCGACAACATCTTTCGCTTCTCCCAGGCCGGCTCAGAGGTCTCCGCGCTGCTTGGGCGCATGCCTTCGGCGGTCGGTTACCAGCCGACGCTCGCTACCGAGATGGGCGAGCTGCAGGAGCGCGTCACCTCTACGAAGAAGGGCGCGATCACCAGCGTCCAGGCGGTCTACGTCCCCGCCGACGACATGACGGACCCCGCCCCCGCGACGGCCATCACGCACCTCGACGCCTTCATCGTCCTGGAGCGATCGATCGTCGAAAAGGGCATCTACCCGGCAATCGACCCGCTGGCCAGCAGCAGCCGAATCCTCGACCCGGCCAACGTCGGGGCCGAGCACTACGAAACCGCCCGGGAGGTTCAGCAGATTCTCCAGCGCTACCGCGACCTGCAGGACATCATCGCCATCCTCGGCGTGGACGAACTCAACGAGGAAGACCGCCAGACCGTCGGGCGGGCAAGGCGGATCGAGCGGTTCCTCTCCCAGCCGTTCTTCGTCGCCGAGGTCTTCACCGGCAAGGCGGGCAACTTCACGCCGCTGTCCGAGACCATCCGCAGCTTCCGCGAAATCTGCGACGGCAAGTGGGACCACCTGCCCGAGCAGGCGTTCATGTACGTCGGCACCGTCGAGGAGGCCGAACAACAGGCCGAGGGAATGAAGTAGCCCGGTGCGCATTCTGTGTCCGTCGCGTCAGCACGTGACGCACGAGTATCACGGAAGTGTCATTTGGGCATGAAGACCGAACTGGTCACCACGCTCAAACGGCAGGCAACGCGCGTACTGGCGGACCTTCGCGAGTCGGGCGAACCGGTGTTGATCATTGAGGAAGGCAAGCCGTCGGCGTATTGGGTGGACGTGGACTCCTACGAGTTCATGCAACGGCAGTTGCAGGTTCGAGAAGGCCTCTCGGGCCGGCGGTCGGTCAGGTGCGGTGTTCCCAGCCGAGTTTCGGGAGGGGTTCGCGTCGGCCGTCAGGGTAGAGGAGCCTCACGCCGCGGTCGGCGGTGACTGTCCCGATGCGGGTGATGGGGAGGTGGAGTTTGTCGTCGGCAAGGAGTTTGCCGCACGATCGGCCGGGCACGGCGAAGAGCAGTTCGTGATCTTCCCCGTCGGCCAGGGCGGCATCCAGACCGCTGACGCCCGACCGGGCTGCGTCGGGGTGGATGGGGATGGCATCGGCGTGGAGTTCCGCGCCGACTCCGCCGGCTTCGAGGAGGCGGTGCAGGTCGGTCGCCAGCCCGTCGGAGATGTCTATCATCGCGCGAATTTTGTGTCGCAACGCCAGCAGGATCGCCTCGCGGACGCGCGGGGTGAAGGTCAGGTGCCGGTCCGTGGTCCACGCCCCGCCGAGTGCGCCTGTGACGCACAGGGCGTTGCCGGGCTTGGCGCCGCTGCGCAGGACGGGGCGGATGCCGCCCGTCGCACCGGCCGGGCAGGCGGCGACGGTGACGCTGATAGCCAGCGGGCCGTCCCAGGCCCCGAGGTCGCCCCCGACGAGGGGGCATTCGAACTCCTCTGCCAGCGTCGCGATGCCGCGATGGATCGCGCGGGCGTCCTCGTCGGTCGCCCCCCTCGGCAGGGCGGCCGACGCGACGGCAGCCACGGGCAGCGCCGCCATCGCCGCGATGTCCGAGAGGTTCCTGGCCATGGCCTTGCGACCCGAAGCCTGGTAGCCGACCCGCGCGACGTCCACGTGTACGCCGTCGAGCACCTGGTCGGTCGCCAGCAGCAGGCGGTTGCGGTCGAACCGCACGACGGCCATGTCGTCGCCGGGACCGACGGGAACCTTCCGCTCGTCCGGGCCGGGACGTTCGCGCACCCACTTGAGAAAGTCCAGTTCGTTCATGGCGTTTCCGTTGACAACCTCTTTTGTAACCCCCAAGGCGCGACGGTCACAACGGTATTTCGCGATGCGGAGGGCAAGCGTGCGGGGCTGGTCGGCTGCAATGCGGGGCGGTTTGGCGTAGAATGGTTGCATGTCGCCGGAGATTTCCATCGCGATCGAAACCTCCTGCCGGGCCGGCGGCGTCGCCCTCGGGCGGGGCGGGGACCTGCTGGAATCGGCGGCGTTGGGGCCAAGCGCCCGCCATGCGGCCGACCTCCTGCCGACCCTCGATGCCCTGCTGCGTCGACACGGCCTGGGTCCTGGGCGGATCGACTGGCTGTTCGTCTCCGTCGGGCCGGGCAGCTTCACCGGCCTGCGGGTGGGGGTGACCCTGGCGCGGACATTCGCCCAGGCGATGGGCGTGAAGCTCCTGGCGGTACCGACCCCGCGGGCGGTGGCCTGGCGGGTCCGGGAGGAACTCTGGCGGAACCTCGGTGTGATGCTGGCAGCAAAGGACCGCACCGTCCACGCCACGCTGTTTCAACGCGACGAAGCCGACCAGCCCCAGGCAGTCGGCCCGTACCGACTGGCGACTCCGGAGGAGTTTCTCGACGACGGCCCCAGGCCGATCCTGCTGACGGGCGAGGCCCTGGACTGGCTGGAGGCCTTTGACCCGCCGGCCGATGTGCGTCTCGCCCCGCCCGAGAAGCGGCTGCCCACCGCCGAAGCCGTCTGGCAACTCGGCAGGCACATGCTGACGTGCGAACACGGCAAGCCGATCGATCTCAACCACCTCAAGCCCGTCTACGCCCGCAGGCCCGAAGCCCTGCGACTCTGGGAAGAGCGGAACAAACGCTGATCCCGGTCCCGAATTACCGACAGGGCTACTTGTGCCCCTTGACGCCGCGAACGGTGTATTTTTCGACGGCGGAGGCGAGGTCGACGTCGTTGATGTTCGCCAGCGTACACAGCCAGGCCAGCACGTCGGCGAATTCTTCGGCCTTGTTCGTCTGGTCGTCGCCGGCCAGGGCCGTCGCCAGTTCGCCAACTTCCTCGACGAACCACATGAACGTCCCCGGCGTGCCTCGCTGGCTGTCGTGGTCGTAGTATTGCTCGCGAATGAAGTCCTGGAATGCCCGCAGTGTGATATCGCTCATGAGGAAGGATTGTCCAAGCTGTCGAGGGCGGCGTCAATATACTGCATGAGCTGTTCGGCCTTGCCGGCCGGGTCGAGCTGGCGGGCTTTTTCGGCGGCGTCTTTGGCGGCGCGGAGCTGCGCGACGTCCCGGTCGGCCTTGCCGACGCGGTAGCGGATGGTTCCCAGGAACGTCCAGGTCTCGGCGTCCTTCGGGGCCAGTTCGACCAGTCCCCGGGCTGCTTCCAGGGCACGGTCGAAGCGCTTCGACCG
>CAYMAP010000035.1:0-16744 GCA_964388425.1 uncultured Planctomycetaceae bacterium
GGTTTTTACAACCGATCAGCAATGTTTCTGGATGTCTGGCAAAGCCGCCCTGAGAAGTGGTTATCCTTGGGAAACAGACCAAAGGGCACCTTGAAAAATTGGATTCACGACATTGCTTGATCTTGTTGCCCGCTGCCTGCGTCACAAAAACCGGCGAATATTTCAGAATATGCACCGATTTTCGTTCCTTGGCAGCAAGCAAAGTATCGGCGCGATCTCGCAAATCGAATGTTTCAAGGTACCCCAAAGTGCAATATGGGCTCTCGCCGGGCGGCTGAGCCACACGTTCCAGAACCGTCTGGTGAGATCTGAGGCACGTGGGAATGTTCGGGTGGTGCAGACATGGCGCGGAAAAAAACTCTGCCGATCGGAGTCGATCTGGGCAGCAGCGCCGCAAAACTCGTACAGATGCGACTTGCAGATGGCGGGGCGGAACTGCTGGCCTGCGGCACGGTTCCGATTCCCAAACACCTGCGAAACGATCAATTCGGACGTCTGGATCATCTGACGAAGCACATTCCACGCGTACTGAAGGAAGAGCATTTCCGCGGGAAGCGATGTATTCTTGCGCTGCCGGCGTCGAACACCTACGTTCGTCACGTCCGCGTGCCCAAGCAGGATCGCAAGGCCACCAAGGACGCGGTTCTTCGGGCGGTGCAGGTGGAGCTTCCGTACCCGATCGACGAGGCGATTCTGCGTCACATCGTCGCCGGGGACATTTACGAGGGCGGGACGGTCCGACAGGAGGTCATCGTGGTCGCGATGCCCAACTCGACATTGAAGGCGTACCTGAATATGTTCACGCGCGTGGGCCTGGAGGTTCTCGGTGTGAGCGTCGAGCCGGTGGCGATCGTCAACTGCTTCACGACCCTCCTGGGCGACCCGGACCAGACGACGGTGTTCGTGGACCTCGGGACCAGCAGCACGCAGGTGACGATTTCCCGGGGCCAGAAGATTGTCTTTTCGCGGTGTCTGGAGGGCGGGGGCGACCAGCTCAACGCCGTTATTGCTCAGGGCCTGGACGTCGAGCCGGAGGAGGTCCGGCAGATGCGGATCGATCTCCAGGAGGGCAGGGACATGGGCGTGGCCGGCGAGGAGATCAGCCGATGGGTCGAGCTCTGGCTGGACGGGCTGTGCCGCGAAATCGACAAGTGCCTCCGCTATTACGAATCCGTCTTCCGCAACCGGGAGATGGAGCGACTGATTTTCACCGGCGGGCAGGCGCAGGACAGACAGCTCTGCCAGAAGCTCGCCCAGCACTTGAACCTGCCCGCGCAGATCGGCGATTCGCTGGCGCTGCTGGGCAACCCGGACGGGGTGAAGACGGCCAACCCCGGCTGGTCGGACGACCACCCGAAGACGTCGTTGGCGGTGGCGGTGGGCCTGAGCCTCAGCGGACTGGAACTGTAAGCACGGAGCCATGATGGGCCAGTTGAACTTACTTCCCGAGTCATACGTCAAAGAGCGGTTCCGCTACCGCATTGACCTGATGTGCGTCATCCTGTTCGCGGTCGTCATGGGCAGCGTTATGGGGGCAGAGGCCATCAGTCGGGCGCGGATCAACGAAACGAAATTTCTTCATACGCGGGTGACGGCGCAGTACGCCGAGGCGACGAAATTCATCAAGGCGTTCTTCGAGCTTCAGAACGAGCGGGATCAACTGCTCAAAGAGGCTCAGATCGCCTCGTCGATGGAAGAGCGCGTTCCGCGGAGCTACCTCCTGGCGGTGATCGGCAACGCTCTGCGGGGCACGGCGAGCATCGAGGAGCTGACGATCAAGGCGACGTATCCGCAGTATCGCTACGTTTCGGCCAAGGACAAGTCGCGGGGACGGCGCGGACGGTCCTCCGCCCGGGAGAAACCGACCCGCGTGCCGGACCTGCCCCAGCCCCCGCCGATCATCACCATCGACTTGGTGGGTATCGCGCAGAAGCAAGAGGACATCGGTGCCTTCATCGCGTCACTGCGTGCGAGCAAGTTGATCGAACGGCTGGAGCACAAGTCCTCCCGCGACGAGATGTTCGACAACATCTCCGTCACCCGATTCACCCTGTTCATGCGGATCAAGCGGGACGTGGACGTCCTGGAGCTGATGCTGGACGAGGAGAAGCTCCAGCAGCTTCCCCTGCCGGACGGGCAGGCTCCGAAGGGTTCGGATTCGTCGGCCCGGCTGCTTCAGACACTCCGGAGCGAGGCGGGACAAGGGGGTGCGGGATGAGATTCGGCATTCGCGAACTGGTCTTTGTCGTGCTGCTGTTCTGCGTCCCGGCGAGCGTGTATTTCCTGGTCTTCAAGCCCCGCAAGGAGTCTGAGGCGAGGATGATCGAGGAATCCCGCGATCGGCAGGAGAAGCTCGAAGACCTCAACCGTGCCCGCGTGGTCGCCGGGCGGAACCTCCGCGACCACATCGAGATGCTCAAACAGTTGCTGAAAATCGTCCGTTCCCGCCAGCCCGAGGAAGCCGACGCTTCCCGCATCCTGTACGGGCTGGACATGCTGGCGAATTCGAATCGGCTGCGGGCGGAGACGAAGGATCGGCCTTCCAAGCAGTACGCCGGGCCGGGCAACCGCTACATGGAAAAGCGGATTCGCATGACCGTCCAGGGGGCGTACTTCGATTTCTATGCCTTCCTCCAGGCGATGGAAAACCAGCCGCGGATCATTCGCGTCAATAAGCTCACGCTGAGAAAGCTCCGCGAGACCAAGCAGCAGGGCTATGTCAGCGCGGACCTCGACCTGCAGATTTTTTTCCAACGGAATCGAAAGCGAGCGGGTTCATGACCGAACGCACCACAGGCTGGCAGGTCTCCGATGAGACCAAGCGGGGTGAGAACCCCGAGGTCGACGGGTCCCCCATCCAGGGTCCGCCGAACAAGATTTATGGCATCAACCGCAGCACGGCGATGATGGGATTGATGTTCCTGGGGGGGTTGACGTGGGTCTTTTTCGCGAGTCGCCAGTTCACTCCGGTCGAGATGTCGGAAGAGGACCGCAAGAACCAGACGTACATCGACGCCGGGCTGCAGAACATGATGAAGATCAGCTCCGGCAAGGAGAAGCATCGCGAGAAGATGCGGGGGATGATCCGCTCGATTTATTTCGAGGCCAAGAACCGGCAGATTCCGATGGACGAACTGAAGCACAACCCGTTCGTCTTCGAGCCCGCCGTCGCCAAGGCTCCCAAGCCCGAGCCGGTCAAGACCCGCCCCGTCGACACACCCAAACGGAAACCCGAAGACGACAAGCCGCCCGAGCCGGTCGAACAGCCCCCTCCGATCGACGGTCTCCGCCTGCAGTCGGTGCTGCTGGGCAACCCGGCGTCGGCGATGATTTCCGGCAGCATGGTCAACGAGGGCCAGACCCTCCAGGGCTGGAAGATCGTCAAGATCGAGGCCAGTCGCGTCGTGCTGCAGTGGAAAGACCGCCAATATGTGCTGCGGATGCCCTAACGGGCAGTAAGGATATCCTGCGATGGCAGAAGAAACCCCAGCCAAGCTGGCCGAAGTCCTCTCGAACGTCAACCCGGACGGGCTGGGCGAGGAGTTGTGGAAGCCCACCGAGGGCCAGCGCCGCCGATACCGGGGCCCGGAGAGCATTCTGCTGACGCGGGGGAAGATTACCGAGGACGATCTCCAGGCCGCCGCCCAGATCCGCGAAGACAACCCCGAGATGAGCGTCCTGGACGCCCTGGTGAAGCTGGGGACGCTCAGCGAGGAACTCGCGCTGCGGACGCAGGCGGAATATTTCCAGATTCCCTTCCGTCGGCTGGAGGGCCTGGAACTGGAACCCGAGACAGCGGAGATTCTCCCGCTGGAGTACCTTCGGGCCAAGAACGTCCTGCCCCTGGGCAAGGAGGGCGAGGCGGTCATCGTAGCGATTCCCAACCCGGAGGACATTTTCCTGATCGACGATTTCCGGCGTCGGTTGTCCTGCCCGGTGAAGCTGGTCGTCTCCCCGCCGGCCGACATCCGCAAGGCGGTGACCGAAGTCTCCGAGGGGCCCGGTCAGCAGGTCGAGGAAATCCTCAACAAGTTCAACGTCGAGGAAGACAGCGTCGAGGTCCAGGAAGACGAGTCCGACTCGGTGGAGGACCTCGAACGGATCGCCGGTGAGAGCCCGGTCATCCGCTACGTCAACTACATCATCACCAGCGCCGTCCACGAAGGCGCCAGCGACATCCACATCGAGCCCAGCAAGAAGCGTCTGCGCGTCCGGTACCGCATGGACGGGGTGCTGTTCGAGCAGTCGGCCCCGCCGGTGCAGATGCAGGCGGCGATCCTCTCGCGTCTGAAGATCATGGCCCGGCTGGACATCGCCGAAACCCGCCTTCCCCAGGACGGGCGCATCCGCGCTACCGTCCAGGGCCGAAATGTCGACCTCCGCGTCAGCACCCTCCCGACGGTCCACGGCGAGAAGTGCGTCATCCGAATCCTCGACAACCGTTCGATCACGGTCGGGCTGGAGAGTCTCGGTTTCGAGGCCGACACGCTCGATCAGTTTAAGAACCTCATCCTCCAGCCCAACGGGATCATTCTCGTGACCGGCCCGACGGGATCGGGCAAAAGCACGACGCTGTACTCGGCCCTGCAGATTCTCGACAGCGACAAGATGAACATCTCGACCGTCGAGGATCCCGTCGAGTACGAACTGCAGACGATCAACCAGGTCCACGTCCACGAACAGATCGGCATGAGCTTCGCCAGTGCGCTGCGCAGCCTGCTTCGGCAGGACCCGGACGTCATCATGGTCGGCGAGATCCGCGACCCCGATACCGCCCGCATTGCCGTCCAGGCATCCCTGACCGGGCACCTGGTCTTCAGCACGCTGCACACCAACGACGCCCCTTCGTCGATCACCCGGCTGATCAACATCGGGGTCGATCCGTACCTCATCAGCGCGTCGGTCATCGGCGTGCTGGCCCAGCGGCTGGTGCGGAAAATCTGCCCCGAGTGCAAGGTCCCCGTCAAGCAGCCCTCCGAGCGGGAACTCAAGCACATGCAGCGATGCGGGTTCTCGGACATCCAGCTCTACCGAGGCGAGGGCTGCGACAAGTGCCGACAGACCGGTTACCGGGGCCGGCTCGGCGTCTACGAACTGCTCGTCGTGAGCGACGAATTCCGCGATACGATTTCCAGCAGCCCGCGCCTGACCGATCTGCGACGCGTCGCCCGGGAGCAGGGCATGCGCGATCTGCAGGCGGACGGGTTCCAGAAAGTCGCCAACGGCCTGACCACCATTGAGGAAATCATGCGAGTGACCGAAACATGACCACTGCCACCACGTCCATGCTGGATCTGACGGAACTGCTGACCTTCGCGGTCGACCACCACGCCAGCGACATCCACCTCGTGCCGGGCCACTACCCGTTCGTCAACGTCCACGAGCAGCTCAGTCCGGTCGAGACGTTCGGCCTGGTCCGCCCCGAGGACACCGAGCGGATGGTCCGGCAGATGGTCGGCGACGAACGATTCCGCGACCTGGAGACCAACCGGGACCTGGACTTCTCCACCAAAGTTCCCAACGTCAGCCGATTCCGCGTCAACGCCCACTACCAGAAAAACACCATCGGCATCGCCTTCCGCATCATCAGCTCGAACGTCCCGGAGGTCGGCACGCTGGGGCTGCCGCCGATTATCCAGCAGATGATCAACCTGCCCCGCGGACTGGTCCTGGTGACGGGCCCGACCGGTTCGGGCAAGAGTACGACGCTGGCTTCCCTGATCCAGTCGATGAACCTCAAGCAGCGCCGCCACGTGATCACCGTCGAGGACCCGATCGAGTACGAACTGATCAGCCGCGAGTGCCTCATCGAACAGCGCGAGGTCGGCGGGGACGTACCGAACTTCGCCAGCGGGCTTCGCCACGCTCTGCGGCAGGCGCCGGACGTGATCCTGGTCGGCGAGATGCGGGACCTCGAGACGACCTCCGCCGCCATCAGTGCCGCCGAAACCGGGCATTTGGTCTTCAGCACGCTGCACACCCAGAGCGCCAGCCAGACTGTCGAGCGCATCATCGACATCTACCCCGGGGACCAGCAGAACTACATTCTCAGCATGCTCGCCAACACGCTCCAGGCGGTGGTGACGCAGACGCTGTTTACCCGCGTCGATCAACCGGGCATGATTCCCGCGACCGAAGTGATGCTGTGCAATTCCGCGGTGCGTAACTGCATCCGGGAGAACCGGCTTCACGAGATTCCCAATATCATCGAAACCAGCCGAAACCAGGGCATGTGTCTGTTGGACGACACGATCAAGACGCTCGTACTCAACGGGCTGATCAGTCCGCAGATGGCTCTGGAAAGGGCGAATCAGCCCGCGATGTTGCGCAAGGCGTTGCAGTTGTAGCATTGAGGTGGTCCATGCCGCGATTCCGATGTGAAATGCAGATGGCCGACGGACGGGTGGTGACCCAGACCGTCGAGGCCGGTTCCATGACCGAGGCGTCGAGTCGCGCCCGGCAGCAAGGGGGCTACGTCCTGAACGTCACGTCCACCGGCGGGGGATCGAGCCCGACCGACCTCATCGCCAAACTGCGGAGCGTACGTTTCGAAAAACCCCCGGGCCTGAAGGACATCATGGCCTTCAGCAAGCAGTTGTCGGTGATGATCAAGGCGGGCATCAGCATCACCGAGGCCATCGAGGGCATCGCCGAACAGGTCACCCACCAGCGGTTCAAAAAAATTCTCAACCGCATCCACGACGACATCGAGGCCGGCCAGACGTTCTCGGCCGCCTTGGCCAAACATCCCCGGGTCTTCAGCCCCTTGTACGTCAACATGGTCCGTGCCTCGGAGATGTCGGGGCAGTTCGCCCATATGCTCGAGCGGATCGTCGAGTATCTCGAGCAGGCTGACGAAACCCAGCGGATGGTGCGCGGCGCCATGATCTATCCGGCCGTGCTGATTACACTGTGCATCGGCGCGGTGACGTTCCTGATGACCTGGCTCGTGCCGCGCTTCGTGAAGGTCTTTGAGGGCAAGGAGCAGTTTCTTCCCACGCCGACGATTATCCTGCTGGCGATCAGTGACTTCATGAAGACCCAGTGGTGGCTGCTGCTGGCGATCGTGGCGCTGATGGTGCTGTCATTCTCGGCCATGCTGCGGTCCAAGACCGGTCGATGGTACTGGGACAGCTTCGTCCTGCGCGTCCCGCTGGTGCGCCGGCTGCTGCGGTCGTTGTACATCACGCGCAGCCTCCAGGCCTTCGGCGAGTTGATCAACGCCGGCGTGCCGATTCTCGATTCCCTGGATATCACCGCCCGGATCGCCGGCAACCAATTGTACGTCAATCTCTGGAAACAGGTCCGCAACACCGTCAAGGAAGGCGGGAAAATTGTTTATCAGCTTCGCGAAACGGACCTGATGCCCAAAAGTGTGATCCAGATGATCTCGGCCGGCGAGGAATCGGGCCGGCTCGGCGAGGTCCTGGAGGACGTCTCCGAATACTACAACAAAGAACTCAAGAGTGACGTCAAACTCGTCCTCGGGTTGCTGGAACCGTTTATGATCCTGGTCATGGGAGGCGTGATCGGGTTTGTCGTTCTGAGTATCATGCTCCCGGTCTTTTCCATCCAGAAGATGCTGTCCGACCAAATGTAACCGGAGGTACACACCATGAACGCCAGGGAACCAAGGAGACATTCTTTGGGGGGCAGGGCGGGCTTTACCCTCGTGGAGGCACTGATCGCCGTCCTGCTGATGGCGGTGGGTACGGTTCCGCTGATCTGGGGGTTGAGGCTTCACACGGAACTCAACTACCACGGGTCAAACATGACCCGTGCGACGTCGCTGGCCCAGGAGATCCGCGAGTGGACCCTGAACTTGCCCTTCACCGACCCCGATTCCGGCGACTCCGGCAACCCGCCCGGAGCGGACGGCACGTCGCCTTCGACGTTCGTTGACGACCTCGACGACCTCTACGTCGTGGGCGGACTGGCCTACAGCCCCCCCGTCTGCACGCCCGATCCGTCCAATCCCACCGCCGTCCAGCCTCTTACGGGCCTTGAACACTGGACCCAGGTCATCACCCTGACCTGGCGGGACCCGGTCAACCCCAACCAGGTAGTGGCCGCAGGCAGCAGCGAACTCATTCACGTCCACGTCGACATCCTGTACGCCGAGAAAACCTACCTGAGTACGGGTTGGCTAATCAGTAACTATCACGAGGAGGATTGACCATGCAACCGCCTGTTCCTGTCAAGCGACGCAAAACGGATCGGCGGGCCGCTGCGCTGTTGTTGAGCCTGCTGGTCCTGATCCTGATGTCTATCGTAGGGACGGGGCTGCACCACACGACGGTGCAGAATTTCACGGAGGCCTACTACCAGCAGGAGGCCCTGTCGGCCCGCATGGCCGCTGAGAGCGGCATCTCCTATTACCGCTATGCCCTCGACGAGTGTACCAGCGACCCGATGAATCCGGGCCAAATCCCGGACATGCTGGAAGTCGTACGCGACTACATCAACAACGAGATGTCCTGCGGAACGGCGGCGATTTACGGTTCAGGTACCGATCGCCGGGTGTCCGTGCCCGAAGTCGACCTGGGCAGTAAACGCTTCTTCGCGATGGATCTGTATGTCCAGCAGGAAGACCAAGGCGTGCCCACCGAATGTTTCATGGTGGTGACGGGACGGTCGGGTTCGACGACCCGCCGCGTGGGCATGCAGTTCAACGTCGAAGAAAACCGGGAATTACTTCGCTACGCCGTCGCCAGCAGCGTCCGCGTCATCGCCCGGGGCAACGTCAAAGTACACGGCCCCGTTCTGTCCACCTGGGGCCGACTGCCCCGCGACGATGCCCGCAACAAACGGGTCTATCCCCTCGACGTGCAACTCGGATCGGAGGGGTTTATCTCCGGCGGGCTCGCCACGACCCTCAGCCAAACCGATTTCACCGGGGACGCCGACCTCGGCGATTATGATTTTCACAACGGCATATACAGCGACAATGACAATTGCTCCACCGATTGGCTCAGGAGCACCATCACCTACAACGCGCCGGAGGTCATGAACCTGGACATCGAGGATTTCGACACCAGTCCTCTCAAGGCCATGACCAGCACGGACAATCTTCCCCAGCCGGACGCGACCCACCAGAGCCTCGGCATGTGGGGACTGTACGGATCGGTCTGGGAAAACTACGACGGGGAAGAGGATGACGACGACAAACCCGCCCTGAACAACATCATGATCCCCAAGGGAACCAACCCTCATTTCAAAAACTGCCGATTCACCGGCATCACCTACATCGAAGTGGACGAAGGCGGAGACATCAACCAGCAGAACGGCGTGGTCTTCGAGAACTGCACCTTCGATGGGCCTATTATCACCGGCGTGCCCCCGGTGATGCACTGGGAAAAGAACTCCATGGAATTCCGCGGCGACACGACGTTCAACGCCAGCATGATTGACCAAGCCCTGGGGGGGGTGACGTTGATGGCGCCGAACTACAACGTCAACATCGGCGGCGGCGAAGGCGGCGGGGGGTACGGCGAGTCCACCGTGTATGGACTCGTCATCGGTGGCGTCGTCGATATCTACAACAACCTCCAGATCAACGGAACCCTGGTGTCCATGGCCGATCTCGTGGTGGACGGGCAGATTATCATGGGAAAGGGCACGAGCTGGCTGACGGGTACCGGCGTGTCCGGGACGAACCTAGGCAACCTCGACGGCACCAGCCAGGATATCGAAATTTGGCCCGATCCCCACGGGATGATGCCCCAGGGCATCAAGAAACGCTACCTCCTCCAGGTCGTGCCCACCACCTATGTGGAATACATCGAATAATGCCGGGGCGGAGAAAGGTGCCGGCCCCATGACCAGGCGACGAAAGACAACCGGTTTCACCCTCACGGAGATCCTCATCAGCCTCATCCTGCTGGGGCTGATCGTCGGCGGACTGACGGGCGTGATGTACGGTGCGCTGATGACCCACATCGTCAACGACGCCTACGCCTCGCTGTCCCATACCTCGCGGGCTCTGTCGGAACGCCTGAGTCGGGAAATCCGCCTTGCCCAGGACGTGCAGAGCGAAGCCAACCCGACGACACTTCGGATTTTCCCCGCCGACACGTCCGGCGCAGACGAAATCCGCTATGTCTTCCAGGACGGTGTGTTGTATTACCAGCGGGTGGTGGGAGGTTCGACGTCCAGCTACGTCTTGCTGGACGAAACTTCCTCCGTTCAGCCGACCGGTTTCACCGTAGATCTCAAGCGGGTCTCAGGCGACGCGGGGATGTATACCGCCATGGCCCGGGTCAGTCTGTCATTGACCTGCAGGGATCGGAACGTGACGGTGACGTCATCGGCCTGCCCGCGAATGCGCCTCAACGAGTAGTTCACCGAAACGATCGACTGCTCCGAGCCGCTTGTGTTGTAAGCCTTGATGTCGATCGGGCGAGGTCCGAAACGGAGGTTCCGGCGGATACCGGTCCTCGAACAGGGGATTCAGCTCGTCCCGGTCGGGTCTCAGGAGAGGGGCGAGGTCGGCCGGAGGGGTTGGGGCCTTCGACAACGCACAGCGGTGGCGGAAATCGCGGCCGGTTCGTTGAGCGGCTGAGCTACACGCACCGTCATCCCTGGTTTTCGGCAAGGCGGGCGATGTGTTTGAGCCGGTCCTGGATGGGCAGGTGTTGGGTGCAGCGTTCCTCGCAGGCTCCGCAGTATGTACACTCGGCGGCGGCTTCGGGGGGGATGCCCCAGTGCATTCGCAGGCGACTCAGGATGGCTTCGTCCGTGTCGCCGGAGAGGATTTTCTGGTTGTAGGCTTCCATGAGCCGGGGCACGTCCACGCCGCTGGGGCAGGGCATGCAGTACTGGCAGCCGGTGCAGAGGTCGCCGAAACTCTCCAGAATGCAGCCTCGGATGCGGTCGAGGTGGTGCTCGGAGTAGGGCTGGAACTCGCGGACGGCCTCGACGGCCTGGTCGACCTGGGCCTTGTTCGAGAAGCCCACCAGGGCGGTCGTGATCCCGGGTGAGGAAACGCAGAAGCGCAGGGCGGCCTCGACGACCGTCGGATCGTTTGGCCCCCGGAGGAAATCGAACCGCTCGGGATTCTGCGGAATCACCCCGCCGCCGAGGGGGTTCATCGCGACCACGCCCAGGCCGCGTTTGGCGGCGTCATCAACGGCGGCCTGCCGATACGGGAAGTTGATCGCGCAATAGCCCAGCGTCGCGCCTTCGAAAGGTCCCTCGGCGAGGACGCCGGCGAGTTCGTCACCCGGCAGATGGCTGGAAATGACGACGTGCTCGACGAGCCCCTCCTCTTTGGCGCGGACGACGGCGTCGACGGCTCCGCTCTCGATTCGCCGCTTCCAGCCTTCCAGGCTCGTGACGCACCAGATGTGGAAAAAGTCAATCCGCTCGACGCCCAGCACCTTCAGGGAGTGTTCCAGTTGTTCCCGAACCGCGTCGCCGTCGGGTCGGCCCGACTTGGTGGAGATGAAGTAGCTGCCCGGTTCCATCTCCGCGATGGCGGCGCCCATGATGGTCTCGGACCTGTCGCCGCAGTAGCCCGGCGCGGTGTCGAAGTAGTTCACGCCCTGGCGGTAGGCGTGCAGGACGGTTTCGGCGCTGGCGTCGATATCGGTGGGGTCGTCGAACCGCATCCCCCCGAAGCCGATGAGTGAAGGTTCCTTGCCCGTGTTGCCGTAGGGTCGTGTCTGCATCATTGGCCTTCCTGACGGTTCGTTGTATTGCCTGCTGCGGGGGGTTGCGAGCGGCGTTCCAGGACGTCGCGGGTCCTGCCCGCGTTGGGCGTCCGGGGCGGTTCGACGGGGCGGCTCTCCGGTCCGGGCGCGCGGTAAAGATGGACGTTGTCGACGAGGTATTCCCCCGGGGGCCAGTAGCAGTAGACCTGGATTTGAAGGAATTCGACGTTTTCGGGCAGCCCGCCGCGGGGCGGGAAGGGCGCGGCGAAGTGGGTCCACCGTCCGGGCTGTGCCCGGCAGGCGAGGTACCAGCGGTAGACCTCGCGGACGTAGCGCATGGGGTGCTTCTCGGCGTCGGCGGCGATGATCGCCTGCTGCTTGTCTTTCGGCAGGTCGGCGAACTGCCGCGGGGTCAGGCCCAGCTCAGCCAGGGCGCTTTCCGGCAGGCCGTCGCGGGCGTGGGGCGTCCGGCGGAAGCCTTTGACGAAGATTTTCGGGAAGAACATGCCGTCGGGCCTGACGGGCGCGGTGGTCGGGCAGAGGTCGGCGGTCAGCCAGTACCGCCCGCCGGGTCGGGCCGGCAGCCAGTCGCTGCGGACGTGGACACCCTCGAGTCCGGCGACGGAACCGTAGCTTCTGTCCTCGGCGATGGCCGGGGGACGGGTGGGGTCGGCCTGGCCGAACCGCAGCGCCCGCCGATACGCCAGCCAGGGCTCGCGCCGCAGGTCCGTCTTGATCCGCAGGACCTGGCCGTAAGCCTTCCGGCCGGACTGCTGGATGAACGTGCTGACATGGTCGGGCGGTTCCCACCCGACGGCCCCGCGCTCAAACGAGCCGTTGTCGTTGATCGGCTTGCCGAGTGCGTCGGCGGGCGGTTCCGGTTCGTCGCCGTATTCCGGCGGTCGCCAGAGCTGCCGACCGACGACGGCTTCGACGATCTGCCTTGCCAGCACCGCTGGGGCGCGTTCGGTCTTGTCGGTGAAGACCTTCGACCAGACGGGCTCAGCGCCCTTGCGGAGGTCGACGCAGGCGATCTCCGCCCGGGTGGCGGGTCCGGTTCGGCTGACGCGGCCGACCAGCCCGACGTGCGCGCCGAGCCGGTTGGCCAGCAGGTCCGCGAGTGTCCTCGGCGTGGTGTCGAGATCCATCGGCCCGGCGGCGTCCTGCGTGGTCAGCCGATCGACGACCTTCCAGCCAGGCTGCCGGCGGAGCTTGAGCCGGACGCTGTCGGCCAGTTGCTCCCCGAGCGGGCGGGACTTGAGAACCGTCGCGTTGCCCCCCGACTCATCGACGGTTGCGAAGTCGAAAACGGCGACGTAGACGGGCTCGTCCTCCACCGCCCCGGCCAGGGCGGGCAGGACCAACGCAAGCAGCAGGATTCGTGTTGCAGTGCGGAACATGGTTGGCGGGGATTCACGCAGGGAAGAGGATGTGCATCTCGTAAACGTGGCGATTCCCTCAGAACTACCCAGGACGCGGTTGTAGGACCCTTTGGGGGACGTAACTCGATTGTTTTCGTTGACGAGTCGCTCTGATGTTTCGTTCCGTCAAATTTTGAGGGAGGCGTCAAACGTCTGTTTTATTTCCATTCGCGATTTGACATTTGGCATTTGGCATTTCCCCTGACGGTCTCGACCTTCCGTTTTGCTCAAGGCCGGAGGTTTATGCACGCGACGTATTGGGGGCAGCTTGTCGCCTATTGCCTTTTGTTTTTTTTTACGCATGCAATGCGGCATGTCGTTTGAAGAGATCTTCCAGGACGGTGGCGGTCATGGCCTCGACGACCGGGACGATGCGCGGGCAGATGCAGGGGTCATGTCGGCCCTCGGTGCGGATGGGCGTCGCCTCGCCGCCGGTCGTGATGGTCTGCTGCTCGACGGAGATGCTGCTGGTGGGTTTGACGGCGAGACGGAAGATCAACGGTTCGCCGGTGCTGATCCCGCCGAGCACGCCGCCGGCGTGGTTGGTGGCGAAGCCTTCGGGGGTCATGGCGTCGTTGTGTTCGCTGCCGAGCATGTCCGCGGCGTCGAAGCCCATGCCGAACTCGACGCCCTTGACCGCGCCGAGCGAGAGCATCGCGCGGGCCAGTTCCGCGTCGAGCTTCTCGAAGACCGGCTCGCCGAGGCCTGCCGGGAGCCCGACGACGATGCACTCGACGACGCCGCCGGCGCTGTCGCCGGTTTCGGCGAGTTGTTCGATCCGCCGGACCATCTTCTCGGCCGCTTCGAGATCACAGGCCCGCATGGGGTTCTGCTCGATGACGTCGGTGTCGACGGATTCGCACTCGATGCCGGCGGCCCGGCGGGTGTAGGCGAAGAGGTTCACGCCCCGTCGGGCGAGCAGCTTGCGTGCGACGGCACCGGCGGCGACGCGTCCGGCGGTCTCGCGCCCGCTGGCCCTCCCGCTGCCGCGCCAGTCCCGCAGACCGTATTTTTTGAGGTATGTGAAATCCGCGTGTCCGGGTCGGAACTTGTCCTTGATGTCCTCGTAGGCCGACGGCTGAGCGTCGTGATTGTGCAGCAGCATGAGGATCGGCGTGCCGGTGGTCCTGCCTTCGAAGACGCCGGAGAGGATCGAGACCGTATCGGTTTCCCGCCGGGGGGTGCTGACGGAGGACTGGCCGGGCTTGCGTCGGTCGAGTTGGGTCTGGACGTCGGCCTCGCAGAGATCCAGCCCCGGCGTACAGCCGTCGACCACTACCCCGACGGCTCCGCCGTGGGATTCGCCGAAGGTCGTGACGCGAAATTCCGTTCCGTAGCTGCTGCCTGCCATGCCGATTGCTCCTTCCCGTCGGTGCGTTCATCGTAGCGTATCGGTCCGGTCGTGCCAATAACGGGTTTGTCACAGTGCGGCTGCGCTGCAGGGAGGGTGGGTGCTTGCACCCACGCGGATTCCAGGCTGTTCACCGATGCATGCCCGCCGGAGCAGGCGTGGTACCCGGCTCCGATGGGACGCGTCCACGACGGCACGGACTGGCCCCGTCCGCAAAAAGTCTTGACGCCGATGGAGTTCCGGCGTATCGTACGCGGTTTGTCGACCCGTTGGCGACCGGTGTAGGTCTGCCCTCGACTCGGGTCGCCTTTCCGCCTCGGCGGAGTACAATTCAGGCAGCGACGGGCGGTTCGGTCTGTTTGCAAGGCCGGCACGAAGGGCCCTGCCCTGCCACGCTTGGAGAAACCATGTCTTCGGAAATCGTCAAGGAACTCATCGACGCGGGGATCCACTTCGGCCATCGGGTCAGTCGGTGGAACCCCAAAATGAAGCCGTACATCTACGGCAAGCGGAACAATCTGCACATCATCGACGTCAAAGAGACGCTGCGCGGGCTGCTTCTGGCCAAGAAGTACATCACCCGCATCGTCTCCGACGGCAAGGACGTGCTGTTCGTGGGCACGAAGCGTCAGGCCCGCAAGTCCATCCAGACCCACGCCGACCGCGTAGGCATGCACTGCGTCTTCGACCGCTGGCTGGGCGGGACGCTGACGAACTTCCGCGAAATCCGCAAGCGGGTCGGGCGACTGGACGAACTGGAAACCATGGAAAACGAAGGCTCCCTCGACGCCTACAGCAAAAAGGAAGGCTCGCGACTTCGCCGGGAGATGCGGAAAATCCACCGAAACCTCGGGGGCATCCGCAAGATGGAGAAGTTCCCCGGCGTGATGGTCGTGGTTGACCAGGTCCGCGAACGCATCGCCATCCGCGAAGCCATGAAAGCCGACATCCCCGTCATCGCCCTGATGGACACGGACGGCGACCCGGACCTCGTGGACATCCCCATTCCGGGCAACGACGACGCCATGCGGTCCATCGAGGTCGTCATCCGCGAACTCGCCGACGCAGCCGAACTCGGCGTCCGCGGGCGGGTCGAGACTGACGAGGATCAGCCCGATCGGCCCCAGCCTAAGCGTCGCAGCCGACGCGCCACCACCGCCCGGGCTGTGGACGATCCGGCCGTGGACGAAGCCGCCGGCGATGCCGACCAGCACCCCGACGAGACCCGCAAGGCCCCCGAAGAGAACGCACCGGCCGAACCCGCCACCGAGCAGATACCGAGCGAAACGCCTTCCCAGCCGTCATAACCCGGCAGAACGCAAGGCCTCGGGCGATGAAGGAACACGCCCCCCTGCCCCGGCGGGCGGCGAACCGCATAACACCGCACACCCCTATACGAAACACCCCAACCCACGGGAGCACTTCCATGCCAGAAATCACCGCAGCGATGGTCAAGCAACTTCGTGAAGAGACAGGCCTGGGCATGATGGACTGCAAGAAAGCCCTCGACGAAGCCGACGGCGATCTCGCCGCCGCCAAGGAAGCCCTCCGCGCCAAGGGCCTGGCCACCGCCGAGAAAAAGGCTCACCGAACCACAGCCGAGGGACTGGTCGGCATCAAAATCAGCGACGACCAGACCGCCGCCGCCATGGTCGAAGTCCTCTGCGAAACCGACTTCTGCGCGCGTAACGAACAGTTCCAGGCCCTCGTGGCCGGCCTGCTGGACAAGGCCTACGACGCCGATCCCGGCGAGGTCCTGCCCAGCGAGGACATGACCTCGCTCGTCAAAGACACCCTCGCCAAGATCGGCGAGAACATGAGCTACGCCCGCGGATACAAAATCCAGGCCGACCAGGTCGGCAGCTACCTCCACCACAACCACAAGGTCGGCGTGATCGTCGGCATCGAAGGCCGACTCGACGAGGAAACCCTCACTGGAATCTGCCAGCACATCGCCTTCTCCGACCCCATGGGCATCACCGCCGACGACATCCCCGCCGACGTCGTCGACGGCGAACGGAACATCGCCAAGCAGCAGGCCATCGAGTCCGGCAAGCCCCCCGAGATCGCCGAAAAAATGGTCGAAGGCAAGATACGCAAATTCTTCGAGCAGCACGCGCTGATCGACCAGGACTACGTCAAGGACGACAAAAAGAAGATCAAAGACCTCCTCGGCGATGCGAAGATCACCGCCTTCGCACGCTACGCCATTGGAGCGTGAAAAAATACAAGAGACAAGAGACAAGGTACAAGCACTCCACCATTGCATCTTGATGCGCCCCTCAAAAGTCGACGGAACGAAAAAGCAGGGCGATTCGTCA
>CAYMAP010000036.1:0-16720 GCA_964388425.1 uncultured Planctomycetaceae bacterium
AAGCTCCCCGAAAAGGACTCGAACCTTTAACCTAGCGGTTAACAGCCGCTCGCTCTACCAATTGAGCTATCGGGGAAGGTTTTATATCTCCCGCCTGGCCAAATGGCCTGGTGAGATTGTGTAGTTTATGGAATCGGGGCATGGCCGTCAAGTGTTTTCAGCAGAAGTCCGGGGCATGGACAAGTGCGGTTTTCTGCGGTATACAGGTCGGGAGTCTGGCATTGTGCCTTTGACAGGCTGGGCCACAGAGACGCAGAGGGCGAAGAGTAGAGAAAACTATTTTTTGGCCTTTTTGCAGAGTGGTCGCTGTGCTTCTGCGGGCACTTGTGAGTTCCAGCATAGTTCATTGGAAGCGACACTGCCGGCGGGTCCGGCGGCGAGATTTTCTCAGGAGACGAGCATGGCCGGTCTGGGCGTCAATATCGATCATGTGGCGACGATCCGTCAGGCAAGGCGGACCGTCGAACCGGACCCGGTTTGGGCGGCTGTCGAGGCTGAACTCGGCGGGGCGGAGTGCATCACCTTCCACCTGCGGAAGGATCGGCGGCACATCAACGACCGCGACGCGGAGTTGCTCGGCCGAACCGTTCGTGGGAAGCTGAACATGGAGATGTCACTCGATGAGGAGATCGTGCGGATCGCCGTCGCGCAGAAGCCGGACCAGGCGACGCTCGTGCCGGAAAAACGGCAGGAGATCACGACCGAGGGCGGGCTGGACGTTGCAGGGCAGCTCGAACGGGTCAAGAAGGTCACGCGGCGGCTGAGGCGTGCGGGGGTGCAGGTCAGCGCGTTCGTGGACCCGGAGGCAAGGCAGATCGAAGCGTCCCACCGGGCGGGCTGCGAAGCCATCGAACTGCACACCGGTGCGTACGCCAACGCCGTGCTGCCCCCGGACGGGTCGAAACCCGACGGCGAGGTTATCGAGCGGACGCTCTTCGAGCTGCGAGAGGGCGTGGACGTGGGGCTCGATTATGGGCTGATCGTCCACGGCGGGCACGGACTGACGTACAACAACGTCCAGCCCGTCGCGGCGATCGAGGGGTTCTGCGAATTCAACATCGGCCACAGCATCATCAGCCGGGCCGTCTTTACCGGTCTCCGCGACGCCGTCGCCGAGATGCGCGACCTGATTGCGTGGGGAGAGTAGGACGTGCGGAGTGGGAAGTGCGCAATGGGCAGCGGGAAAACAAGGCAGAAGATGGGGGCTGAAAATCAAAATGGAGTGAAGCGACGTGTTCTTTTTCCCAGCATCCAGTGATGCCTGGCACACCGCAAAAAAAAATCTCCGACCTGCAACGTCCACGTACAGGCCGGAGATTGCCACGGCTATGTGAAACAGCCGATTTTCAGAACATCCGATTCGATCAATGGCCCCCGACCGGACGATTATCCTCAGCGTGTGAAGGCGTACGAAGTATACATCCAGCGGCAAGGGGAGTCAACGCGAGAATTCACAATTCCTCAAAATCATAACCCTATTTGAAACAATGACATACAATTCACAGAGGGGCAAGTTGTGCAAAACAGGCGATTTATGCTATTGCAACATGCGGATCTTGTAATGTTCTATAAAATATAGAGTTATATTGCAGTTCGCCAAGTTCAGACATCCTGTCCATCGCCCGCGTTCAGCCGTTTTTCTGCGTCAGCTTTCTGCTGACGTCGCGGAGGTGTGCCCGGACGTTGTCGATGATGGTATCGCGGACGGGGTCGTCGTCGTTCGTCATCTCAATGGGCAGATAGTCGAGGATGCGCTGGAATTCGTCGTAGGCCCGCGCCCACTGTCGGCGGTTGAGGAAGACGATCGCGTTGACGTAGATGTCATGGACGGTACCGGCCAGTTCGTCCTGAGCCTGCTGAAAGTATCGTTCGTCGGCGGGTTCGAAGGTTCTTCGTTCGGGTCTTCGGAAGGCGAGGTAGAGGCGGTAGTTTTTCACGCAGAGGTAGAGGTTGACGGGCCTGGCTGAGCGGACCTGGAAGTTCTGTCGGGCTTCGCGGAGGGCCTTTTCGGCGGAGACTTCGTTGGGCGCGCGTTGCAGCGGGGCGGTCAGGGCGTCGCGAATGTCTTCCCCGGCAAGTTGTTTCGGCGGGCCCTGGCGGTCGCGGGTCTTTTCGTCTTCGCGGAGGGAGCCGAGCAGCAGGAGGACCAGGAAGCTCAGGACGCTTGCGCCGAGGATCGATCCGTAGAGGATCATTTTTTTTCGTCGACGTTTCGCTTCGATGGCTTCGTCGGATTCTCCTTCCCCGGAGGGTTGTTTTTTGCGTGCAGGGGATTGTCGGGCAGGTTCGGCCGGTGTTTCCGGAGCCGGTACCGGTATGGGTTCCGGTTGCGGTCGTGGCTGGGGAGGTTCGGCGGATGAGGTTTCGGTGTGGACGAGGCCCGACGGTTGGTTCGCGAGGTCGGGGTATTGCTTCCGCCAGGCGGCAAGTGCCTGTTCGGGGTCGTCGCCGGGCTGGACGAACAGCAGCCGGGTGACCCGGCCGAGGACGAGGACATCGCCGGTTTCGAGGGCGACCTGTTTGCCGGGGCGGAAGCGTTTTCCGTTGATCTCGATGGGCGCTGAGGTCGAGAGGTTTTCGACGACCCAGCCTTCGGCGGTGAGGTGGAACTGGAGCTGCTTGCGGGAGATGTACTGTTCGGCGAGGACGACGTCGGCCTGTGGGCTTCGACCGGCGACGACGCGGTTTTCCATGAGGACGGCGCGCTGGCCGGCCTGGGGTCCGGTCAGGTAGAGCAGTTCAGGCCTGGCGGTGGCCATCGGCGTTCTCCCTGGAGCGGTTTGGGGTTGTGGTGAGGGATTGGGGCATGGGTCTTGTTCAGAACAGCCCGCCGGTCATGGTTCGGATAATCGCCGGGCCGAAGATGGTCAGGATGACGGCCATCACGAGCAGGAGGCAAGGCACGAGGATACGAACGGAAGCGGAGGCGGCGAGGTTCTCGGCGCGGACGGAGCGTTGCATGCGCAGGAGGGTCGCCTGGTCGTGGAGGACTTCCGAGAGCGGCGTGCCGAGTTCCTCAGCCTGGATGACGCTGGCGACGAGGCTGCGCATGCTGGTCAACGGGACGCGGCGTGCGAGGTTCTCCAGAGCCTGCCGGCGGGTCGTGCCGAGGTCGATCTCGGCCAGCAGGGCGCGGAGTTCCATGTTGAGCGGATCCTGCTGGTCCTCGTCTTCGGCGGGCTGCTCGCGGATGATGGTGCTGACGGCTTCGGTGAAGGTCGCCCCGGCGGACATGGCGAGGCTGACGAGGTCCAGAGCGTAGGGCAGTTGCCGGGTGATGTCGCGGAGCCGGCCGGAGGCCCGTTCGGCAATCTGGTAGATCGAGAGCGTCACGCCGATGACGAGTCCCAGGAAGATGGCCATCACGCTGAACTGCCCCGTCAGGAGGAACTGGACGACCTCCAAGACGGCACCGAGGGCGAGCCCGGCCAGGAAGGACAGGGCGAGATATTCCTCGGGGGTGTAGTAATTCGGGCTGCCGGCGGCGGTGAGTTGCCTGTCCAGCCAGCGCTTGCCGGACGGGACGTTCAGGCGGTGGGCGACGCGCAGCAGCAGCCAGAGTATCGGCCGAAAGATCGGGTTCTCGAAGGAGGTTCGGCGGTCGGTGTGCCCGGTGGCGATGGCGGCGGCACGCTGGGGGGACATCTGGACCTGGCCGCTCTGGCCGAAGATACTCACCACGCCCAGAGCCGTCGCCAGGAACAGCCCCATGCTGATAAGCCAGTCCCACCACCCCGTCGCCCAGAAGGCCGTCGAAGCCAGGATGTCGAAAGATACGTTCATGGTGTGTTACGGCCCCGGCCTTTGGCTATATGTCGATCGCCATGATGCGTCGGATCCAGAGGAATCCGATGACGTTCAGGAGGATCACGAGGGCGAGGATGGCCTTGCCGATTCCGGTGGTAAGCATCTGGACCACGCCGGCCGGTTCGATGACGTAGAGGACGCCGACGACGACGGCTGGCATCGCGCCGAGCCAGCGTGCGGTGGCGCGTCCCTGGGCGGTGAGGGACTGGACGCGGCTTTCGAGGCGCTGGATTTCGCGGATGCTGGCGGCGATGCGGTCGAGCGTCTCCCCGAGGTTCCCGCCTCGCTGGCGGTGGGTCTTCAGCGCAGCCAGCAGCAGGCGGTAGTCGGCCGATCCGATGCGTCGGGAGGCGTTGTCCATCGCTTCGTCGAGCGGCATGCCGTACTCGTATTCGCGGACGAGGTGGGCGAACTCCTGGGACAGCGGTGCAGGTCCGTCTCGGGCGACGAGTTGCATGGATTGCACGAGGTTCAGCCCCGCCCGGACGCCGCTGGCGAGGGTCTGGATGCCGCTGACGAGCTGTTCTTCGAGTTTTTCCAGGCGACGTTTTCGGAGCAGACGGATGAGTCGGCCCGGCAGCAGGGCACCGAGTGTGCCTGCAATGAAGGCGGCGGTGAGGCTCCCGCCGAGCAGCAGCAGTGCCATCGCTGCCGGCAGCAGCACGCACAACGCCCAGCCGAGCAGGATGCCTACCGGCGTGACGTTCATCAGGAGGGTGTTTCGCAAGACGAAGCCCCAACTGGCCTGACGCTTGCGGATGAGAGCGAGGAGTGGGTTGATCCCGACCCAGACAGCGATGGCCGTCAGCAGCAGGATGACGACGCTGTTGACGGCGGGGTTGTCCATGACGGCGGCGAGGATGGATATGGTAGCGGTCAGTCCGGTTCCTTTTTGCTTCTGATTGGGTTGTCCATGTTTGCGGGTTGATGTTTTCCGTGTCATCCCCGCGAAGGTGGGATTCTCAGAGCAGGCCTTCGCAAACGACTTCCCAGGAAGGGCTTGTGCGTATATCCTTTTGTTGGAAAGTCGGTTACGGTCGGCGGCCTGGTCTTGACCGTAGTCCGCTTTTGTTCTCTGTTGTCGCGATGATTGGCTCAATGAGACAATCGTTTTTCCGGCTAAAAGGGCATCGGAATCTCCGAGGAGAGGAGATGTCGATGAATCGCAATGATACCACAAACGCGCTGGCCGAAACACCGGGAAACGACAGCAGCAGGCGTGCGGCCATTTATGCGCGTGATTCCTCGCGACGCGATTTCAGGATTCTGTCGAGGACCAAGTCCGCGAGCGTCGGAACCGGGCTGCGGGCTTTGAAAGTGCCGACCATCGCCTGCAGACGCGGCGCGAACAGACTGGCCTTGGCGGTCCGGCCCGGCGGCGGACAACGCGATCTGTCTGCTCTGCGGCCCGCCGGTGATGCTGAAATTCACGATCCCGGTTCTGGAGGAGCTGGGCTTCTCGGCCGAAGATGTGCATGTGAGTTTCGAGATGCGGATGAAGTGTCGCATCGGCACGTGCGGGCGGTGCAATATCGGCAACCAATACCTCTGCATCGAAAGGCTTGTATTCAGCCGGGCGGAAGTGGAGAGGTTGCCGGCTGAATATTGACAAGAAAAGGGTTGCGGGCGGGGATCGAGAGCGATAGCTTCCGGCCCAACGCGGATCACGCACCCAGCAGAAGGAGCAGGCCGTGACGGCACGGATTATCGACGGCGAGGCGGTTGCCGAGGAAATCAAACAGAACGTTGCGGCCGACGTGGCGTCATTGAAGGCTTCGGGCCACGAGCCGAAGCTCGTGGCGCTGCAGGTCGGTGAGAACCCGGCAAGCCGGATGTACACGAACATGCAGTGTCGCCAGAGCGAGGAAGTGGGCATTGTCTACGAGTTGCTCAGCCTGCCCGAAGGCAGCCGGGAGGAGGAAGTGATCCGGACGCTGCGGGCGTTGAACGGGGACACCACGGTGACGGGGATCATTCTGCAGACCCCCCTGCCGAGCCATATCAACGCCCGGCTGGTGCAGACGTTACTCAGCCCGGACAAGGACGTCGAGGGCATGCACCCACAGAACATGGGCAAGCTGTTTCACGGCGGGGGGATCGTGGCGACGTGCTGCACGCCGATGGCGGCGATGGAACTGCTCAAGCGGACCTGCCCGGACATCGCGGGCAAGGAAGTGGTGATCGTCGGTCACAGCGAGATCGTCGGCAAGCCGCTGGCGGCGATGCTGCTTTGGAGCGTCAACGCCTCGCCGACGGTGACGATCTGCCACGTGGCGACGAAGGCGCTGGCGGCTCACACCTGCCGGGCGGATATTCTGATCGTGGCCACGGGGGTCGCCCAGGCGCGCTGGCTGGGCTACAATCGTCGCAAGGCCTCCGGCGAGGAGCTTCCCCTGCCGGATCTTTCCCCGCTCATCAAGGCCGAGATGGTCAAGGAAGGCGCGATTGTGATCGACGTGGCGATCAACCGGATTCCCAAGGGGATCGACGAACACGGCGAGCCGGTGCTCAACGAGAAGGGCAAGCCGGCGATGAAAACGGTCGGGGACGTGGAGTTCGACCGCACGCTGCCGAAAGTCTCAGCCATCACGCCCGTACCGGGCGGCGTCGGGCCGGTGACGGTGGCGATGCTGCTGCGGAACACCGTCGCCTGCGCCCGTGCCCAGCCGGGCTTCATCCCGACGGAGTAATGCCGGGTCGGGACAACATGTCCTCCCGGCCTGGGGGGAGGTTTCGGGCGGCCGACGGAACGCCGGGATTCACGCCGCCCGTTGATGAGCAGCTCGTCGAGGGCCCTGGGACCGGCGGCGCGGTCGGCCAGATCGAGTCCCTTCAGTCGATGCCCCGGCCGGCGTGCGACGTGGGTCTGGGGATTCTGCGCGTTGACCCCCCCCCCCCGTCGTGACATGGACATTGTTACTTCAGTTTGCCCTCGCGAGCGGCGGCGATGTATTCCATGCCGTAAGCGTCCTCACCGGTCAGCACCGCGCGGGCAAGTTGATACGGTTCGGCGGCGGTGTCGAGAGCGGCGATTTTCGAGGCGGGCATGGTCACCGGGTTGATGATCCCGCTGTCGGCCCCGTGTTCGGCGGCGAGGTGGACGAAGGTCATGTTCAGCAGCTTGCGGTTGGGCATGCCGAAGGAGACGTTGCTGAACCCGCCGGTCAGGTGGACCTCCCCGAACTCGCTTTTCGCTGCTTGCGTGGCGTCGAGGAACCGCCTGCCGTTCATCGCATCCGTGCTGATAGGGAAGACCAGCGGATCGAGGTGCATGTTCTTCTGCGGCACGCCGGCGTCGGCGAGGAGCTTGATGATCTCGCGAAAATTCGCCAGCCGATCGTCCACGTCGCAGGGCAGTTCTTCCTTGCCGGCGGCGGAGACGACGGCCTCGGCGGAGAACTCCGCGACGAGCCCCACGCAGTCGGCCCGTTCGAGCGAGACGCTGTTGACCATCGGCGTGCGGTCCTTCGGGCAGGCTTCCAGGCCCGCGCGGAGGACGGCGGCGTTGGAGGAGTCGATCGACAGGGGAACGTCGAACCGCTCGGAGAGGAACCCCGCCAGCCAGGTCATGACTTCGACGCGCTCGTCGTCGTCGTTGGAATACTCGTCCACGTTGACGTCGAGGAAGTTCGCCCCCCCGCCGATCTGGGCCTCGGCCGCGGCGACGAGGTAGTCCTGGCCGAGTTCGCGCTCCGGGCCGTCGCTGTTCAGCACGTGCCAGATCGCCAGGGCGATGTGCTGGACCTTGCCCTGATCGAGCATGGGGCTTTTCCACTCCGGGCTGATGGGCAGGAGCTTTTTCTGTCCGTCGTGCTGAAAGGTCACGACCTTCAGGCCGTCGGGCATTTCCTCGACCCGTTTGCCATCGAGTTTGACGATCAGCGTGCAGTGGATGTTCTCGGCGATGGTGATGAAGTTCGATGCGTCCATGGATCGGTCCTTCCTGAGAGGGTTGTCAAATGGTGCCCCATCTTGACACAACCTCCTCGGCATCGTCAAGTACACACCCCTTCGGAAACCCGCACCATCCATACCGTACCGCAACAGGCCGGGATCGATTCCTCCGCCATGCCGCCACCCACAATCTCCCCCCTGCCCGTGACTGCGGCGTGCTGCGTTCACCGCCTGCCCGGCCCGTGTCGGGGAGGGTCGATGCTGCGTTCTTTCATTCGCTGACGCATGTCTTTCATGTACTGCATGAATTTCGCACGGGTTTCGGGATTGGAGTGTTCGATCCGGCGTTTCAGGCGTTCCGGCGTGGGGCCCCGGTGTCGTTCGCGGCGCGGGTGGTCCGGACCGGAGTTTCCTTCGGCCGATTCGGCCTGGTTTTCGCGAACCTGTTCGAGCCGATGGGAACGCTGTGCCTGTATTTCCCTGCGATGGGCGAGCATGCGATCGATGGTTTCATCGAGGTGTTGTTGGCGCTGTTCAGGCGGGAGTTGGAAATACTCTTCCATCCGTTGTTCCATTCGGCGGTGCATCATCCCACCGACATTTTTCCTCAGTTGTCTGCGTTGTTCTTCGGGCAGTTCGCGGGCGAGGCGGAAGGCTTCGTGAGGATTCCCGCCGTCGGCAAGTCGGTCGAAGTATTCCTGCCTGCGCTCTTCGGGAAGTTTGGCAAAATCTTCGGTCGCCATGAACGCGACGATCTCCCGGGTCGATTCCCCGGCCGGGGCGGGTTGGGACGAGAGCATGCCCCGAGGTCCGACCCAGATGACGCCGATCACGACAGCCGAGGCCAGCAGCAGCACGCCGCCGGTCAACAGTCCGATCCACTGTTTCCGTTTCGCAGCCATGGTCGCGTCCTTTCGTGGATGGGCGGGGCTCAGCCGCCCAGGTCGCCGACGCTGCCGTCGACGAAAAGATAGTTCATGGCCCCGGGCGTGCCGGGTTTGCCATGAAAGGGTTCGTAGTCGTTCAGCACGGGGCGTTGGTCCTCTCCGAGTCGTTCGGTCAGCCAGTCCTCGCTGACTTTCTGCCCGCCGAGCATGGTATGGTACTCGTAGCTGCTGCCCTCCCGCTGGAAATAATCTACCTCGTCGTCGGAAGGACATTCCAGGACCCTTGAGTCATCCAGGTGCGGTTCGAGCACATCGCACAAAGCCGGATCGTCGTTCAGACCCAGCGACGGCATGGCTGCAGCGACGGGCATGATGTCGTTGCTGTCGTTGAGGTACATTCGAAAAGCCACAGCCAGTGCGTGGAGGTTCGTAGCGCATTTCGTCCGTCGGCCGAACTCCGCAGCCCGGCTCAGCGAGGGCGTGAGGATGCTGACCAGCAGCCCCAGGACGGCAATGACAACGAGGAGCTCGATGAGACTGAACCCTCCGACGTTCCGTAGCGAGCGGTGAGGTTGGGTGCGGTACATGGCGGTATTCCTGCCGATGCCCCCAGGATCGGGACATACGGACACCTTATGGGGTGCAACGCTCGGGCGGGGATTTTGTTGCAGTGTTTTTTCTCCGCCGCCAGCACTCTTCGGGAGGCCAAGTGCTCACCGCGCCCCCGCGGGTTACACCCGGCCCGACATGGTCTTGCCCGTTGCCTGCCCAGCCGATAGACTACGCCCTTTTCAGACTCCCGTTTTTGCCCCCGGCCCCAACCGCAAAGGATCGTTTTCATGACAACTTTCCCGACCGATCTTCCCGACCCGAAGCTGGCCGACCAGATCGCCAACACTCTCCGCTTTCTCTCCGCCGACGGCGTGCAGAAGGCCAACTCCGGTCATCCCGGCATGCCCATGGGCTGCGCCGACATCGCCACCGTCCTGCTGACGCGAATTCTGCGGATCGACCCCGACGATGCGTGGTGGTTCAACCGCGACCGGTTCTGCCTATCGGCCGGGCACGGGAGCATGCTGCTGTACTCGATGCTGCACCTGGCGGGGTTCGTGCCGCTGGACGAGCTGAAGCAATTTCGTCAGTTCGGATCGAAGACGCCGGGCCACCCCGAGGCGGGCGAAGTCCCCGGCGTGGACGTCACGGCCGGTCCGCTGGCGGCGGGGTTCGCGATGGGCGTGGGGCTCGCCCTGGCTGAGCGGATGCTCGCCGGACGTTACAGCCGGCCCGGACACAAACCGGTCGACCACTTCACCTACGCCCTCATGGGCGACGGTTGCATGATGGAGGGGCTCAGCAACGAGGCCGCCAGCCTTGCGGCGCACCTGAAGCTCGGGAAGTTCATCGCCCTGTACGACGACAACGAAATTTCCATCGAGGGCTCGACGGACCTGGCCTTCACCGAGAACGTCAACAAGCGGTTCGAGGCGCTCGGCTGGGGGGTTCAGGACATCGACGGGCACGACCACGAAGCGATTTACCAGGCCCTTCGCGACGCCCAGGCCGACGAGGACCGACCGAGCCTGATCGTCTGCCATACGACCATCGGCAAGGGTGCCCCGACCAAGGCCGGCACGGCCTCGAGCCACGGCGAACCGCTGGGCGAGGACGAAATCCTCGCCGGCAAACGTGCGATCGGCTGGGAGGAAGAACCCTTCCACGTTCCCCGCGAGGTTCACGGGTATTTCGAGCAGCGCAAGGCGCAGTGGCGGGCGGGTCGGAAGGACTACGACGACGCCTTCGCCCGCTACCGCGACGCCCACGCCGAGGTCGCCGACGAACTCGTGCGGATCATGTCCGGCGACCTGCCCGAGGGCTGGGAAAACGCCACCCCCGCCTTCCCGCCCGGCGAGGCCATCGCGACCCGAGCCTCCGGCGGAAAGGTCATGAACGCCTTCGGGAAGGTCATCCCCGAGCTGGTCGGCGGGTCGGCCGACCTCGCGCCATCGACAAAAACCGTTATTACCGAAGACCCCTGGGGCGAGTTCGTCGAACCCGGCCAGTACACCGGGCGGAACCTGCACTTCGGCGTCCGCGAGCACGCGATGGGCAACATCGTCAATGGATTGGCCCTGCACGGACTGGTCCCGTTCGGCGCGACGTTCATGGTCTTCCACGACTACATGCGCCCGGCGGTTCGGCTCTCGGCCATCCAGGGCTGCCGATGCATCTGGGTCTACACCCACGACAGCTTCTACGTCGGGGAGGACGGCCCGACCCATCAGCCGGTCGAACACCTCGCGGCGCTGCGGTCGATCCCGAACCTCCACGTCGTCCGTCCCTGCGACGCCAACGAAGTCGCCTTCGCCTGGCAGCACGCCATCGCACGTGACTTCGCGCCGACCGCCGTGGCCCTGACCCGGCAGAAGCTGCCCACCCTCGACCGCGACCAGCTTGCTCCGGCCGAGGGCACGTTGCTGGGCGGTTACGTCCTGGCCAGCGACCCCGACCCCCAACTGCTGCTCATCGCCACCGGCAGCGAAGTGCATCTGGCCCTCGACGTCGCCGATGCCCTCCGCAAGAACGGCCGGGCCGTCCGCGTCATCTCCCTGCCCTGCATGGAACTTTTCGCCGAACAGCCCGAGGAGTATCAGGAGGAGGTCATCCCGCCGGCTATCCCCCGTCGCGTCGTCCTTGAGGCGGGCGTCCGACTGGGATGGGAAGGTATCCTCGGACGGGAGGGCCTGTTCGTCGGGCGCGACGAGTTCGGCCTGTCCGGGCCGAAGGAGAAACTCGCCGAGGCGTTCGGCTTCTCCGTCGACGGCGTCCTGGAACAGATCAGCAAGGCCGGCTGGTGAGGAGAACCCCATGACCCCACCGACGCAGGGGAGCCCGGAGACCTTCGGTGACCTGCAAAAAATCCTTATCACGCGACAGCAGATCGCCCGCCGCGTCGACGAACTGGCGGAGAACCTCACCGAACTGTACCGCGACGAGGAGTTGACGATCCTGGTCGTGCTGACCGGGGCGTTGATCTTCGTGGCGGACCTCGTCCGCAAAATGCCGCTGAAAGTCCTCATCGAGCCGGTCAGCGTCAGCTCCTACCCGGGCCTGGCCACGCGAAGCCGGGAACCCAAGTTCCGCCTGCCCCTGCCGGACGGCCTGGCCGGGCGAAACGTTTTGATCGTCGACGACATCTTCGACAGCGGGCAGACGATGGCCATTCTGACCGAGGCGGGTTACGTCAAGGGCGCCGAACACGTCCGGACCTGTGCCCTGCTGAAAAAAGACCGCCCCGATCTGCCCGTACGCGGAGAGGTCGACCTGCACGGGTTTGACATCCCTGACGAGTTCGTCGTGGGCTACGGGCTGGACTTCGACGGACATTACCGCAACCTGCCCGACATCGGCGTGCTGGACCCGCACGCCCGCGGAGGTGCCTGATGCCCGCCGACGGCACCGTCGCCGGACCCGTCACGGAAGTCACCCTCGCCCACCACATCCTCCAGGACGGGGAGGTCATCCTCCGCACCGTCAAGCCTTCAGCCTGGATGATCGTCCTGGACAGCCTGCCCATCCTCGCGGTGCTGGGGTTCACGGCCCTGGCGGCCCTGCTGGCCAGGAGGTTCGGCATCAGTCAGGGCGTCGAGGAAACCTGGGTGCTCTGCTCGATCTTCGGCGGAGTTCGACTGCTGGTCTCTGGCTTCCGCTGGCTGGGCCGACTCTACGTGCTGACGAATCTACGCGTGCTTCGTCTGGGCGGGGTCGTCCACGCCGACGTCGCCGATTGCGCCCTCGACCGCATCCGCGAAGTCTTCGTCACTCGCACCCGATTCCACCGCACGCTCCAACTGGGCAACATCGACTTCGACATCGAGGGCAATCCCTACGCCGACCTCCTCTGGACCCACTGCCACGCCCCGGAACCCCTTGCCGATGACATCCGACAAGCCATCCGCCAGCGAAAACGCCCCCCCAACGGAGCGTGACGCGCCCGGACCGGTCGACGAGGATTCCGTCATCGTCACCACCGCTCCTGACGTCGCCCGGGCGGAGATGATCGCCGCCGTCCTCCGGGCCGAGGGCATACCCGCCAGCGTGCCCTTCTGCAATGTCGCAGCCTGGTATCCACATTGGACATTCACTCGAAAGCACGGCGGTATCCCGGTCGTCATCCCCGCCGATCTGATCGACGAGGCCAACGAAATCCTCGGTCGGAAAACCTCCGAGACCGACGAACACGACCGGCCCGCCAACCGGACGGACGAGTTGGCCCGGCGGGCATTTCAGGCGGCGATGTATTCGCTGTTCTTCCCGCCGATCCTGCCTTGGGCGCTGTGGCGAATCGCCCGTGCCTGGCGTGCCTGCCACCCCTGCCCGCCCCAACGTCCCAACGCCTTCTACGCATACCTGTTCTTCGCCGTCGCCCTGGCCTGCATCCTGCTGACGTTCGCCTGGCTACTCCTGAGAGGATTCCCTGGATGAGGCCCCAGAGCCTGTATGAACACGTAGCATGAGCGTCTCGCCCATGAGTAGTACGGGCGTCTCGCTCATGAAAAAAAGCACAAAAACGGAAAACCCAGCAGAGCCAGAATGTCCCTGCTACGTAACGGCAAGATGCCGGTGCCACGAGAAGAACGGCTTTCATACACGATCTCAGTCTCAAAGGCCCCAACTGTAGAGGTGGGAGCCGCTGGCGAAGTAGATTCGCCCGTCCAGGCACGTCCCCCCCGTCGAGGCCTTGACCTGCGATGGTGCTACGAGTTTCAGCTCGAACGTCTCGGGGTCGACCTGGACGATGCCCGCGTAGGTCAGGAGATAGACATTGGCCTTGTCGTCCCGGACGAAAATCCTTGCTCCCTGCTGGCGGGCGGTGCTGGTCCATGCCGAGTCCAGGTAGCTCTTGTGCAGCACCTTGCGCTGGACGGGATCGAAGACGAAAAACAACCGCCAATCCGCGATCCCGTAGACCCGCCCGTCCGGACCATGACAGAGGTCCGAAAACGCCTGTACGCGGGGGATGATCGGAGCATGCCATTCAACCCGGCGGGTCTGCATGTCCATGATGTACAGCTCGGCCTGGGGGGCCTTGATCTCCCCGCCGGACCCGGCCGTCCGGGTCGTGCCGCCCAGGAGCTTGCCGTCCGGCAGGTCCAGCAGACTGAAGGTGGAATGGTACGGGAGAATCTGCCCGTGCTTGACCACATGGGCCTGTTGCCGAGAACTGTCCCAAAAAAGCAGCCCGCCCCCCGTCAGGCCGTAGGCGGGTGTGCCGGCGAGGATCACGGTCCGCCCGTCGGGATGCGCCAGCAGATCGTGCGGGCGGTGGATGTCGGGCGTGACTGTGGTCAGCAGTTGGGGGTTGCAGCGGGTCTGGTTCTTCCGGGTGGGGACCCAGGCTTGGGATGGTTTCCACCGCAGCAACATGCCGCCCGCGTACGCGCCGATATACGCCCGCTCGCCCTGCACGGCGAGCGTGTTCCACTGCCCGTAGCAGTGTCGGGAGGTCCATCGGTCCTCGCGGGGGTCGTAGGCGAAGAAGCGCATCGGAAACGCCGTCCCGCCGAAAATGCGACCGTCCGGCGAGGTTGCGACGCCCATGATGTGCGGCCCTTCGCTGGGGTAGGCGAAGTCGACGCTCCGCCGTTGCCCGGTCGCGGGGTTTTCGGTCGTCAGTGACCGGTTCACCAGGTCCAGCTTGACCAACCGACGTCCTCTGGGAAACCGCCGGTGGATCAGGTGCTGGGTATCGGTGATGATCGGCTTGGGCTGGACATCCGGTTTGCCGTCCAGCCGGTGGGCCTGCTGGTCGCTCAGCCGATACCACGTCTGGTTCTGCGAACCGTAAACCTTCCCGTCCATGCCCCGCCAGACTTGGGCCGTGGCGTGTTGGCGCTGGGCGTCCTCCAGCAGCGCATGCGTCTTGCCCGTCGCGGGATCGAGACTCAGAAACTGGCCCCTCGTGAACCCGATCCCGATGTACAAGATCCCTTCCTCGTCGGCGGCAATGCTTCGCGGATATTGCTTCCAGTTTTCGTCATGCACCGAACCGAAATCCCGAAAGGCTCGGCTTTGTGGGTCGAAGGCGACCACGCCGCAGTCCGGATACGTCGCCGCCCAGATCACGCCCCGGTCGTCCTCGGTCATCGACATCGCCGACCGGGGCGAGGTCTTGTGATGGAATGTAAACGCACCTTTCGCCGCGTCGAACTCGCAGAAATGGCTGTCAAAGAGCGTATAGAAGCGGTTTCGGGAGGAGAGGACCGAGGCGAAGGGACAGTCGCTACCGACTGGAAACGGCATGGAAAACAGGTGGGACTCGCCCGATTCAGCGTCGACCTGGAGCAGCCCGTAGCCTCCCCGGTGGTCGAACAGCCAGGCCAGCACGATGTCTTTGCCCGCCTGATCGGACGTGGCGACGATGCCGCGGTGCTGACTGATGCGGGCAGGTACGCCGTGATCGACGAAACCTTCACCGAGATCGTTCGATTCCGCCCGAACGTGCAACGCAACGCCCTGGCAAAACATCAGACATGCCAGGACAACGGGGCGATAGCCGGAGAATGTCAGGAACATGAGAGTCGTCTTTCGTGCAAGAAATGCCCAAACCATGCCCGCCGGCGAAGCGGGCGCTACGAAACAAAGGATACAGAGGGACACCCGTGGCGGTCAAGGCGGCCCGATGCGAGGTGCCCGACGCAGCGCCGCGAACCAATGCGAAGGAAACGATCCCATTGCCTTGTCTGTACGTGACCGCTGGCCTCTGCGTCACAGAAGGTCGTCTGACTCCCGACCCTTTTCAGGTAATCAGCATGGCGTCGCCGTAGCTGTAGAATCGGTAGTGATGGTCGATGGCGTAGGCGTAGGCGTCGAGGATCATCTCGCGGCCGGCCGTCCCGCCGGGGTCGCAGAACGCCGCCACAAGCATCAGCAACGTGCTCCTCGGCAGGTGGAAATTGGTGATGAGGGCGTCGACGACGTCAAACGCCGCCGGCGGATAGAGGAACAGGTCCGTACTCCCGGCGAGTCCCTCGGGGGACAGCTCGCCCCCGCCCTGCCGGGCCGCTGCCTCGAGCACGCGGACGGAGGTCGTGCCGACGGCGACGACCCGCCGACCGGCGGCGCGGGCGGCGCGGATCGTTGCCGACGATGCTGCCGAGAGAAAAAACCCCTCGCGATGCATGTCGTGTTCGCGGAGGTTCTCCGCGGTGACCGGCGCGAACGTCCCTAGCCCGACGTGCAGCGTGACGGCCACGCGCTCGATGCCGCGATCGGCCAGCCGATCCAAAACCGTTTCAGTAAAGTGCAGCCCCGCCGTCGGAGCCGCCACCGCGCCCGGCTGGCGGGCGTAGACCGTCTGGTACCGCTGGAGGTCTTCGCTGTCCTGTCGCCGATCCTCCCGCCGAATGTACGGCGGCAGGGGCGCGACCCCCACCTGCCGAAGCATCGTCTCCGGACCCGAACTGTCCGGACTCTCCAGGCTGATCGGCCGAACCCGCCAACGACCCCGCCCGAGATTCCCCAGCAGCTCCAACCCGAAGCCCTCGGCCTCAAACGCCAGCCTCTCGCCCGGCCGACACCGCTGGGCGTTCTTCAGCAGGACTTCCCAGCAGGCTGCATCCACGGCATGGAGAAACAGCCCCTCAAGCCGAGCCCCGGTTCGACGCCGACAGGAAAATTTCGCCGGCAACACGCGCGTGTCGTTGAGCACCAGCAGATCGCCCGGCTGGAGCAGGGCGGGCAATTCCCGGAAAACGCAATGTCGCCGCCTCCCCGTTGCGCGGTCCAGCCAGAGCAGTTTCGAAGCGTCCCGCGGTTGGAGGGGCTGCTGGGCAATGCATTCCGGGGGCAGGGCATACTCAAAATCCGACCGCTTCATGCTGATTTCCTGGCAAGGGTTTGCGTAACTGTCCGACATCCCATGGAATTACCGTTCCAGCTTCCTGGCTGTAATACACACTGCCCAGCCGATGAGTCTCAAATGTAACTTCAACAAACCCAACATGATACCATTGCAATGAACAGGATATCCACAACTTCCCAACAGAAATGGGAAAAAGGAAATCGAAGAACGAGACTAGACGCACCCCTCAAAAGTTGTCGTGTACGAAACATCAGAGCGATTCGTCAACGAA
>CAYMAP010000037.1:0-16655 GCA_964388425.1 uncultured Planctomycetaceae bacterium
TTCGAGGTCGCCTCCAACCTCTTTCTCTACGTCACCGACAAGGGCCGACTCCGCAACCGCGGCGTGCGGACGTGGATTCCACCCGTTCAGGCCCCGGGCGATCCGGTCCGGCTGGCGGTCGTCGCCCACGGCGGAAACGACAATCCCGAACCGCTCGCCCTGACTCGGCTGGCCCGGCTGGTCGGTCGGGACGCCGGCGTGGCGGCTGAGGCGTTCGATCCTTTAGCCCCCACAGACCTGGCCGGCAAAAGCGTGCAACTGGCCGTCCTGACCGGCACGGGCAAGTGCACTCTCTCGGCCGACGACCTCGCCGCGCTGAACTCGTTCGTCGACGGAGGCGGGACGCTGCTGGCCACCGGAGCGGCAGGCAGCGAGACGTTCTACCACTCCGCCAAGGACGCCCTGGGCAAGGCGTTCGGCGGGGACTTCACCCCCCTGCCGACCGACGCAGCCCTCTACGATCTGCCCGGGGGCAGGATCGGGGAAGTCAGGTATCGACAAACCACCCCGAAGCGCAACATCAAAGGACCCGCCCCGCGTATCGAGGCTCTGGCCGTCGGCGGCCGACCCGCCGTCCTCCTCAGTCGGGAAGACCTGCTGGCCGGCTGGCTGGGGGCGGCCTGCGCGGAGATCGACGGCTACGACGTCGCCTCCGCCGAGGCCCTCGGGCGGAACCTCGTCCTGCAGGCCGGCAAGCGACAGGCCGGCCGGACCATCGAGCCGCAGGTGGCGGGCAAAGGGTTCCGCGCCCGGCGGGACGACGACACCGGGCGACACGTCCAGGACACCCGCGCACCGTGGGATGAGCCGTCCGCGGAACCCGCACCGCCGGAAACGAAGTCGACGGATTCGGCATCGGACGATCCGCCCGCCCCCCGGCCGGACGACGTGGTCTCCTGGCAGGACGCGGGGAAACACATCGGCCGGAAGGTCACCGTCGAGGGCTCGATCGTGGGGGGCAACGACATCGGGGCGATCCTATTCCTCAACTTCAGCCGGAACCGGGGCGACTTCTACTGCGTGATCTTCAAGAGCGACAAAAGCAAGTTTCCCGACGAGCCGCATCGTCACTACCGTGGCAAGAAGGTCCGCGTCACGGGCACGATCAACAAGCACAAGGGCAAGCCGCAGATGATCCTCCGCGATCCGAAACAGATCCAGGTCGTCGGAGGATAGCCGGGCCCACGCAGCACGTTGACCGCCGCGAGGCGATGCGGTAGTCTGCCGGGCCTGTTCGCCCCTGCGGAAACATTGTTTTCAGGAACGACATGAACGACGAAACGTACCTGCAACGTGCGATCGAATCGGCCCGGCGCGGCATTGCGCAGGGGCAGACCCCCTTCGGCGCGGCTATCGTGCGCGACGGGGAGGTCCTCGCCCTGGCCCACAACGCGGTCTGGGCAACGTGCGACCCCACCGCCCACGCGGAAGTTCGCGCGATCCGGCTGGCGTGTTCGTCGACCTTGACGATCGACCTGTCCGGAGCGACGATCTACTCCACCTGTGAGCCCTGCCCGATGTGCTTCGCCGCGATTCACTGGGCGAAGCTCGACCGGGTGGTCTTCGGAGCCCGCATCGCCGACGCCCAGGCCGCCGGTTTCGCCGAACTGGACGTCAGCAACGAGCAGATGCGCGACCTGGGCCAAAGCGGGGTCGACGTCGTCGGCGACGTCCTCCGCGAGCCCTGCCGGGAACTGTTCGAGGAATGGAAATCCGCCGGGCAGGCCAGGACGTACTGAATCAGCGGATCCGTCCTATCAATCAACGGATTCACGAATCAACAAACTCACTTTTCCAGGAGCATTGCATGAAAGTTGTCGTCACCGGACAGGTCGGGCTGGACAAGAAGGAATTTCTCGATAACGTGGCCGACCTGGCCCGCCAGCAGGGGCACGATATCAAGACATTCCACGTCGGAGACATGATGTACCGCGAAGCGCCGGACGTGGCGAAGGGCAAGATTCTCGACCTGCCACTAGGCCGGCTGGAGAGCCTCCGCCGGAGCGTCTTCAAGGACATCCTCGCCTCGGGCAAGTCCGCCAAGAATGTCATGATCAACACGCACGCGACGTTCCGCTGGCGGCATGGGTTGTTCTTCGCCTTCGACCACGACCAGATGGTCGAACTCGACGCCGACCTGTACATCGTCGTGCTGGACAGCATCGACCAGGTCTACCGCCGGCTGATCCGCGACGGGCACCGCGACCTGAACCTCAAGGACATGATGGTCTGGCGGGAGGAGGAAGTCCTCGCGACCGAACTGCTCAGCCGAATCGTCCGCGGGCACGGATGCTTCTACATCTGCGTGCGAGGGCATGATGAACTGGCTGATACCATGGTCAATCTCATGTTCCGCCCGGAGATGAAAAAGGCCTATCTCAGCTTCCCCATGTCCCACGTCATGGACATGCCGGACATCCTGAGCCTCATTGAGGAGTTCCGCCGGAACATGAAGCGGTACTTCATCTGCTTCGACCCGGCGGACATGGAAAAGGAAAAGCCCCTGACCTTCGACGCCCTCGACGCCGCCAAGGAAGGCCACCGCACGATGGTCTACGGCAGCGGAGAGGAGAAGGTCGAACTGGAGACGGCCGAGGTCATCGGCATCATCCCGGACATCGACGGACAGATTTACGTCCGGGACTTCAAACTGATCGACCAGGCGGACATGATCATCTCGCTGGTCCCGGAAATGCCCGACGGCAAACCGGCCCTGTCCAGCGGGGTCGAGCGCGAGCTCCAGCACGCCCACGAGTGCGCCAAGGACGTCTTCATCGTCTGGCTGCCCAAGTGCGAACCCTCGCCCTTCATCACCGAAACCGCCAGCGAAGTCTTCCGCGGCCCGGATGAGGCGATCCAGTACTTCCTGAACAACAAGTACGTCAACGACAAGCCCGACGGGGCCCTGTTCGGCAAGGATCAATGAAGGAAGACGCTCAATGACGAACACGAGCGCAAAAAACAGGCGCCGTCGCGCGGCGCCTGCCACAAGGTCCATACCCATCACGAAGGGGCAAAGTACGGGTTCTCAGAATACATCAGTACATCGGCTCAGCGGGACCGATAACTGAGAAACAAACTAACAACTTCTCGCTATTATTGTAGCCAAAATATGAGTAGGGTCAAGTAGGGAATAAAATCCTAACTCAATTCTAACAAAACGCCGTCTCATCGCGTAGAAGCGGGGTGGACCGAGCTTCCATAACCCTTTATCAGCCGATGGCATGAGGCCCGGATGGGGCAGGCTTGTCGGCGGGACCGCCCAAGGCGACCTTGCCTTCCTCGTTGTTGCGGAAGATGCGTGTGGTTGGGTAGGCGAAGTCGACCCGCGGGTGTTCGATCAGTTTGCGGAGAATATCCTCGGAAATGCGGTGCGTGGTCGCGCGTCGCTGGCGGACGGGGGTGAGGTAGCGTAGCGTCAGCAGTACGCCGTGATCGGCGATGCCGGTGTAGACGATCGGGCGGAGGTGGACGTAGCGGATGGCGTAGCGCCGTTGCATTTCCGTGAGGTGCTTGCGGACTTCGTTTTCGATCTTGTCGGTTTCCTCGTCGGCCTCGGCCTGCATGATCTGCTTAGCCGCCTCCCAGTCGCTCTCGAAGGTCACGACCGTCGAGAACTCGTCCCAGAGGAACGGAAAGCCCTTGGTGTAGTTGTACAGGGCGTGGCGGATGATCATGCTGTTGGGCACGACGAGCATGCGCCCGGTGGACTGGTCGGCGTGGACCCAGTTGCCGACCTCCAGCAGGGAGGTGTGGAAGAGGCTGTAGCCGATCACGTCGCCGATCCGTCCGTCGAGTTCGACCCGGTCACCGATGTCGAAGGGGCGCTTGACGATAAGGACGGCCCAGCCCGCAATGCACAGGAGGGTTTCGCCCATGCTCAGGGCCAATCCCGCACCGATGATGCCGAGGAACACGCCGAGGTCGCGGACCTGGGAAGCCCAGATGAAGAACAGGACGACGACGAAGCCGAGGATGCCCGCCCAACTGGTCAGTTGCCGGGCGCGGTGGCGTGCCTCGATTTCCGTTTCGTAGCGCAGCCAATGCCTCTGCACGCCGCGGACAAGGATGTAGATCGCCACCGCGGCCACGAGAGTCCACAGGAGGCTTTCGAGAATATTCTGACCGGACTGCGGCTTGGCGATGATCGATCCGAAGGGTTCCTGCAGCCAGATACGCATCAGCGACAGCAGAAAGACCACGCCGAGAGCAAACTGCAGCATACGCCGTCGTGTGCGAACGATGGCCTGTTCCGCGGCGTGGGCGTGGATCCGGCGACGAAACAACAGGTAGATCGCCACGATCAGCAACAGACAAAGGCCGGACCAGAACCCGCCCTCGGCCAGTCGGAGCGAGGCCAGCCAGTCTTCAACGGGTTGCCAGAGATCGTCCATGGTTCAGAGCCACCCCCGCCTGCGGAAAAACAGCAGCATGCCCCCGGCGATGCAAACCATCAGCCCCAGCACGAGGGGGTAGCCGATTGTCCAGTCCAGCTCGGGCATGTATTTGAAATTCATGCCGTACACCCCCGCGATGAAGCTCAGGGGCATGAAGATCGTCGCGATGATCGTCAGGACCTTCATGATGTCGTTGGTTCGCTGGCCCGCGCTGGACAGGTAGAGATCGAGGAGCCCGGCGAGGATGTCGCGAAGGGTGTCGGCGGATTCCATGACCTGCAGGGTATGGTCGTACAGGTCGCGGAGGTACACCTCGGTGACCTGGCGGATCTGGGTGGAGTCCTTCCGGCGGAGCTGGCCGACCACTTCCCGCAGGGGCCAGACCGCGCGTCGGAGGAGCATCGCCTGGGCGCGGAGGCGGTGGACTTCCCGGAGGATTTCCGTGCCCGCTTCGCGGGCCATGTCTTCCTCGATGCGTTCGATGATTTCGCCCATGTCCTCGAAGCCGAGGAAGTACCCGTCGACGATCAGGTCGAGAATGGCGTACAGGAGGTAGTCAGCCGCCATGTCGCGAATCTGTCCCCGCTTGTTGCGGATGCGTTCGCGGATGGGTTCAAAGGCGTCTTCTCCGGTGTTCTGGAAGCTCAACAGGGCATGGTCGGTGAGGATGAGCGAGATCTGCTCGACGTCGAGTTGCCCTTCGTCCTCGTTCCAGACAACGCGTTTGAGCGTCATGAAGAGGTAGGACTCGTGCTCTTCTATTTTCGGGCGCTGGGAGAGGTTGGCGATGTCCTCGAGGATCAGCGGATGGATGCCGAACTGCTTGCCGACCGACTCCAGCAGGTCGGCATGGTCGGTCTGGCTGACGTGAATCCAGGTGACTTTGTCCTCGGCGGCCTGCTCGGCAAGGTCGTCGTATTGGGTGGTCTGCCATTCCCGCCCGCCGCTCTTGTCGTACTGCATGATGCGAACGGGAGCGGGCGGATGGGTTCGCGAACTCTTGCGGGGTTTTTTCCGGAAGAGGGTTCCGGGGGGTTCGAAGGCGTTGCCCCCCAAACCGCGCAGCAGGCTGGGACGGTCTTTGGAGTCGGAAGTATCCATACGTTCATCGCTGGCCGATTCCCGTCGGGCAGACAACGTGCTACTGATGTTTTCGGCAAAATCCCAGCGATGCGTTGAGGGTCGTTCAGGGGGCTTCCCGGCGGCGATGGACGTCGAGCAGATACAACCCCGCGTAGAGTTTCAGGTCGACGACGGCCCCTTCCGCCCGCCGAGCGGTCAGCCAGGCGTCCAGGTCCGCCAGCGAAACCTCGTGAACCCGGATCTCCTCCGACGCATCCCCCCCCCCGGGCCCGACCTTGCGGAGGTCCCGGGCAAGCAGGATCGTGACGACCACGCTATTGGACCCCGGGGAAGGCGGGCCCTGGCTGAGGATATCGATCCGGTCGGCCTCGTAGCCGGTCTCCTCGATCAGTTCCCGGCGTGCGGCGGCCTCGATGCTCTCGCCCTGAAAATGCGTCTCGTCACCGACCAGGCCGGCAGGCAGTTCGATCACCGGCCCTGCCACCGGAATCCGGTACTGCTCGATCAGGACGATACGCTCCTCCTCCAGCAGCGGAACGATCAGTACGACGTCGCTGAAACACTTCGGTTGGATCGACTCCCACCGCCCCTGCCGGAGAAAGCGAAAATACGTGCCCTCGGCGAGGACTTCCATGGGAATATCGCTGGAGTGGGTCATGGCATCAGGGGCTCAAAAGGCTGGCCCGGACGGCCCGAACTCATCAAGCCGCTCCGACCGGTTCGGGCTGTTCGGCGAGTTCCTTGGCTTCCTCGAAGCGGACGCTGATACGTCGCGAGACGCCCGCCTCCTGCATCGTCACACCGTAGAGCACGCCGGCGATGGACATGGTGCGCTTGGCGTGGGTAATCATGATGAACTGGGTGTCGGCGACGAATTCCTGGACAATGGCGTTGTAGCGCTCGTTGTTGGCCTCGTCGAGGGCGGCGTCGACCTCGTCGAGCAGGCAGAACGGGGAGGGGCGGGCCTTGAAGAACGCGAAAATCATCGCCAGGGCGGCCATGGTCTTCTCCCCGCCGCTGAGCAGGCTGATCGAACGCAGCTCCTTGCCCGGAGGACGCGCGACGATATCGATCCCGCTTTCCAGCACGTCGCCGGGATCGGTCAGCAGGATATCCGCCCGGCCGCCGCCGAAGAGTTTGCGGAACAGCCCCTGGAAATGCTCGCGAACGGCGACGAAGGTGGCCTCGAAACGTTCCTGACTTTCCTTGTTCAGTTTTCGGATGAGTTCTTCGAGCTGCCCTTGTGACGATTGGATATCCTCGATCTGCCCGCCGAGGAACGTCTGCCGTTCTTCGAGTTCGTCCTGTTCGCTGATGGCGTCGAGGTTGACGTTGCCCAGCCGATCGATCTTGCCGCGGAGTTCGCGGATCTCCTCGGCGACGGCGTCCCAGTCCCGCTCCTCATCGTGCTGGTACTCCTTGCATTGTTCGGTAAGGTCCATGCCCATCTCGTCGGACGCGCGATGAATGAGGTCCCCGACGTGGGCGTCGAGTTCGCTGAGAGTCACGCGGAGGTTGGAGACGTTCTGGCCGGCATCCTCGGCGGCCTGCCGGCGCTCGGTGAGCTGCTGCCGGATTTCGGCGAGTCGATCGGTCAGGCCCTTTCGGCTTTCGGCGATTTCGTCGGCCTCGCCCTGGAGTTCCTGCTGCTGGGAGCGGAGTTGCCCGACCTCGCGCTGAGCCTTTTCGACTTCCGCCTGGGCTTCGGTGCGGCGCTGGCGGTCGGCGTCGATCGCCTGCCGGGCCGATGCGTGCTCGGCGTCCATGGACTCCCGCTGGCGTTTCAGGGCGGCCAGCCGATCCTCCAGCGCGACGCGGCGTTCCTCAGCCGACGCCCGCTGGACCTTCAGTTCCGTCCATTTTTCACCGAGGTCCTGGAGCGCTGTTCGCGCGTCGGCGAGTTGCGATTCGAGTTCGGCGATCCGCTGGTCGCGTTGTGATTTCTGCTGCTGGAGTGCCTCAGCCTGTTGTCGTGCGTCATGTTCGGCTTGGACGGCCTGATCGATCTCCGCCTCGAGTTGCTGGAGCGTTTCGGCAAGGCGCGGCTGCTCCTGGCGGTGCCGTTCGATTTCTTCGTCCAGTTGCTTGATGCGTTTGTCGGCCTCATCGCGTTCGAAGGTGGCTTCGTAGACCGCCGTCCGCAGGGAGTGGATGAGTTGGTCGTTGTGTTCCCGCTGCTGTCCGGTCGAGGCGACCTGCTGCTGGAGGGTATCGATCTGGGCATCGAGCTGCTTCTGGCGAACCTGCAGGTCGGCCAGTTCGCTGCGACGGGCGATGACGCCGGCGGTTTGGTGCATCGCGCCGAACCGGACGCGCCCGTCGGCTTCGAGGACTTCTCCGTTGAGGGTCACGAAGCGATAGCCGGTCAGGGTGACGTCGGCGGCGAGGGCGGCGTCGGCAAGGGTACGGACCACGAGGGTCTGGCCGAGAATCTGCCACATCAGAGGTTCCAGCCAGGGCTCGAAGCGGATGTATTCCATGACGCGGCCGACGGCCTGCGGACAGGTCACGGACGCCCCGTCGACGGGCAGTGAGGCGATGCGGTCTAGGCAGAGGACCTCGGCACTGCCTCCGCTGCCGAGAATCGATTCCAGTGAATCGGACTGATCGGCGACTTCGGCAAAGGTCGCCGAGACCAGCCGCTGGTCCGCCCCGGCCAGGGCGGCTTCGACCATGGCGGCGTGTTGGACGTCCGTGCTGATGAAGTCGCCCAGCATGCCGCGGATGCAGTCCAGGCGCCCCTCGCGGGAGGCCTGCAGCACCTTGCGGGTGCCCTCGGCGACGCCCTCGTGCCGCTGGAGCATTTCCTCCAGCGTGCGCGTTCGTCCGATCAGGCTGCTGCGCTGCTCGCGAGCTTCGGAGAGGTCCTCGTGGAGTTGCTTCTCTTGCCCGGCGAGCCGGGCGGCGTCGGCCTTGACCTGCTCGAGCCGGGTCGTCGATTCGTCGATCACTCCCTGGGCGTCGTTTCGGCGGGCTTTCTGTTGGCCGTGCTCGACGAGGCGCTGCTTGAGGGTCTCGGCGATTTCGTCGGCGCGGCAGTTCAGGCGGTTTTTTTCCTCGTCGAGGCTGGTTCGTTTGTGGCCCAGCGAGGTCACGTCATTGTGCAGTTGCGAGGTCCGGCGGAGCAGGTCCATGACGCCGGCCTTTTCGTCTTCGATCTCGCCGACGCGTCGTTGGACGTCGAGTTCGGCTGCGGCGTGCTCGGAGCGGATGGCGTCGAGCTGGTGCTGGAGTTTTTCGCCGGACTGGCGGACGTTGTGGAGTTCAGCCTCGGCCGATGCGGTGTCCTTGGCGAGGTCCTCGATGCGTGCTTCGAGTTCTTCGCCGCGATGGCTGTTAGTGAGTATCTGCTCGGACAGTTCCTCGGCGCGGTGTGCCTGGACGCCGGCGCGTTCCTGCAGGGCGGTGATCTGTGCACCCAGGGAGGTGATGCGGGAGTGGATATCGCGGGCGGACTGTTCGAGTTGCCCGCTCTCGACCTCGGCGGCGGATTGGGCGGACTCGAGTTGGGCGATGCGGTTCTGAATCGTCGCGAGATCGTCGGTGGCGGACTCGAGGTTCCTGCCCTGCTGCTGGCGCTTGAGCTTGAGCTGATGGAACTGGCTGAGCAGGTGCAGGCTGCGGAGTTCGCGGAGGCGTTGGGAGTATTCCTGGTAGTTGCGTGCTTTGCCGGCCTGGACCTTGATGGAACGGAGGCGTTTTTCCACCTCGGCGAGGATGTCCTGGACGCGGAGGAGGTTCTGTTCGACGCGATCGAGTTTGCGCAGGGCCTCCTTTTTCCGCTGTTTGTATCGGCTGATGCCGGCGGCCTCGTCGAAGAAGGCGCGGCGTTCGTCCTGGGTGGCCTGGAGGAACTGGCTTATCCGCCCCTGCTCGATGACGCTGTAGGCGCTGGCGCCAATGCCGGTATCGAGGAACATTTCCTTGATGTCCCGCAGGCGGGCGGGGAGTTTGTTGATGAGGTATTCGCTTTGTCCGGAGCGGTAGAGTTTGCGTGTGATTTCGACGATGGGTGCGGTGTCCTGGACCTCGCCGTTGGGCGCGGGCCTGAGCAGTCCGTCGGCGTTCTCGAACACGAGGGTGACCCCGGCAAAGCCGCTGGGTTTGCGGGCGGACGAGCCGTTGAAGATCACGTCGAGCATTTCCCCGCCGCGCAGGCTTTTGGCGGATTGCTCGCCGAGGACCCACTTGATGGCGTCGACGATGTTGCTCTTGCCGCAGCCGTTGGGTCCGACGACACAATTGACGCCGGCGTCGAACTCGAACTCCGTCCGGTCGGCGAAGCTTTTGAATCCCTGCAGAATCAGCTTGGTGAGTTTCATCCGTGAAAACTCCCGGAAGCGCGCGGGCCGATCCGCTCGACCGGTCCGGGCGTAATGAGTTGTTTGCGTTTCATCGACCGATACCCATCCCCTGTGGTTCCGGGGTCGCGTTCCGGTCGAGCGACGCAATATCTAGCGTTCGGGCTCGTCGGGCCGCCCCACGGATGGGGTCATTCGGTATATTTTGCGGATATTGTCCATCGGCTGCAAGACGAATTTTGCCTGGACGATATCCTGTTTGCAGAGTTGCTGCAGCACGCCCACGACCTGGCTGTAGGTCAGCCCCAGCCCGTCGACCTTGCCGTGCAGGTCCGGGCGAGGTCTGGAACCGAGCACTTTGATGAGGTGCAGGACCTTGAAGGGGATGGTGAATTTTTTGCTCATGCGGCCGTCGGAGAGTCTTCGGAAGACCACGACATGCGGTTTTTGTGTCACCGGGTTTTCCGAATCGGGATCGCCGGGTTTGTTGTAGAGTGTGATGAGTCCGTCGTTGGATTCGAAGAAAACGGGGGAGGCGATGGGCATGTTTCGGCCGAAGAGGACCAGCCTGGGTTCCAGGGTGCGTGTGGCGTAGATCACGAAGGCCCGGCGGGTATCCACGACGTCGGTGACGAAGCTCGGCCGATCCTTTTCGTAATAGCCCTCGTCGATGGGGTAGCGTTTGACGGACTGGAATCCGCCGCGTTCGACGAGCGCCTCATACGCGGCGATCCGGACAAGTTCGCCTCGCGCGTTGAGCCGTTTCCGCAGTACGGGACCGGCTTCGAGGAAGGCCGGCTTCTGGGCAAGTTCTTCGATGGCGGGAAGTTGGAACGGCGAACCGGCGGTGGAGGCGAAACGCAGCAGGACGGGGCCGGCCAGGTGCATGTTGCCGAGGCGGAACCCTGTCCGAGCGGCGTAAAATGCCACGGCGGGCATGTCCGAGCCGTAGAATTTCTGGACGGTCGGTACGATCTGTTTGCCCATGGCTTCCCAAACGAGAGCGAGCTCGTCGTGATTGGCGGTGGGCTTTTTCATCTCCCGCGCGATGCGGTTGGCGGTGCGGGCGTCCTCGTGTGCCCCGCCCCGCAGGGGCAGGTGAAGAATCAGCCTCAGGAAATGGGCGTAGCGGTCTTTCCAGTGCGGCGGGATCGTCAGTTCGACGTAGTAGCTGGTCTTGGCCTTGGCGATGGGTTTGTGTTCCTCCTGACCGAATCGAAAATTGATGCGTTTCTGGAGGATGTTGCTGGTGAGGTAGTCCGGTTTTCGCAATTGGAGGCGGATGGGCATGTCGCGGACGACCTCCGCGCCGCCGAGTACGCGCCCCTGGCGAAAGCGGGAGGCGTCCTTGGGGTCGCCGGGGTCTAGGAAGGGATTGACGAAGATCGCGCCCTCGGCCCGTGCGAGGGGTTTGAGGTATCGCCCCGTCGGCCCTCCGGGGGGATTGGCCCAGGACAGCTCGCGCGGAAGAAGCATCCCGCCGGCGAGGCTGACGGTCTGGGTTCTGGGCCACGCGCTGACGACGACGTCCACGCGTGTGTCTTTGGGGGCGCCGACGGGAATGACGGCGTCGAGGCGCACCACGGCCGTATCCGGATCGGCGAGGAACTCCTGGACGCTGACCATCCCGGTTTCGAGCGTCGGGCGGGCGATTCCGATCTGCCCCTTGAGATACTTGATCAGGTCCGCCTGGAGCTGCGGTGGGACTTCGGACGAGCCGTTTTTGTCCAGACCGACGACGACGCCCCAACTGCTGACGGGAATATTTCCCCCGGAGATCATGGTTGCCACTTCGGCGACCGTGCCCTTGACCTCTAGTGGGAGGGGCATGGATTCTTCCTCGGAATCCGTCCGGTTGGTCGTGAGGTTGAGGTCGTCGTTGTCGTCCTGGTTGCATCCGGCGAGGGCCCCGAGCAGCAGGACGCCCGCGGCGGCGGCAGGCCACCAACGCATGGCGCGCATTCTATCCATAGCTGAAACTCTCCCTGGTGTGGTTATCGGACGCAACCGGGCGACGGCATGACGTCAATTTTCACCCCTGGGCAGACCGTCTGGGCTGACCGGCACGGCTGGGCTGGTCACGGTCCGAAATCGGGCTCACCGGTCGGCGGGGGCGTGGTGCGCGGCGCGGACCGGCGCGGGGTCGAACGGCGCGGCGCGGATCGGCCAGGCTGGGTATCGGCTGCGGTCAGCGGGGGGATGACCAGACGGTCGCCCGGCTGGAGGTTGCCGCTGTCGACGCCCGGATTGGCGTCCCGGATTCGTGAGGCGTACTTGCCCTGGCCGTAGACTTTCTCGGCGATTCCCCAGAAGCCCGCGTCTCCCTCGTCCACGACGTAGAATTTTTTGCCGTCCCGCGTGTATGTACGTCCCCGCAGGTTGCGTCGGTCTGTCGTTGCCGTGCCGGTCGTGCTGGGGGCGGTGCTGGTCGAGTCGGGGACCGGCGGGATGACCAGTCGGGTTCCCGGCGGCAGCCTGTGGGGGTTGGGAACTTTGGCGAGGTTGGCCTTGTGGATCAGCGGCCAGAGGTGCCCCTTGCCGTAGACTTTCTGCGCGATGCCCCAGAAGCCGGCCTTGTCATCCTCGGAGACGACGTAGAAGCGCTGACCCGTGGAGGGGTTCTGGGTGACCTTGCCCCGCTGTTCGGCCGGTGCGGGGGGCTCGGCGGGGGCGGCAGTCTGCGGAGGAGGGGGGATCTTGAGTTTCATGCCCGGCCGAAGCGCATTGGTGTCCACGCCGGGATTGGCATCGCGGATGCGAGTCCAGAGGTGGCCCTTGCCGTCGTAGACTTTCGCGGCGATGTACCAGAAGCCCAGATCGCCTTTCTGGACGGTGTAGACGGCTTCCTCGCCGAGTTCGACGGGTTCGGGGCGATCGACTCGCTGGAGGATCGGATCGGGTTCGCGGACAGCCCGGTCGGCATCGGGGTCAATCTGGAACCCCCCGCCAGCCGGTGCGGGCTGGGCGGAGGGGGCGTCGGTGCCTTCGGGGGACGCCGGCGCTGCGGGTTCCTCCGCATCCGATTCCGGATCGACCTCCCACCGCGTCGGACCGGCCCGACGGTTGTCCAGGGCGGGCCTGACGACGACGATGTCGTCATCGTCCTTGGTGTTGTCCGGTTCGGAGGGCAGGTTCCAGGAATCCGCAGCGCTCGATCCGGATGATCCCCCCCCCCCCGGAGCGGGCAGGCGGGGCAGATCGGCGAGGTCCTCGCCGTCGTCCGTTTCGTCCGCAACCGCAGTCTCGGAGGTTCCGAAGGTCACGCCCGGTTTGTCGGGCTCTTCCGGGGCAGGCTGGGTGGTCGGTCCGTCGGTCGGGGCGTCCCCGCGGAAAAACGAGTAGTACACCCCGACGGTAATCAGCAACGCCAGGCCGAACACTACGCCGATCTTATAATCTTTGCTCATATCTCACTCCGGTCGACAGGATTTGCGCCCTCCTCCTCCCAGGGGGTCGGGCGGGTTCCTGACCCTTCGAGCAACATTGCAGATTATCCGATAACTGGGTCGCTTGGCAAACGGAAAAGTTCCCCGCCGGATTTGTGGATGGTCTGTGGATTGTTCGTCCGGAAACGACGGAACACCGCGTCGCGCCGGTCAATGCCGTTTTTGAGGAGGGCGGGGGCGGCTATTGCCCGCCGGTGACGATCCGCCGAGTATCGCGGGCGATCATGAGTTCCTCGTTGGTGGGGATGACCCAGACGGGCAGTTTCGAGCCGTTGGCCGTGATGGGGCCGGCTTTGCCGCCGATGGTGCTGAGGTTGCGATCCTCGTCGGCGATCACGCCGAGCGGGGCGAGCTGCCGGCAGATCATCTGGCGGACGGGCAGGGAGTTTTCCCCGATCCCGCCGGTCAGGACGACGGCGTCGACGCTGGGCAGGACGGTGTAGTACGCGCCGACGTACTTCACGAGCCGGTAGACGAACAGGTCGATCGCCAGGGCCGCCCCTTCCGAGCCGTCCGCCCGTTTCTGCAGCAGGTCGCGCATGTCGTTGGACTCCCCGCTGACACCCAGCAGCCCGGACTGCTTGTTCAGGGCCTTGTCGACCTCCTCGACGTCGAAGCCCTGCTGGAGCATGTACAGGAGCACGGCCGGGTCGAGGTTCCCGCAGCGCGTGCCCATGACGAGCCCCTCCAGGGGAGTCATGCCCATGGAGTGGTCGACAGCCCGGCCCTCGGCGATGGCGGTCATCGAGCAGCCATTGCCCAGATGGCAGGTGATGAGGTTGACTTCATTCCAGGCCTTGCCCAGCACGTCCGCGGCGCGGAGGGCGACGTAACGATGACTGGTGCCGTGGAAACCGTATCGCCGAACGCGGTAGCGGGTGTACCACTCGGCGGGTACGGCGTAGCGGTAGGCCTTGGGCGGCAGCGTCGAGAGGAAGGCGGTATCGAAGACCGCGACCTGGGGCACGGCGGGCATGGCCTGGCGAGCGGCTTCGATCCCCATGAGGTTCGGCGGGTTGTGCAGCGGGGCGAGCTGCGCGTTCTTTTCGATGATGGAGACGAGTTCCTCGTCGATCCGCGCCGAGTCCGTCGCGTCCTCCCCCCCGTGGACGACGCGATGCCCCACGCCCTCGATGTCGTCGACGCTCTTGAGCACGCCGTAGCGATCGTCGACAAGGGCTTCGAGAATCAGCTTCAGCCCGACGCGGTGGTCCGGCGCCTGGACATTGGTCTCCAGGGAGGTGTGCTCTGCCTTGAGCTTCAGCGTCGCTTCGTCCGTGCCCAGACGCTCGATGAGCCCCTTGGCCAGCACGGTCTCGTTGGTCATGCTGAACAGTTGGTACTTGATGCTGCTGGAACCGCAGTTGACAACAAAAATTTTCATCAGAGGAGTCCTCGACAAGCGCTGAGCCGACAGCCGGAACCCATCCCCGGCTCGGCCCAACCGGGGATGGGGATGAAGAATACGACATCGCCGGCGGGGATGCAAGAAGGGTTCGCGGCATGCGTGGGAGAAACGACGGCGGCAGAGGGATTTCCATCGAGGACCGCCTACAATGATGAGCCCCTCAAAAGTCGACGGAACGGAACATCAGGGCGATTCGTCAACTCAAAAAATAGAGTTACATCCCCAAAACGGTCCTCCCAGCGTGTTTTTGGCGGTTCTGAGGAGGCGTCTACAATGCGTAGAACGTGCGGGAAAGGAGCTTCCGACGTACACGTCACGATATCGACTGGCTGTGCCCGACCACAATCTCGCCGTCGAGACCGTGGGAGTCCTCGACGGGAACCGACGGATTCTTCTGCGCCGGGTCCCTGCGGAGTCTCTGCCCGGCCGCGTCGAAGACGACGACTGCGACGCCGTCCTGCTGCCGACCGGTCTGCTGCCCGACCTGACCGGTCCGGCCCAACTGCTGTCGGGGAGCTGCCTGGCCTGTCGCGGCCAGGGACGTTGCGTCGTCGTCGCCACGCGAGGCGACGACCCGAGGACCGTCCAAACCGTCGCCGCCGAGGACACCTGCCGGACCGCCACGCTCCTGTCGAGACTGATCTGGATTACGGAATTCGAGACCGCCCTTCGGATGGTCGGCGACGAGGAACCCCACGAGGCCGCCCTGCTGATCGGCAGCGAACCGAAACTGCCCCCCGGATATATCCGCCCCGTCCACGTCGGGCGACTGTGGTTCGAACTGACCGGCTTGCCGATGGTTATGTCCTGCTGGGCAGTCGGATCGACCGGCCCGCCGGAGGGACTGGAGGAACTGCTCGCGGAGGTCACCGCCGAAGGCATCTCGCGCCAGCGGGGAATATGCTCCGGAGGCGGGTGCATGGAACCCCTCACCGAGGAGCATGTCGATGGACTCACCGAATTCTTCCAACGCTGCCACGACATCTCGCTCATCGACCATGTCCCCCGACCGAAACTTCCCGCGAACCACAGCTATTGAGATAGCGTATAAACAGCTTGCGAGACTCCTCCGGGCATCCTACAATCATCGGCGCAGAACAACGCCCGGCAGGAACAACCGGCCGGGCGCTGCGTTGGGTGAAAAACGACTCAGTCGCCTTCGCTGATGGCTTCGACGGGGCATTCCCCGACGCAGGCGCCACAGTCGATGCAGGTGTCCGGGTCAATGACGTATTTCGGATCGCCTTCGCTGATGGCGTCGACAGGACAGGAGTCCTTGCACGCACCGCACATGGTGCAGTCATCGGAAATCACATGGGCCATGATCTTCACTTCCTTTACGTTGCGGCCGCGATGGCGGCCTAGTGACGAAACGCCCGTCCCTCGGCATGAGGGCTCCCAAGCCCTTATACAGACAGGCCGGGGGGAGGTTCAATGCCATTTGAGCGGAGACGGACAGTTTAGATGAAATCTAAACAACAACCCGGTTCCCCGACACGCCACTGCCCTGCCGATCCCCTGATTGACGAGGCCTGGCGGGCGTTTCGACAGTTTCTCAAAAAACGTGGCGAGCGCGTCACCGAACCCCGCCGGATCGTCCTGCAACGGGCCCTTTCACGCGAGGACCACTTCCGTGCCGACGACCTCGCAGCCGAACTCGCCGACGGGCCCGACCGCGTCAGCCGGGGCACCGTCTACCGCACCCTCGCCCTGCTCTGCCAGGCCGGCATCGTCCGCGAAATCCGCGACAGCGACACCCACGTTCACTACGAGGCCGTCTTCGGCCGGGAACACCACGAACACCTCATCTGCGACCGCTGCGGACGGTTCGTTGAGTTCGCCGACGACGACCTGGCCCGGCACATCGACCGCGCCTGCCAAAAACACGATTTCCTCCAGCGAAACCACCGCGTGGTGGTCTTCGGCCTCTGCAACCGCTGCCGGGATGGAACCTCCACCTAAGCGTTGTTTGATGCGCCCCTCAAAAGTCGACGGAACGGAACATCAGGGCGATTCGTCA
>CAYMAP010000038.1:0-16080 GCA_964388425.1 uncultured Planctomycetaceae bacterium
CTCATGGCCGAGACGGCGATGCTACGTTTTCATACAGGTCCTGAGTCGTACCCTCAGTTCGGCCCGTCCATCAGGCCGATGTCCCTGCCGAACTCCATGAGCATCTTCTCGGCCTCGAACGCGCTGAGGCGACCGTCCTTGTTTTCGTCGTGCTTGTCCATCCGGCGGGCCAGTTCGGCTCGCACGCCCTGAAGCAGTTGCTTCCGTTCGGCCGCTTCGAGCCGGCCCGACGCGTCCGTGTCGTAGGTCTTGCTGAAACCTTCCCACCACGTCTGCATGCCGGTTTCAAACCGCTTGTTGAAGGCCCGCCGTTCCTCTGCCGTCACCTGCCCGTCGCTGTCGGTATCCATGAGGATTCGCCTGCGAAGCTGCATCCGCACGCCGACGATGGCCCACTCGCGCTGGGCGGCGAGGCGTTCCTCCTTACTGATCGCTCCGTCGCCGTCGAAGTCCATGTTCCGACGCTGGAAGAGCTTCCCGATCTCGCCGAACTGCTTCATGAATGCATTGGCCGATGTCTTCTCCTCCTCGGAGAGCGCCCCGTCGCCATCGGCGTCGAAGTGACGGTTCCGCCACTGCTTCCAGTGAGATCGGCGATCTTTCCACATCGCCTGCCGTTCGTCCTGGCTGAGTTTCCCGTCCCGGTCCGCGTCGTATCGCGCGAGCATGGCGGCTCGGCGTTCGGCGCGCATGGCTTTCTGAGCGGCTTTGAGTTCGGCCTCGTTGAGCATGCCGTCCCCGTCGGCGTCGAAACGCTGGATCATCTCGCCGGAGATGACGTCCGCTCCGCCGCCTTCCTTCCGTGCGACGGCCATGCCCTCACCGTGGTGCAGTGCGCGGTTGGCAGCCTGGCGTTCGAGGTCCTCCAGCCGACCGTTGCCGTTCAGGTCAAACTTCGCAACGATACGCTCGTTGAGGTCGCGACGGTACTGCTCCGCCTCGAGCCAGTCGATCGTCCCGTTGCGGTCCTTGTCGTAGCGCAGCAGGGCTCGGTAGCTGTCAAACCGCCTCGCGAACGGTCGGGCCGATGCATCGGCGGCCTGGTTCGCGGCGAACTCCTTCGCCGACAGCTCGTTGTCCACGCCCGCAGCATGGAAAAACCGCATTTTCTCCCCGGCCAGGTTCAGAGGCTCGACCGGGCCCGTCAGGTGGTCCGGGATCGGTTCGGTTTTCTCCGGCGGACGGGCATTGCCAGCCGGTTCCTCCGCCATCCCCGCACCAGCCAGCAGCAGGCCCATCGCCAGTCCGTACCGCACTGTTCGCCGCATGAGATCGCTCCTTGTTCTTCGATGCATTATACATCCTCACCCATGGGTTCTCTCTCACAAAGGGTATTTCCCCTTCAGCCGGCAAAACCCATGAAACGGACCGCTTCGATTTTTTTGCGGTCCCTTTTTTGACCTCCCGGGTTTTCGGTTACAATGGAGCCTTGTTCCCCAAACGAGATATCGACATGCTGACCGTCTGTGCCCTGCGGTCTCGGATGCACCGCGGGCACCTTCAACGAGGTACGCCATGAGTATCGCCGACGTCCTGCTCGAGCGGGGGCTGGTCAACGCGGACCAGTTGTCTGAAGCGGGGGATGTCCGCAAGCAGAAGGGACTTCGCCTCGATCGCGCCCTGATCGAACTGGGCTATGTCGCCGAAGACGAACTGCTGAAGATCATGAGCGATCAGCTCGACATCCCCATCGTGGACCTGACCTCGACGGACATCGACGTCGAGACCTTCCGTTCCCTGCCGGCCAAGCTGGTCTACCGCAAGAAACTCGTGCCCATCTCCCGCGGCGACGGGACGATGCGCGTGGCGACCTGCGACCCCTACGACCTCTACGCCTTCGACGAACTCCGTCTGCTGACCGGGCTGGAAGTCGAGCCCGTCCTCGCGCCCGTCGAGGAGATCGATAAGATCATCCGCACGCACTACGGCGTAGGCGGGGATACCGTCGACGAAATGGTCGACGACGACCTCGACGTGCCCGACGTCGAAGACGGGGAGTCCAAGGACCTCCTCGAAATGGCCCAGGAGGCCAGCGTCATCAAGCTGGTCAACGAAATCTTCCTCGAAGCCATCAACGAACGCGCCAGCGACATCCACATCGAGCTGTATGAAAACCGCATCGAAATCCGCTACCGCGTCGACGGCGTGCTCCAGCCGGCAAGCCTCCCGCCGAAAATCAACCGTTTCCGAGCCGCGATCATCTCCCGCATCAAGATCATGGCCCACCTCAACATCGCCGAGAAGCGCCTCCCCCAGGACGGGCGGATCGACATGCGCGTCGGCGGCCGACAGATCGACGTCCGCGTCAGCGTCATCCCCATGATCTTTGGCGAGGGGATCGTCATGCGGCTGCTCGACAAGTCGCAGGTTCTCTTCACCCTGCCGGAACTCGGGCTGGCCGAGGACCACTTCGCGACCTTCCACGAACTCATCAAACGCCCCCACGGGATCATCCTCGTGACAGGCCCGACCGGCAGCGGGAAGACGACCACGCTGTACGCCTCTCTGGCCGAGATCGTCAGCCCGGAAGTCAAGGTCATTACCGTCGAGGACCCGGTCGAGTACCAGCTCGACGGGGTCAACCAGATCCAGACCAAGCCGGAGATCGACCTGACCTTCGCCCGCGGGCTGCGGTCGATCCTGCGGCACGATCCGGACGTCATCATGATCGGCGAGATCCGCGACCTCGAAACCGCCGAGGCCGCCATCGCAGCCGCCATGACCGGGCACCTGGTCTTCAGCACGCTGCACACCAACGACGCCTGCTCGGCCGCGACGCGCCTGCTGGACATGGGCGTCGAACCCTTCCTCGTAACCAGCACCGTCGGCGCGGTGATGGCCCAGCGCCTGGTGCGGACGGTCTGCAAGCATTGCTGCGAATCCTACCGACCCGACCCCGACGATCTGCCCGAGGACTTCCCCTGGGAAGACGGGTTGGTCCTAAAACGCGGCACCGGCTGCAAGCACTGCCACCACACCGGCTACCGCGGACGCACCGGCATCCACGAACTGTGGGAACTGTCCGACGAGGCCCGCGAGCGGATCATGGCCCGGGCGTCGTCGACGGAACTGATCCGCATCGCCCGATCCGAAGGCCTACGACTGCTACGCGAGGACGGGTGGGAAAAAGTAAAGCGGGGCATGACCACGCCCGAGGAAGTCACGCGGACGACGAAGATCTGATAAGCGGATGGCGAACTTTCATTACATCGCGCGAACGTCGGTGGGCGAGCAGGTCCGCGGCGTGATGCAGGCTGACAGCGAATCCGCCGTCCTGCGCACGCTCTCGGAGCGCCAGCTCTACCCCGTCCAGGTCGCCCCGGCCGACGAGCGTCAGGCCGGGGCAGGACACCGGCGGGTCAAGATGGCCGAGGTCGGCATGCTGTTTCGGCAAATGAGCGAACTGCTCCGCGCCGGCGTGCCCATGCTGCGGACGCTGGACACGCTCGTCCGTTCGGCGAGCAAGCCCGGCGTACTGGCCGTCGTGCGCGACCTCCGCGAGCAGGTCTCCCAGGGCCGAAGCCTCGCCGATGCCATGCGGGACCAGCCCCGCATCTTCACCAGCCTCCACGGGTCCATGGTCCACGCCGGGGAGGAGGCGGGCTTCCTCGAAGACGTCCTGGAGAATCTCGCCGGCTTCATCGAACGTCAGGACGAGCTCCGCAGCAAGGTCCGCGGGCTTCTGATCTATCCCTGCGTGCTGCTGGGCATCGGGTCGGTGCTGATGATCCTGATCCTCTCGCTGCTGGTTCCGAAGTTCAAAGGCTTCTTCCCGGACATGGCCCTGCCGATCCCGACGCGGATCATCTTCGCCGCCAGCGACCTGCTGACGCAGCACGCGGGGCTACTGGTCGCGATGTTGTTCCTGCTCGGGGTGGGGCTGGTCGCCTTCGCACGCAGCGAGGTCGGCGGCACGCTGCGCGAACGCCTCCGCCTGAGCCTGCCCCTGCTAGGCAAGCTCAACCGCTCGGTCAGCGTCGCAAGGTTCTGCCGAATTCTCGGAACCATGCTGCACAACGGCGTGCCGATCCTCCGAGCGCTGGACATCAGCAAGGACGCGACGGGCTCGGCGATCCTCGCCGGGCAGATCGAACACGCCGCCGAGAACGTCCGAGCCGGCGAGCCCCTGGCCGAACCCTTCCGCGACTCGGGCATCTTCTCGCCCGACGTGATCGAAATGATCGCCGTCGCCGAGGAGTCCAACCAGATGGACACCGTCCTCGTCCGCATTGCCGACACCGTCGAACGCCGAACCAACCGCCAGGTCGACACGGTGATGAGGCTGATCGAACCGTTGATTCTCGTCGTGCTGGCCGGGACAATCGGATTCGTGGCCGTCGGGTTGATGTACCCGATGTTCCTCGTCAGCCAGCAAATCCGTTGAACCCCGAATCTACTGAAAGGAGATTCTTCCTCATGACAACGACACGATATGCATCCAAGAGCGGTTTCACCCTGATCGAGGTTTTGCTGGTCATCGGTATCCTGCTGTTGCTGGGCACGGCCGGGGTAGTCGTCTACAGCAACATCAGCAAAGGCGCCGACCGCGACATGGCCCAGACGAATGTCAATGATGCCGAACACGCGGTCGAACTGTTTTACAACGACATGAAGCGCTACCCCGGCGAGGAGGGCTTGAAGGAACTGATCGAAAAGCCCGAGGACGAAAAGGAAGCCGCCAAGTGGCGGGGGCCGTACCTCGTAAAAATTCCCACCGACTCGTGGGGCAACGAGCTGAAGTACGAGAAGGTCGAGGTCGAGGAAGGCTCGGTCGGCAAGGCGTTCCGCATCTGGTCCAACGGCCCGGACGGGGAAGAAGGCACCGACGATGACATCCGCAACTGGGAAGAAGACCGCAACTGACCGGCGCGGTTCCCGTGGCATGGGCGTCTGGCCCATGAGACATGCCTTCGCCCTGCCGGTGATCGGCCGTCCTGGGCTGCCGTCCCGCGGCACGACGCTTGTCGAGTTGCTGCTGGCGATCGCGCTGGTGGCGGCGATGGGCGGGGTGACGGTGCTGAGCCTCGCCGCCCTGACCGACCGATCGCCCGTGCCCGAAGCCGCCGAGTCCCTGGCCACGGCGATGCGGATGGTCCGCGCCGACGCCGCCACGCTCGGCAGGCAGCTCCGCCTGGACGTCGATCCGGAGACCCATGACGTGCGGGTCCTCATCGAACCGGACCCCTTCGGCGAGCCGGGCACGTTCGTGCCCTGGACCGGCTGCACATGGACGCGCCATCTCGACAACGAACGCGTCCGGGTGCTGAGCTGCGAATTGATCGGCCCGGACGCGCCGCTTCCGATCGGCCTGGACGATGACGATCTCGCATATCGCCCGATCACGTTCTACCCCGACGGGTCCTCGGATTCGGCCGAGGTCGTCCTCGCCGCCCGCCGGGACGACGACCTCACACGAGCCCGCATTACCCTCAACGGCCTGGGCGGGGCCGGCCACATCGAGATCTTCCAGGCCGACGACGAAGCCGACCGCACGGGTCTCGACGAACGGAACTGACCATGCCGAAGCGTACCCATCGACCAGGGCCTGCCGTTCCGACCCGCGCCACCGGAGCCGTCCTGCTGGAGATCGTCCTGGCGATGGCGGTGTTCATGCTGGCAGCGGGCATTCTCTACGGGGCCATGAACAACGCCCTCCGCCGCATCCGCGCGATCGAACTTCAGAATCGCGCCGCTGACCTGGCCGTCAGCAAACTCTCCGAGGTCCGCATGGGTCTGCTCGACCCGGCTCGGCAGGGTCCGGAACGCTACGACGCCGAGCGGTTCCCCGAACTGGAAGGCTGGCAGTGGCAACTGCTGGCTGAGGACATCGCACCCGACCCCGAGTTGCCGACCCAGACGCAACTGACCGTTGTGATTTCCCATCCCGAACGCAACGTCTCCTACTCCCTCGTCGAACAGCTTCCCGGCGCCGCGGAGCAAGACGAAGCGGAACCGGACGGAGGGACGCCATGAGGCCCGGAGGCAAATTGCAAAGGGTGGATTGCAACTGGATGCGGGCGTCCACTCGCCGTGGCTTGTCGTCACGTTTCCGCGTCGCGACACATCGGCCGACCCCGGCCCCGCGTTCGGGTGCATTCTCTGGCTGGCCTCCATCCGAACTCCAAACTCCCCAACCCGCAATCCGCACTCGGCCAGGTGCGATGTCCCGTGCATTCACCCTCCTGGAGGTGGTGCTGGCGGTCGCGCTGGCGGTGGGGCTGGTCGGTGCGATGTTCGGGTTGTACTTCCGGTCGTCGTCGCTGCGCGAGCGGGCGAACGAGCACATGGACTTCCTGCTGGCCGAACGGCTGGTGATGGACCAGGTCACGCGCGAGTTGCGCAGCGCCATGGAATTCAAGTTCCTCCGCGTGGGGCTGGAGGGTCAGACCGACCGGATGGAATTCAGTTGCGCCCGTCTGCCCGGCCCGTCGGTGTGGATGGAATCAACGGTGACGGAGGACCCGCCCCCGGCCGAAGCGGACGTGCAGCTTGTCGGGTACCGCCTGCGGACCGAAGCGGACGAAACCGGCCAGGAGGTGGTCGTCGGCCTGGAGCGAACCTGCCAGCGATCGCTGCTGAGTCGCCAGGTCGAGGAGGCCGATGCCGAAGCGCCTGGCGAGGACGCAGACAACACGGCCCTGCCGACGGATCGTGCGGAGGTCGAGGTCCTGCTGGTGACCGACCGGATTCGTCACCTCCGCCTGCGGTATTGGGACGGGACGGACTGGCTCGAGCAGTGGACCGGCGGGGACCTTCCCGGGGCGGTCGAGGTCACGCTGGGGGACCGGCCGATGGGCGAAGACCAGGACGAATCGGAATACACCGGCACGCTGTACCGCCGGGTCGTGTATCTGCCGGGCGGCATTCGGTCGGCGATGATGTCGCGTATCCGCGGGCTGGGAGGGTCGCGATGAATAGGGAGAACAACCGCGTGGGTGCAAGCACCCACCCTCCACCCTGTGTGGCTCAGTCGCCCCCGGCTGAGAATGTGGCTTCAAAACACAGCCGATGGCGGAGGTGCCACGCGTCCGTACGTTCTCGCGGGACGGTGCTGGCGATGACGCTGGTGGTCGTTGCGCTGGGTGCGATGCTGGGCGCGAGTCTGCTGTTCCGTACCCGCGCCGAGGCCCGGGCGGTCTCGGCCGGGCTGGAGGGCCACCAGGCGTGGTCGGCGGCAATGAGCGGCATCGCGCGCGCGATCACGGTCGTCTCGGCCAACCGCTACGATCCGTCGGCCTGGCAGGACAATGCCGATCTCTTCGGCGACCAACTCGTCACCGACGACGGCACGACGACCTGGCGGTTCACCGTCTTCGCGCCCGCGCGAGACAGCGAGGCGGAACTGCCCCGCTTCGGCGTGACCGACGAGAACGGCAAGATCAACCTCAACGTCGCGAGGAGCGAGATGCTGCTGGCCCTGCCGGGTATGGACGAACAGCGGACCGAAAGCCTCCTGGACTGGCGGGACCCCGACGACGAACCGCGCCCCAACGGCGCGGAGCAGGCATTTTACGAAACCCGCCAGCCCACCCCCTACCGCTGCCGGAACGGCCCGCTGCTGACCGTCGAGGAACTCCTGCTCGTCAAAGGCTTCGACGGAACCGTGCTGTTCGGGGAGGACGCCAACCGAAACACCCGCCTCGATCCGCCCGAGGACGACGGCGACGAACGCTTCCCCCCCGACGACGGCGACGGGACGCTGAATCGCGGACTGATCCACGAACTCACCACCTTCAGCTACGAACTGGACGTCGACAGCGAAGGCAAGCCACGGATCAACATCAACGGCGGAAAGGACGATCTCCAGCGGCTTGCCGACACGGCCCTGCCTGAGCAGACCCGCCACTTCATCGAGATGGTTCGCGCCGAGGGCGTGACGTTCCAGCACCCCGTCCAGTTGCTGGACATGACCTACACGCTTCGGAAAGACCACCAGGGCTACCCGGACGGCGCGAAGGGCACGGTCGTAACTTCGGGCGTGACGGCAGAGAACATCGACGTGGTACTGGACCGCCTGACCACCCAGGCGGGTCGCGGAAATCGCCCTGCCCTGCGGATGGGCCTGCTGAATGTCCTGACCGCCGAAACCAGGACACTGGCGTTGCTGGGGGGCATCGACGAGAATCAGGCCGAGCGCATCGTCGCTGAACGTGCCAACCTGGAACCCGACAGCCGATCGACCGTCGCCTGGCTGCTGCGGAACGGGCTGATGGAGCCCGCCACGTTCCAGGCCGTCGTGCCGCTGCTGACGGCGCGGGCGTCCCAGTTCCGCATCCGTTCGGTGGGATACAGCGAACCGGGCGGACGGTTCTGTGTCATCGAGGCCGTCGTGGACCTGGCGCTGGGCTCGCCACGGATTCTCTACCTCCGCGAGCTGACCCGGCTGGGCATGCCGGTCCGGCCAGGCGGCGAGAACCAACAGGAGATCGCATCGCCATGAAACACACCTCGCGCAAAGCGGGCTGGCCCCGCCAATCCACCCGGGCGAGGCGCTTCCTCGCCGTCGACTTCGACAGCCGGGAACTCCGCATCGTCCGCGCCGGACGCGCCGGACCCTGGGCGAAGATGCGCGCCTTCTGCCGGGTCGCCATGCCCAAGACCCTCGACGCCGAGGACCCCCGCGCGATCGGCGCGTTCCTGCGCGAGACGCTCCAGAAACGAAAGCTCGGCCGCCTGCCGATCGTCATGAACGTTTCCCGCGCTCAGGCCGTCCTCAAACCCCTCCGTTTGCCGCCCGGCACGGACCGCAGCGAAATTGCGGGCATGGTCCAGTTCCAGGTCCAGCAGGACCTGCCCTTCCCCATCGACGAAGCGGTCGTGGACTTCACCGTCGAGCGGGAGGTGGTCGAGGACGACCTGCACGGGCTGGACATCCTCGCCGCCGCAGTCCGGCAGTCGAACGTCGAGCACTACCAGGCCATCGCCGAATCGGCCGGTCTGAAGCTGCTTCGGCTGGGCCTGCGCCCCTACGCCAACGCCCGCTGCGCCGAAGCCTGCGGCACCTGGGCCGCGGGCCAGGTCACCGCCCTGGTCCAGATCACCTGCGACGAGACGGAGATCACCGTCATGGAGGGCCCGCACCTGGCCTTTAGCCGATCCGCCGTCGTCAAGATGCCCGAGTCCCAGGCCGACGACGCGCCGGACTCGGCCCAGCATGCCCAGGCCGTCGTCGCCGAAGTCCTCCGCAGCCTGCAGGGGTACACCGCGACGCAGGAAGGCGCGACGATCGGACGCCTCCTCATCGCCGGGGGGACCGGGCTCGAACAGGCCGTCGTCGACCAACTCCGCAGGGAAACCCCCACCCCCGCTGAGCGATTCGATCCCGCCGAGGCCCTGGGGCTGAAAAAAATCGACGACGCGTCGGCCTTCATCGCCGCCATCGGACTGGCCGGGGGCTCCCGAGGCGGGCAGAAGGTTCCCTTCGACTTCCTCCACCCCAAACAGCCCGTCGTTCAGCGCGACCCGCTCCGCCAGCGGAAACTCGCCGCCGCCCTGCTGGGCGGCATCGTCCTGTTCGCCGCCATCGCCGGAAGCTGGCACTGGCTGGACGGCAAGAGCCAGCGCCTCGCCGCACTCCGCCGAACCAAGGCAAAACACCTCGAAACCGAAAAAGTCGTCGAGGACCTCGTCAAGCGGGTCCTGGACATCGACACCTGGGCCGAGCAGCGCGTCGACTGGCTAGACCACTGGGCGAAGCTCTCCGGCGTCCTGCCCGGACCGCGCGAAGTGTACATCGACGAACTCCGCACCGGCGAGAACTCCCTGAAGTTCACCGTTCGCGCCCGCGAAAGCAAAATTATCGAAAAGATCGTCAGCGATCTCCAGAACGCCGGATACACACCCAAGACCGGCAAGGACGGCGAGGACGACAACCCCTGGGGCTACGTCCGCCACACCGACGTGACGCTCTTCATCCCCACCGAGGACAAAATCGAGATCGACCCGGCCGCCATCAAGCCCCCCCCCAGGCCGAAAAACGACGACCTCGACATTCCGCTCGGCAAGGCACGCAAGAGGGGAGGCGGAGAATGAACCTCTCCAGCCTCTCGAAAAAGCATCTCATCACCGCGCTGGTCGTGCTGGCGGTGCTGGTCGTGGTCTACGTCATCGTCAAGGTGGCCGTCCTCAACCCCGCAGCCGACATGGACTCCGACATCCGCCGACTGAACAAGGAAAACCTCCGACTCAAGCGATTCAACGACCAGAAGTCCGAGTACCAGAAAAAACTCAAGAACTACGCCCGCCAGACCTTCGGACTGGACCCCATCGAAGTCAGCGAACTCATCCGCGTGCGCATCGACAAAATGGTCTCCGCCAGCGGCATGCAGCGGGGCAAGAGCGTCAGCACGCCGATCTCCGGAAAGACCAAGCCCGGCGTCTACGAGGCAGTCGGCTGGAGCTACGACCTCATCGGCTCGCTCCAGCAGGTCGTCTCCATGATGTACCTCCTCAAGGCCGACCCCTACCTCCATCGGTTGGAAGGACTCTCCGTCGTACCCAACCGTGAAGGCACGGAGTACAAGCTGTCCTTCCGGTACGTCACGATCGTCCTGATCCCGGAAGACAACGAAACCCTGCCGGTCGGGCTGGACAACGGCGAGCCGAGACCCCTCCCCGACCCCGACGCCAAGCCCAGAAAGTGGTACGAGAGCATCGCGCGGCGAAACATCTTCCGACCCTACGTCCCCAAACCGCAACCGAAGCCCAAACCCCAACCGAAGTCCGACGCGAAACCCAAACCCAAGCCCAAACCGGACTCGGGGGTCGATTACAGCCGATTCAAGCTGACCAACCTCTCCCAGTGGGGGCGGGACCTGGCCATCACCGTCCACGACAGCCAGACCGGCCAGTCGAAGCAGTATCGGCCCGGCGAGAAACTCGCAGGCGGAACCATCGTCATGGTCGACTACCGCAGACTACCCCGGCCGGACAAGCCGGAAGTCTTTTCCACAAGCAGGGTTGTGCTCCGTATCGGCGAAAAATACTACGCGGTCGAACTCGGCCGGACCCTCGCGGACCGCTACGAACTGACTGGCGACCGCATCCCACCGGCTCTGCGCCAGTCCGGGCTGCGAGAAAACCTTCGAGCGCCAGCCGGCTGAGCCGGTATAATACCCCCGATTCATCCCGTGGATCGCTCTGTAACAATCAAAATCCGGTCGGCCCGCCAGGTGCCGACCCGAAAGGACATCGGCCGACACCTGAACCAACGTCGGCCGGGCTGGGAGACGGATCATGCTGAAACCGCAACGCGCTGGCCGTATGTTGCTGGGGGCAAGTGTCGGAATCGTCGGGGCGATGGCCCTGGCCGCCAATCGCGGGGGCAACAGCCGACCCCCGGCCCTTGACGGCCCTCCCGGCCGGACCGAATCCGCTCCCCAGCACCCCGCCCGAGACATGACCGTCCGCTTCCAGTTCGACGGCGTGCCCTATACCGACGTCGTACGCCAGTTCGCCCAGGCCTCCGAAAAGCCCCTCATCGGCGACCTCAACATCGACGGCACGCTGACGTTCTTCGACTCCGAACCCTACGACTACGACCAGGCCCTCGACACCCTCAACCTCATCCTCGGCATGAAGGGCTTCGCCCTCCGCGAAGAGGGCCGATTCCTCCGTCTCCGCCCCCTCGGCGAGGTCGTCTCCAGCACCCGCGTCCTCCGCGGACTCGAAGACGCCGACGAAAAAAACGTCCGCCCCGGCGAAATCGTCACCGTCATGGTCCCCCTGAAATTCATGGACCCCAACGCTGCCGCCAAAGCCATCGTCCGCATGGTCAGCAGCTTCGGATCGGTCTCCCCCCTCGCCCAGGGCAAGGGCATCATCATCACCGACCGGCTGAGCAACATCCGACGCGTCAGGCAACTCCTCGACAGCCTCGACACCGGCACGCTCGTCGACCGGCAACTCAAAACCTACCCCCTCCAGAACGCACAGGCCTCCGTCGCCGCCGACATCCTCAAGCAACTCTTCGGCCCCACTGCCGCTCAGAAATGGGTCTACGACCCCGAACACAACCGCCTCAAACCCTCGCCCCCCGATCCACGCGACGTCGTGACCGTCTCCCACGACCCCCGCGCCAACATCGTTGTCCTCGTCGGGACCGGCGACAAACTCGCCATGGCCGAGCAGATGCTCCAACGTCTCGACCAGGCCGAGACCACCACCGGCGACATCCGCATCTTCAAGCTCGACAAATCCCGAGCCGACCAGGTCGCCGAAACCCTCAAACAGCTCGTGCCCAATCTCAAAAAAAAGGGATCGCAAGCCGAGGCCACCGTCGTCCCCGACGTCGCCACCAACCGCCTCCTCGTCGCCGCACCGCCTGAGCAGATGAAACGCATCGAACAGGTCATCCGCGACCTCGACACCGCCAGCGAGGAAAAAGCCTCCGTCCGCATCTTCGAACTCCAGCACGCCGACCCACGACAGCTCGTCTCCGCCATCCTCAACGCCACCGGGCAGCGCGACCTCTACGGCCGCGTCACGCACACCCTCACCGCCTCGCCCCTGCCCGACGGGCGACGCCTCGTGGTCTCCGGGCCCTCCCGCGACCTTGAGGCCGCCGAAACACTCATCCGCCAGCTCGACACCGCACCCGAGGACGTCCAGCGGGAGGTCCACGTCGTCCAGCTCGAAAGCGGCGATGTCGGACAGGTCGCCCGCACACTCGATCAACTCTTCACCCAGCAGCGGGGACGACGCCAGCGCGACGAGACCGACCCCGTCGTGGTGCCCGAATACTCCTCCAACAGCCTGTTCATCTCCGTCCTGCCCGAGGACTGGCCCGGCGTCCAGAAACTCCTGGCCAAGGTCCAGGATACCGCCCTGAAACAGGCCACCCGCGTCCTGAAAATCTACGAACTCGAGCACACCAAGGCCGAGCAACTCGCCCAGACCCTCCAGCAGGCCGTCCGCTACCGCCACTACCGCCGACGCGGCAAGCTGCCCATCCTCATCGTCCCGTCCAAACGCAACAACTCCCTCCTCGTCACCGCCACCGACGCCGACCAGTCCGAGCTCGCCTCCATGATCGACATGCTCGACACCCCCAGCCAGGAGAAGATCGACCCCGTGACGATGATCCGCCTCCAGGCCGCCCAGGCCGACGAACTCGCACGAAAACTCCGCGACATGCTCCCCGAAGCCCGCGGCTGGCAGGCCAGCGTGCACATCCAGGCTGACCCCTCCACCAACAGCGTCCTGCTCCGCGCCCCGGACGACCAGCGCGACATGATCGAAAAGATCATCGCCCAGCTCGACCAGGCCACCCAGACCCAGGCCCGCCAGACCCGCATCGTCCAACTCCAACACGTCGCCGGCTCCGCCATGGCCAGCATGCTCGACCGACTCTACCCCCACCGCCGAGGCATGGCCGAACAGCAGCGCGTCCTCGTGACGCCCGGCCCGCACGACCAGTCCGTCGTCATCGAAGCCCCACGCCCACAGATGGAAGAGATCGTCGACATGACCGCCTCCCTTGATATCCGAGGCGGGGAGGACACCTTCGAAGTCCGCACCTACGACTTCGAGGCCGGCAACGTCCATGAAATCGCTCGCTCCCTGCAACGCCTCTTCGCCCAACGATGGAGCCGACACCTCCGCAGCAACGTCTCCTCCCAGCCCCAGCCCCGCTTCGAAGTGCACTCGGCGGGCAACCAGCTCCTCGTCGCCGCCACCCCCCAGCAGTTCGCCGAGATCGAAACGATCATCGACGAACTGAAGGTCAAGTCCCAACTCGCCACCCAGACCCGCACCTTCCGCCTCAAACACGCCCGGCCGGACGAACTCGCGCCCGTCTTGCAACGCATGCTCCAGCCCGAACGCAATCTGCGCCGCGACCAGCACCCCCCGCGCGTGATGGCCCTCGACGCCGCCGACGCCCTCATCGTCAAGGCCGCTCCCGAACAGCTCGCCCTGGCCGAACAGCTCATCCAGAGCTTCGACACCGCCGAAGCCTCCGGCCAGTCCGTCCTCCAGGCCGTCAAACTCAAAAACGCCCAGGCCAAAACGCTCGTCGACAGCGTCTCCCGAGCACTCCGCGAGAGCGGACGCCGCGGCTGGCAGAACGTCACCGTCACCGCCGAGTCCAACAGCAACAGCGTCCTCGTCCGCGGGCCGGCCGACGAGATCGAACCCGTCCTGGCCATGATCCGCGAACTTGACGACGAGAGCGTCAGCGAGGACGTCCAGATCCGCATCTACCCGCTGAAGCACTCCGACGCCCGCCAGCTCGCCCAGACCTTCCAGGCCATCTTCCGCGACATCCTCCACCAGCAGATGTGGACGCGCGGCCGAGACAGCCGGGCCGTCCCCTTCTCCGTCGCCGCCAACGAACGCACCAACAGCCTCGTGGTCTCGACCACGCCGGCCTACTTCAAGACCGTCGAGCAGATGCTCGCCAACCTCGACAGCCAGGACAAGTCCGCCCGCGAAGTCGAGTACGTCTACCTCGACCACGCCGACGCGATGTCCGTCGCCCGCCAACTCGAGGACATGTTCCGCGACCGCCGGTGGTCCGACCGCCCCGTCGTCCAGCCCGACGTCGACTCCAACACCCTCTCGATCATCGGCTCCGACGCGGACCTGACGATGATGCAGCGCGTCATCGCCAAGCTCGACCAGGCCGCCGCCGACCGCGCCCTCCGCGTCCGCGTCGTGCCCCTCACGGGCGTCCCCGCCGAACGCATGGCCGAGATGATCCAGCGCATCTACGGGCAGATGAACGACGTCGAAGTCGTCGTCACCGATCGCCTGCCCCGCGTCGCGCCCGAATCCAAACGAACCCCCTCCCCCGCCGTCGTACCCCCGGCCGACACCGACCCACAAGACGACCACCGTTCCAACGCCGCTCCGCCCGCCGGGGCCGATCGCCCCGCGACTACCCCCGTCGAAGCCCCCGCGGAAACCGCCGACCTCGCCGATTCCGCGCCGGCCTCGCAGCCCGAACCGCCCGCCGTCGACCCCACGGCCCCCGCACTCGACGCCAAGCCCGACAAAACCACCGTCACCATCGCCGTCGACACCCAGGCCAATGTCCTGCTCATCAATGGACCCCGACGCGACATCGACGAAATCGAGACCCTCATCGGCGAGCTGACCTTTTCCTCCGCCTCCGAGGCCGAGTTCCGCACCTTCAAGCTCCAGCGCGCCGACCCGTCCGAGATCGCACGCACCCTCGACGAGCTGTTCAATCCCAAGACCCCACGGGTCGTCGGCAAGAAAACCCTGCCGCCCAAACCCGTCATCACAGCCGTACCCGAACCCCGCACCCGCAGCGTCATCGTCCGCGCCAAGCCCCTCGAATTCGAGGTCATCGAGCCGCTCATCCAGCAGATGGACCGCGTCTCGACCACCATCAGCGAGGTCCGCATCTTTGCGATGAAAAACGCCGACGCCCCCTCCGTCGCCCGCAACCTCCGCGACCTGTTTTCCGCCGACGCCCCCCGCGGCGGGCGACGAAGCCCCCAGGGCAAACGACAGGACATGGTCAACCGCCTCCTGCAACTCCGCGGCAAGGACGGACAGACCTCCGCCGTCGAAATCTCCGCCGACATCTCCATCCAGGCCAACTCCGGAACCAACAGCGTCGTCGTCTCCGCACCCGCCGACGCCATGGACCTCATCACCCGGCTCGTCGAGGAACTCGACCAGTCCGGGGCCGAGACCACCCGCGCCGTCGTCCGCATGTACCCGCTGAAGCAGGCCGAGGTCCACTCCACCGTAGCCGCGCTGCAGCAGCTGTTCGCCCAGCCCCGGCAAGGCCGACGCCAACGCAACGCCGCACCCGAGGTCCCCGTCGTCGTCACCGGCGATGAGCAGGGGCGACTCGTCATCGTCTCCGCCGCTCCGGAGCAGCAGGAGATCATCCAGCAGGTCCTAACCGACCTCGAGCGTTCCCAGGGCCGGCGCGAACTCTACGTCCGCGTCTACCCCCTCGAGAACGCCCAGGCCAATGCCGTCGCCTCCGCCCTCAGCGAGACTCTCACCCGGCAGCGGGCCCGTCGGGGGCCAAAAGCACAGGACGCCGCAGGCCTGCGCATCTCCGCCGAACCGTCCAACAACTCCATCGTCGCCCTCGCC
>CAYMAP010000039.1:0-15738 GCA_964388425.1 uncultured Planctomycetaceae bacterium
GATTGTTTTGTTTGATCTGGTCGCGCAAATGCATCCTCGGACGGTCAGGGGGTAACGAGTTCGCGGGTAAAGCAGGCGGTTGCGTTTCCTGCTCGCAGGGCATCGCGATAAGTATAGGAATTGTGCATGAGCGGTAAGGTATTTGATAGGTCGAGCCAAGTCCAACCCCGGCCCGCCGGATGAGCCTGCTCATCCCCCGAGCGTGGCGTTTCGCGGCGGCTTCAGCAGCAGCCAGAGAAAGAACGGCCCGCCCAGGAAGCTCGTGAAGATGCCCACGGGCAGTTCGGTCGGTGCGAAGGCCGTCCTGGCCACGGTGTCGCAGACGACCAGGAACGCCCCGCCGAACAGCAGCGTGGCAGGCAGGAGCCTGCGGTGGTCCGGCCCGACGATGAGCCGACAGATGTGCGGGCACATGAGCCCGACGAACCCGATCGGCCCGCATACCGAGACGACGACGCCGACCACGCAGGAGACGGCCAGGAACAGCAGCGTTTTGGTTCTCGCGACGGCGACGCCGCGGGCGGCGGCGAGTTCCTCGCCGACCGTCAGCAGGTTCAGTTCCCCCACCCGCATCGCCAGCAGCACCGCCCCCGCCGCCACGAAGGGCAGGACCCGCAACGCAGCGGCGAAGCCGACCATCTGCATCCCGCCCATCAGCCAGCGGAGAATACGGAAGGTGTCGTAGAAGTCCGCGGTGTACTGCAACAGGAGGATGAGGCTGGAGAAGAAGAAGTTCACCGCCACCCCCGCCAGCAGCATCGAGGCCGTCGAGCAGTCCCGCTTCAGTCGCGTCAGGCCGTAGACCACCGCAATCGCCAGCATCGCCCCGAGCATCGCGCCGAGGCTCACGCTGGAGAGGCCCAGCCCAACCGTCCCAAAACCGATCCGCACGCCCACCGCCGCCCCGAGCGATGCCCCGCTGGAGACGCCCAGGGTGAACGGGGTGGCCAGGGCGTTGCGGAACATGGCCTGGAAGGCCATTCCCGCCGCAGCCAGTCCCGCCCCGGCGACCCACGCCAGGCAGACGCGGGGGAAGCGAATCTCCCAGAAGATCACGGCCTCCGGGTCGCCCGGCTCGGCACGGAAAACGGCGTCGAGGGAGACCGTCTGCCCGCCGATCAGCGGCGCGACGAGCACCACGGCGAGCGAGCCGATCAGGAACAGTCCCAGCCAGCCGAATCGCTTCATCGCCCCGCCCCCTGCGGCGCGACGAGTCGCAGGCCGGTGACGGGATCGTCGAGGAAGCGGAACGACGCGCCGAAAACCCGCCCGAGCGTCTGCTCGCAGGCCAGTTCGCCGGTCGGGCCGACCCAGGCCACTTCGCCCCGCCGCAACGCCAGAACCTGCCCGCCGGTCAGCATGGCCGCGTTGACGTCGTGGGTGACGCTGACGACGGTCGCGCCGCCGCGGTTGACGGCGTGGAGAATGTCGGCGACCTCGGCCTGGTGGCGGTAGTCGAGGAAGGCGGTGGGTTCGTCCAGCAGCAGCACGTCCCCGCCCTGGACCAGGGCCGCCGCGATGAACACCTTCTGGCGTTCGCCTCCGCTGAGAGTCTCGAGTGTGCGGTCTGCGAAGGCCTCGACGTCCGCACGGGCCAGGGCGTCGTCGATGGCCGCGCGGTCGCCCGGGTGGGCCGAGCCGAACGGCCCGGCGTAGGCGTAGCGTCCCATGCGGACAAACTCGCGGACGGTGTAGGGAAACCGCTGGTCCCCGCCGGGCTGTGGGACGTACGCGACCCGCCGGGCCAGCTCGCGCTGCGAGTACCGCCCGAGGTCCCGCCCGCCCAGACGGACGTTTCCGGACCAGCCGGTGTGAATTCGCATAAGGCACTTCAGCAGCGTGGACTTGCCCGCGCCGTTGGCGCCGATGACGGACCAGGACTGGCCCGGCTCGATCCGGGCCGAGACGTTGCGCAGTATCGACTGGCCGCGAATGGTAAAAGAAAGCGACTCGATCTCCAGGACCGGATCAGCCATTGTCCGTGTTGGATTGGACTGCATCGAGAAAGACCTGCTGCTGAGGTGTGCGAAGCCTACCATGGTACGTCACGGTCACCGTCAGGGGAAGCCCCCGCCCGCCCCAGATGCGGTTCACCGGCCAGCCGGTAGTAAATCCAGCGACCGTCCTTGCGCGTCTCGGCCAGGCCGGCCTGGTGCAGGATGGCCATGTGCTTCGAGACCGTCGAGGGGGCAAGCCCCAGCAGTTCGATGATCTGAGAAAGACACAACTGCCCCGCAAGATGCCGGTGACACGAAAAAGAACGGCCTTCATACAGGCTATCAGGCGAACCGGCCCCGCGCCCAATTCAGGCTGAACCAGTACAGAGCGACCTGGCGGTCCGGCCGGGGTATCCCCCGTTGGAGCCTCGGGTCGAGGCGTACCTCTTCGTGGCGTTTTTGGGCTACTGCCTGACGGTGACGCTGAAGAACCCGCTTCGTCCGCACGCGCCGGGCATGACGCCGCGGGCGGTGCTGGAAAAGCTGGGGGGGCGGCCCCAGATGGTGGACGTGCAGGTTCCCACCGCGGATGGCAGAGGGCGTGCGGGTTATGCTATGATTCCGGCATGATGGATTCCGGGACGATGAGCGGCGAGACGCAACCCATTGCGGTGTTCGATTCGGGCCTGGGGGGGCTGACGGTGGTCCGCAGTTTGGCCGAGTCCATGCCGGGCGAGGATATCGTTTACCTCGGCGACAGCGCTCGGGTGCCGTACGGCATCAAGTCGCTGGAGACGATTCGCCGGTTTGCGCTGGAGGATGCGGCGTTTCTGGGGCGGTTCGCGCCGAAGCTGCTGGTCGTCGCCTGCAACACCGCCAGTGCAGCCGCCATCGACGCCCTGGAGTCTGCCTGCGACTGCTCGGTCGTCGACGTGATTCGGCCCGGGTCGGCAGCGGCGGTAGACGCGACGGCGGAGCACCCCGAGGGCTCGTCCCTGCGGTCCATCGGCGTGATTGCCACGGAAGCCACCGTCCGCAGCGGGGCCTACCGGAGTGCGATCCAACGTCTCGCGCCGGATCGGGCGGTGCGGGTGGCATCCTGCCCGCTGCTCGTGCCGATCGTCGAGGAGGGCAGGGACGAGGCCGACCCCATCGTTACGCATGTGCTGTGCGACTATCTCCGCGACCTCCAGCGGGATCGGCCCGGGGCGCTGGTGTTGGGCTGCACGCATTATCCCCTGCTGGCCGGTGCGATCGGCAAGCTGATGGGCCCGGCGACGAAGCTGATCAGTTCTGCGGCCGCGGCCGGCGAGCGGGCCCGCAGGCAGCTCGACGAGGCGGGGCTGAGGAACCGGCGCCTTTCCGGAGGAGGCCTGAAATGTTACACTACCGATAACCCCGCCCGTTTTGCCGAGCTCGGCGAACGGTTCGGCGGGCGGGTTCTCCGTGATGTGCAGTACGTCGGCACGGACGAATTGGAAACTCTCGATCCGGCCGGCGGGGCGTGACCCCGCCGCTGTCCCTGCGCAGCCGCCCTTGTTGCGAGTACAGGCCATTATGCGAATCATTCCCATCCTGGCGCGTTGGATTCCCGCGATGTTGTGGCTCGGGCTGTGCCTCGCAGCCGGCTGCAAGGGCGACTCGCAGAAATACACAATGGATTACCAGATCAAGAAGGCCTTCGGGTACGAGGATTCCAAACGTCCGGAAGTCATCGCCGCCCAGGCGTTCGACGAGACCGACCCGGACGTCCGTCGGCAGGCTATCGAGCAGCTCTCGCACAAATCCTGGGCGTTGCAGGACCCGTACCTCAAGCGGTTCGCGGTGCTGACAAATCCGGAGTTGGAGAAGGACGCCTCCGTTCGGGCGGTAGCTGTCCGGACGCTGGGCAAGGCGGGCAACCGCAAGTATCAGCCCGAGATCCTCGCCGCCCTGGACGACCCGTCCCCGATGGTCCGCCAGGATGCCGCCGTCGTGCTGACCGACATGCCCGATGACAAGGCCGTCAATCGCCTGCGGAGCCTGGCCATCGCCGCCGACGAACCGGACGACGTCCGCGCCGCCGCGGCCACCGCACTGCGCCGCTACCGCACCAACCCCGTCTACAAAACCCTGCTCCGCTGCCTCGACGACCGCAGCTTCAACGTCCGCGTCGCCGCCCACGATTCCCTCGTCGCCCTGACCGGCCAGGACCGCGGCATGTACCCGGAAAACTGGGCCGGCGATCCCGACAAGCTCGGTCAGGAAACCCTCCCCGAACCCGTCGTCCGCTACAAAAAACGGCCCTGGTGGGACTGGATGAAAATGACCAGCGAGACTGAACGCGTCCAGCCCGCCGCCGAACCGATCGACCGACCCAATGGCGGAGAAAACCCGCAACCCAAGAACAGCAGCGACCGGCCCTGGTGGGACTGGTTCGGCACGACGGACGAGGAGTCCCCGTAGGTCTCGCCTGAGATCTCCGGCAACCCACGACAAGGAGATCGCCATGAAAGGAATCGTTTTCGACGGCAAGAACATCTCCCTCCGGAACGATCTGCCTACGCCCGTCCCCGCCCGCGACGAGGTGCTGGTGAAGGTTCACCTCGCCGGCATCTGCCGGACGGACCTTGAGATCACCGAGGGCTACATGGACTTCACCGGCGTGATGGGTCACGAGTTCGTCGGCAGCGTGGCTGAGGGGCCCAAGCCCTGGCTGAAGAAACGTGTCGTCGCGGAGATCAACAATCCCTGCGGGCAATGCGAGTATTGCAAGGCCGGGCTGGGCAACCACTGCCCGCACCGGACGGTCATGGGCATCGCGGGGCGCGACGGGTGTTTCGCGGAGTACCTTACCGTACCGGCCGGGAACCTCCACGCCGTGCCCGACGGCGTGCCGGACGAGTCGGCGGTGTTTACCGAACCGCTCGCCGCGGCGCTGCAGATTCCCGAGCAGATCGACCTCCACGAGCACTGCCCGGAGGGCGAGGCGCTGGTGCTGGGCGACGGCCGGCTGGGGTTGCTGGCGGCGATGGTCATGCGGATCGAGCTGCACAACGTCCTGCTGGTCGGCAAACACGAGAACAAGCTCCAGCTCGCAGCCGGCAGCGAGGTCCGCACGCAGACCGTCGAGGCATACCAGCCGGAAAAGAAATTCCCCCTGGTCGTCGAGGCCACCGGTTCGCCGGAGGGCTTCGTCCTGGCGATGCAGTCGGTTCGCCCGAGGGGGACGATCGTGCTCAAAAGCACCTTCGCGGCCGAGAGCGGCATGAACCTCGCACCGGTCGTTGTCGACGAGGTGACGGTGATCGGCTCGCGGTGCGGTCCGTTTGACAAGGCCCTCAAAACGCTGTTTGTCGGGCGGATCGAACCGGCCCGGCTGATCTCGAAACGCTTTTCGCTCGAGGACGGACCGGCCGCCCTCGAAGCCGCCAAAGACTCCAGCAACGTCAAGGTGATTCTCGATGCCCACCGAAGCAAGTGAATCCTACCAACTTCAGACCCGTGGCGAGCGACAGGTCGGACGGTTCGGCCCGCTGGGGCGGATCACCGGCGTCGACCACGCGGTGACAACCCGGCAAGGGGGCCTGCTGCCGGCCGACCGGGACGATCCCTCGGCCGGGGAACTCTACCGCGAACCGGCCGGGTTGATCGGCTGCCGCGACGCCGCCTGGTGCAGGCAGATCCACGGGACCACGATTCTCCGGGCCGATCAGGGCGGCTGCGCGGGCGAGGGCGACGGGCTCGTGACCGGTCGGCCGGGACTGGCCCTGCTGTGCCGGTCGGCCGACTGCGCCCTGATCCTCGCGGCCGACAAGTCCGCCCGCTGCGTCGGCGTCGCCCACGCTTCCTGGCGGAGCACGGCCGGGGGCATCGCTGGCAAGCTCATCACCGCCATGCACGAAACCTTCGACGTCCCCCGGGACAGCATCGTCGCGTGCGTTTCCCCCTCGGCCGGTCCGGACCGCTACGAGGTCGGCCAGGACGTCTACGACGTTTTCGTCGAACAACTCGGGCCCGATGCAAAATGGTTTTTCACGGCGTTGAACCGACGCGTGGCTCAGCCACCCTCGGCTGAGGGAATGAACCGCGTGGGTGCGGCTTGTCGCGAGGAAGTTTCCAGCGAAGACCGAAGCACCCACCCTCCCGGCGGGAAGACATATCTGCTCGACCTCTGGAGCGCAAACTCCGCAGCCCTGATGGCCGCGGGCGTGGGGTTCATGGACATCTACACCGCGCGGGTCTGCACGATGGAACGCAACGACCTCTACCCCAGCTACCGAGTCGAAGGCGAATCGGCCGGTCGGTTTGCGGGCATGATCGGCCTGGCGGGGTGAGCCCCCGTTCCAGGTCTTTGGTCCCCCATCGCAAAAGATCGTTGACAACCGGGGCGAAAACGGCGAAGAATGGGGCTTGGATGTTTCCATGACATCGGTCGTTGGGTTTGCCGGGTGTGTGTGGGCAGCCGATCGGCTGTACAAACAACGCACGGAAAGGAGCAGGGACGTGACTCGACGAATCAGGCAGGCAGTGTGGATACTGGCAGTCAGCGGGGCGGTTTTTGTCGCGGCCGGTTGCGGGGAGAAGGGCGAAATCACGCTGCGGTATAATAGCCCGGCGTTTTACGATATCCCCGCCGACGTGAAGAAAGTCGCCATTGTCCAGTTCGGGGCCAAGTCCGACACCGAGGAAAAGTGGGGCGAGATCGCCTCGGACAAGCTCGCCTCGGAACTTGACGAAGCGAACAAGCAGTTCGACCGCTACCAGCTTGTCGACCGCAAGCGGGTCTCGGCGATTATGGCCGAGCGCGATTTCCAGCAGTCGATCGTCGACACGGACGAGGCCGTCAAGTTCGGCCGAATCGCCAAGGTCGACGCGATGATCTACGGGACCGTGTACGTCTCCGAGGAGGTCCAAAAGAAGAAGGTCACCGTCCCCACTCCGTACGGTTCGATGGAAGTGCCTTCGACGACGTATCTTGCGACGGCGGCGATCAATTTCTCGATGGTCGACGTCCAGACCTCCAAGACCATCGCCTCGGTCACCGTCACGCGGAAGTACGACTCGAAGAACAAGGAGGACAAGGACTTCTACAAGCGCTACAAGAACAATCTGACGGCGATCACGATTCGGCTGGTGGAGGAATGCTGCGAGGAATTTATCGGGAAGATCAGTCCACACCAGGTCGAGGTCCGCGAGAAACTCTACGGAACGCGGACGAAGTCCTCGCAACAGGGCAACAAGTTCGCCAAGGCCGGCGAGTATGCCGACGCCATCGACATGTACCGGGCCGGGCTTGAGGAAAAGCCCGACGACTGGGAGACGATCTTCAACATGGGACTCTGCCACGAGGCCCTTGGGCAGTTCGGCCAGGCGGTGGACTGCTACGACCGGGCCCTGAAGCACGAGGTCAAGCAGAACATCATCGAGGCCCGCAAACGCGTCCGGGAGCAAGCGGGTGGCTGACACCCCGGAGGTCCCGAATTTTCTACCCCGCGCTGGCATCGGACCCTCGGGCCGACTTTTTTTGTTTTCTTTGTTTTCGCTGCTAACGTTTGGAAACACGGCGTGTCCAGGGATGCGTGGGCGGGGTATGCATTCCCCGTCAGAACGCATTCATCACTTCATGGGAAAAGGAGAATGACAATGGCTATGAGAAATCGAACGCTGTGTGTGCTGTTGGTTGTGCTGGCGGTCTGTGCCGTGGCGGGACCGGTCTTTGCCCAGGGTGCCGACGCCCTGAACGCCCAGCAGCAGGCCAAGCGGAAGCTGCTGGCGATCCGTGCCGCCCGCGTCGACGCCATGCGCAAACTCGCCGAGCGCATCAAGGGGCTGAACATCACCTCCACGACAACGGTCCAGGATTTCGTGACGACCGACGATACCATCCAGACGGCCATGCGGACCTGGCTGCTGGGGATGAAGGAAGAGGGCAAGCCCCGCTTCGACGGCGAGGTCGCCGAAGTCACCATGACCGTGACCCTGCGGACCGTCGAACAGGAACTCAAGCGGATCTACACGGCCCATTACAAGGGCGACCAGTTCAAGATCAGCGATTTTTCGAAGATGACCGAGACGAATCGGCTGGACAAGATCACCGAGGTCGGCCAAGGGGCCGTGCCCGATGAGATGGTCCCGCCGCCGCTCCAGCCGACCGGCCCGACGGCCGGTGGCGGCATGCGCCGCATCCCGGAATACTGGAAGCAGCACTGCACGGGGCGTGGTCGGCTGATGGCTGAACGCGCCGCCCGCGTCGACGCCATGCGCCGTCTCGCCGAACGCCTCCGCGGCGTGCGGATCACCGCCCAGACCACCGTCCAGGATTTCGTCGCCCAAAGCGATGACGTGAACGTCGACATGCGTTCCTTCCTCCGCGGGGCCAAGGAAGTCGGCGTCCGCTATCACCGCGACGAACTCATCGTCGAGGTCGAACTTGAAGTCGTCCTGCGGACCGTGATGGCCAGCTTCCGAAGCTGGGCCGACGCCCACTACCGAGGCGACCGCGTCAAGCTCCGGCAGCTCGAGGAATACGTCGAGAAGGTCCGCTACGACAAGCTCCGCGAGACCGGCATGGGCGTGCCACCCGAGCGGTACCTCAAGGGCTACTCCCCGCAGCAGATCACCGTTCTCCAGGCCGCGGCCGGACCCAACGTGCCCGACTGGGCGACCAGCACCCTCCGCGTGGCCGGACAGGGTGCGATCGACATGGACAACCCCAACCCCGCCCAGGCGAAACTGATGGCCTACCGCGCCGCGGAACTCGACGCCCGCCGAAAACTTGCCGAACGCCTCAACGGGCTGATGATTACCTCCGATACCTCCGTACAGGATTTCGTCGCCCAGTCCGACGACATCCAGACCCGCATGCTGACCTTCCAGCAGGGCGCGCACGTTGTGGACGGCTCGCAACGGCTGATGGACGACGGAACAGCGGAGGTGACGGTCGAAATCGACCTCAAGCCCCTCTGGAACGTCATCGTGTACTACATGAAGCAGTACCCCGTCCGCTGAACCACACCCCTGCCGGGTCCCGGCCGTACCGGTCGGGGCCCGGCCTTTCTTTCCCTATCACGAGGAGAACGACCATGACCCGCCGTCTGAAATCCCTGGGGCTGCTGCTGGTGGTCCTGCTGGCGCCGCTGGTGCTGACTGCCTGCGAAAAAGACGAAGTGAAAATCCACCGCGAAGAACACCGCGCCCCCCGCACCGTCCGACAGGAAGAAGTCGTCGTACCGTAAACCCGAACCCGGCCACCTCTGCCCAGGCCGGCGGATTGCCATCCGTCGGCCTGAATCCGAGGGCCGAGCCGGACGTTTCCCTACTTTCGGAGAACGAGGAGTCCAACGATGTCGCGAAGAATGCCGTTGCTGCTGGTACTCGGATTGCTGACGTTTGCCACTCACGCCCAGGCGGCCGGGAAGATGCAGCAGGTCACGGTCGTCGGGCAGGGGATGACCCTCGACGAAGCCGTTACCGACGGCAAGCGAAAGGCCGTCGAACAGGTCTTCGTGAAAATCTACTCCTCCAGCCAGACCCAGGACTTCGTGCTCGTCAAGGACACGGTCCTGACGCGCTCGGCGGGATTCGTCAAGGACTACCAGATTCTCTCCAAGGGCGGCGACGAGGACATGGGCTGGGAAGTCCGCATGCGCGTCACCGTCCTGACCGACCCGCTGGACGACCTCTGGGGCGTGGTGACGAACCTCCTGCAGGATATGGGTCAGCCGAACATCATGGTCGTCCTCACCGAAAAGGTCGACGGCGTCGTCCTGGAGGACTCGACCGTCCAGACGGTTGTCGAGGAGATGCTGATCAAGAGCGGCTTCCAGGTGGTCGGGCGGGAGATGGTCCAGGCCGCCGCGGCGAAGGACCTCCAGGCCGCCATCGCCTCCGACGACCCCGCCGCCGTCCAGGCCATCGCCAAACGCTTCGACGCCCCGATCTTCGTGACCGGCATCGTCCGGGCCACCCAGGCCGCCGAAAGCCCCCGCCAGATCTACGGCATGACGAAGTACATCTACGAAGCCGACTCGAACGTCAAGGTCTACCGCACGGACACCGGGCAGATGATGTCCGCCGTCCCCGCCAAAGCGACCCGCGGCGTGCAGGGCGTGGCCCGGTCAGCGGCCAAACAGGCCATGGACCAGCAGGGCAAACTCGTCGCACCGGCTATCACGCAGGATATCCTGCGATTCTGGATGGACGCCATCGGCGGGCGGGGCGAGGTCAAGCTGCGGGTCTCGAACATCAGCTTTACCCAGTACGCCAAACTCAAAAACGCCCTCTTCAAAATCGACGGCGTCAAGGACGTCCGCGCAAATTACCACAACCAGATCGCCGACATGTCCATCCAGACCCACCTCCAGGCCGAGCCGCTGGGACTCAAGATCGTCGAGGCCATGGAAGGCACGCTGGAAATCACGGACATGAACCAGAACACACTCAAGGCGAAGTTCGTGAAGTAAACCGTGAACGCTTCCGTTCTGCATGGAGGGTGGGTGCTTGCACCCACGCGGATTCTCTCAGAACCTGTATGAACACGTGGCATGGCCGTCTCGGCCATGCGTTTGACGGGCGTCCTGCCCGCCCAGCGGGCCGGCGGCGCAGGACCAGGATGGCCCTGTAACGCACCGGCACGATGCCGGTGCCACGAAAAAAACGGTTTTCATACACGGTCTGAGCCGAGGGCGGCTGAGCCACACACCGTTTCTACTTCTTCCGGTCGGCCAGCATCGCCTCGATTCTCGCCGAACGCCTCTTCCGCAGCCGCCGGCCGATCGGGTCCTTCGGGGCGATGGTTTCGGTCAGAATCTCGCCGGCGGGCAGGTCGATGGCGTCGGTGTACCGCCCGTCCCGCCGTATGACCAGCAGCGTTTCGTCCCCGCTGAGCAGCAGTTCGGCGTCCGCGTCGGCCCGGCGGTACGGGCTGGGCTGGAGCCCCGTCGACTCCTCGAACCGTTTTTGCCAGAGCACGCCCAGGCTATCGGTCGGGCGGGCGTAGATCCGAAACTGGGTTTCCTTCCGCACGCTGCGAGCTTCCAGAAGGTACACCGTGCCGGTCCGCTCAGAGACAATGTCCGCCAGGGCCGGTCCCGGCGTGGGCAGCAGCGTGCCGATGTACGTCCCCAGCAGGGCGACGACCAGCACCGGGGCGAGCAGAGCACAACTGCCTACCGCCTCGGCCCGATGGCCGCGAAGGGCCAGGTGGGCGACCCAGAACGGCCAACTGCCCAGTGCGACAATGCCCGTGACCAGAAAAATCAACGTCAGGACATGCATCAGGTTGCCGCTGAGGCACCAGCCGTCGATCGAGATCGAACCGGCCAGGCGAACGGCCAGCCCGAGGCACAGGCAGGCGCCGAAAATACCTTGCGGAATCCACCAGTGGTCGTCCAGGAACGAGAGGGTTTTTTCGCTCCGGCCGGCGAGTCGGTAGAAGCCGCGCTGGTCCTGCTGGTCGGTCTGCCTGCGGCGTTCGAAGAAGCTTTCGGGCCAGTCCCGGCGGTCTTTCATGGGATCGTGCCCGTCGGCGGGGTCTCGTCGAACACGAAGCGTTCGTCGGGCAGAAAGGTCCAGCCCGGCAGGCGGAGGGCGGGCCCGACGGGCGTGGAGAACCAGGGGCCGGCCGAGGAATGCCCCGGATTGACCACGACGGCCGGAAAAGGTTCGTCCAGGGTCGCTTGGAGCAGCAGGAACGCCCGCTCGCCACTGCGGGGGTTCTCGACAACGTCGGCGACGAGGACGGCATGGCCGGGCGGGGCATCGGGACCCGCCGGCGGGTGATGCCAGACCTGACCGATGGCCAGTTCGCCTTCGGCGGGGCGAAGGTCGCGCGAGAGCGTCAGGGTGGTGGTCATCGGCAGGACCTTGCGGAGGAAGGCATGGAGGGTCGCGTAGTCCTCCCGGCCCACGGGATGCGTTGCGGGTGAAGTCATTGCAGCGGGCGGATTTGCCGACCAGGCCGTCCAGCGGACCGCTGGCTCGGAGGGATGGTGGCTGACGGCCCAGGCAAGGCGGTCGTCCTGACCGACGGCATGGAGATACTCCGACCGCAGGCGCTGGAGGCAGTCCTCGGGCGACCCGCCAGTGCCTTCCAGGGCGGGCAGGTCCACCCACGCCAGCAACCCCGGGTGGCCCGGCCCGGGGCGACGGTTCCGCAAAGGCAGGAATCGCAGCCAGTGCGCGAAGCTGCCCTCCGGCACGGCAACGCGGCGGAACCCCTGCGGCGGGGGGATGCGCATGTAGATCGAGTGGGCCGGATCGTATCGGCCTTCCAGCCAGGGATAGACCTCCGAGGGGGGCGCTGTCTGAAGCCCGGCCGGCTCGTTCGCGCCGGGGCGGTTTGCATCGTTTGTACGTCTGAGGTGCAACGGCCCGCGGGCTTCTCGAATACGTTTGGAGTTGAGGTAAACCCCCGACGCCAGCATGCCGACAGCCAGCAGAACCAAAATCAGACGCATCGCCATCCGCCGACGCTCCTGCTGCGGAGTCAGGCGTTCCTCATCGCTGTCGAACTCGTCTTGCATCTCGTCTATTGTATCGGACGAGGCGGGCGATGTCCGTCAGAATCCGCGTGGGTGCAAGCACCCACCCCCCCCCAATCGTGTAGCTCAGTCGCCCTCGGCGGTGTCCTCGCCGTCGACGGATCGGCTGAAGGGCAGCTCGGGCAGTTCGAGGTACCACGCCTGGTGGACCATCGGCAGGGCGCGGATTTTGTGCATCAGGGCATCGTCCGGTTTCTGGTCGAGGTTCAGTCCGACCATCGCCAGGCCGGAGCGTTTCTTTCGGCTGAAGGTCAGGTCGGCGATGTTGATCTCCGCCGAGCCGAACACCGAGCCGTACTGGCCCAGCGCGCCGGGCTGGTCGTCGTTGATGATGACCACGCAGTGGCCCTCGGGTCGCATCTCGACCGGGTACCCGTCGATCGAGATCACCCGCGGGTACTTGTTGCCGAAGATCGTCCCCGCCGCCGAGCGCTTGCCCTCGTCGGTGAAGATTTTCACTTCCATCAGCCGACTGAACTCGCGCCCCCTGCCAGAGGTGATCTGCTGGACCTCCAGCCCCCGCCGCTTGGCCAGGGCCGGTGCGTTGATGACGTTGACGACCGAGTCGATGTTCGGCTGGAGCAGCCCGACCAGCAGATAGGTCGTCAGCGGGGTGACGTTGAAGTCCGCGATGGTTCCGCGGTAGAGGACCTCGACCTTGCTGATCGCGGCTGGAGCCAGGTGCGTCAGCAGCGAGCCCATGCGGGACGCCAGTTCGGTGTAGGGCTTGAGGACGTCCGGAATCGTCTGGTCGAACCCGGGGGCGTTGACGGCGTTGCGGACCTCGCACCCGCGCAGGGCCTCGACGAGCTGCTGGGCGGCGTCGAGGGCCACCTGGTCCTGGGCCTCTTCCGTGCTCGCCCCGAGGTGCGGGACGGCCAGGACGTTGTCGTGCTGGATGAGCTTCTGCTCGGCTTCGTCTTCGGGCGGCTCGGAGAGGTAGACATCCAGGCCGGCCCCGGCGACTTTGCCGCTTTCGATGCCTTCCAGCAACGCCGGCGGGTCGATGATCCCGCCGCGGGCGGCGTTGATCAGCCGGACCCCGTCCTTCATCGCGGCGATCTGCTCAGTCCCGATCATGCCCAGCGTCTCGTCGCTCTTGGGCACGTGGACCGTGATGTAATCCGACCGCTTGCAAAGTTCATCGAGGTCCTTGACCATTTCGACGGGGCTGTCGGTGCTGCCGGCAAAGAACGGGTCGTAGCCCAGGACGCGCATTTCCAGGCCGAGCCCGCGTTTTGCGACGGCCCGGCCGATCCGGCCCATGCCGACGACGCCCAGCGTCTTGCCGGCAAGCTGCGTGCCCTGATATTTCTTGCGGTCCCATCGGCCGGCCCGCAGCGAGGCGTTGGCCGGGGCGATCTTTCGCGACAGGGCCATCATCAGCGTCACCGCCAGCTCCGCCGTCGAGATCGTGTTCCCGTCGGGCGTGTTCATCACGATGATGCCCTTCTCCGTCGCCATCGGGACGTCGACGTTATCGACGCCCACGCCGGCCCGGGCGATGCATCGCAATCGACCCGGATTGTCCAGCATCTCGCCCTTGAGCTTCACGCCCGAGCGGATGATGATGCCGTCGTAGTTCCCGAGGTCGGCCTTGAGTTCCTCCGGGTCCCGCCCGGGGAGGTTGGCGACCTCGACGTCGTCCTGTTCTTCCAGCCAGTCAATGCCCAGCGGACTGAGCTTGTCGGCTACGAGTACTTTCAATTTCTCTGACATGGGTATTGCTCCTCAATGGATACTGGGTTCTTGATGGTGGATACCGGGAATAGAGGACATAAGATGCTGGATGCCGGGCGCTGGATGCTGGGGAAAGAGGACAAACGGTCAGCAGGAATCGGTGGTTTTGTGGATAGTGTGAATCGGCGACTGCAACATTTTTCCGCACACAGCGAGACGATTCAGCAATTCCTGCAACTTCACACCGTCGAACAGGCCGAGATCGCACGCCAGCATGACTTGCGTTTTCAACTCATACACGTACACGCTCCCGCGCGCGTGATACAGAAACCGCGGGTATTCAGGGGATCCGGCAATCAGCATCCTGTATCCAGTACCCAGCATCTATTCGTGTTTGTTTACTTCCATTCCTTCAGCACGTTCGTCGCGGCTGCGACGCCCTTGCCGATGTCGACGTTCGCTCCGAGGTCCACCAGGGCGTATTCCAGGGCGGCGATGCAGCCGATCGTGTCGAACGGGTCGACGTAGCCCATGTGGGAGATGCGAATGACCTTGCCTTTCCACTCGTTCTGCCCGCCGGCGACGCTGAAGCCGTAGGTGTTCTGCAGAACCTTGCGCAGGCCCTTGTCGACGTCGACGCTCTCGGGCATGCCCAGGGCGGTGACGGAATCCGACGGGCTCTGGCTCATCAGCGTCAGGCCGAGTGCTCCGGCGGCCTGTCGGGTCGCCTCGGCGAGCAGGCCCGCTCGCTTCCAGACCGTCTCGATGCCGATCTCGTTGAGCATGTCGACGGCGACCTTCAGCCCGCGAATCAGCGTCACGGCCGGGGTGTAGGGCGTGTCGTTGTTGGCGACGCTTTTGCGGTAGGCCTTGAGGTCCAGGTAGAAGCACGGGGCCTGGACCTGCTCGATGACCTTCCAGGCTTTCTCGCTGACGGCCAGCATCGCCAGGCCCGGGGGCAGCATGAAGGCCTTCTGGCTGCCGGTGCCGACGATGTCGACCTCCCACTTGTCGGTCTCCAGCGGCAGGACGCCGGCGGAGGTGATACAGTCGGCGAGGAGCAGGGCGTCGGTGTCGGCGACGACCTTGCCGATCGCCTCAAGGTCGCAGGCGGTGGCGGTGGAGGTCTCGCTGTGAACGGTGACGACCGCGCCGTACTCGCCGGTGGCGAGTTTTTTCTTCACGACGTCGGCCGAGAGGCCCGTGCCCCAGTCGAGGGTGACTTCGTCGACGTCGCAGCCGTATTTTTTGGCGATGTTGACCCAGCGCTCGCCGAACTTTCCGCCGTTGGAGACGAGGACTTTTTTGTCCCGCGGTACAGCGCAGGCGATGGCGGCTTCCATCCCGGCCGTGCCGGAGCCGGCCATCGTCAGCACGTCGTTGTCCGTTCGCAGGATGGTCTTCAGACCGGCGTTGACTTCGCCGAGCATCTCGCGGAAGCGGGCCGTGCGGTGGTGAAAGACGGGCCGGGCCATCTCGTTGAGGACTTCCGGCGGAACGTCCGTCGGACCGGGGGTCAGGAGGCGTTGCTTCAACATGGGGAGTCTCCCATTCAGGCAACGGGAACAAGCCTGCAGAGCCGCAGCCCCTTGCTACGG
>CAYMAP010000040.1:0-15449 GCA_964388425.1 uncultured Planctomycetaceae bacterium
AACCTCAACCTCCGCGACCCGGTGATGTACCGCATCCTCCACGCCCCGCACCCCCACGTCGGCAACAAGTGGTGCATCTATCCCATGTACGACTGGACCCACGGTCAGAGCGATTCCATCGAGGGGATCACCCACTCAATCTGCACGCTGGAGTTCGAGAACCACCGCCCGCTGTACGACTGGTTCCTCGACGCCCTGGGCATCCATCACCCGCAACAGATCGAGTTCGCCCGGCTGAACCTGACCTACACCGTCATGTCCAAGCGACGCCTGCTGCAACTCGTCCGCGACGGCCACGTCACCGGCTGGGACGACCCGCGCATGCCCACCCTCTGCGGGCTCCGCCGACGCGGCTACACCCCCGAGGCCATCCGCGAGTTCTGCCGACGCATCGGCGTGAACAAGTTCGACTCCACCGTCGACCTCCAACTTCTGGAGTTCTGCCTCCGCGAACACCTCAACCAGACCTCCCCCCGCCGCATGGCCGTGCTCGACCCCATCAAGGTCCTCCTGACCAACTACCCCGCCGAACAGGAAGAAGCCCTCCCGGCCGTCAACAACCCCGAAGACGACTCCGCCGGGGCCCGCGACGTGCCCTTCTGCCAGGAACTCTATATCGAACGTGAAGACTTCATGGAAGACCCGCCGAAAAAGTTCTTCCGCCTCGCGCCCGGCCGGGAGGTCCGCCTCCGCTACGCCTACTTCATCACCTGCCACGACGTTCTCAAGGACGACAACGGCAACGTCACCGAACTGCACTGCACCTACGACCCCGAAACCCGCGGCGGCGACGCGCCCGACGGCCGAAAGGTCAAAGGCACGCTCCACTGGGTCTCGGCCCGGCACGGCCTCCCGACCGAGGTCCGCCAGTACGACAAACTCTTCACCAAGGAAAATCCCGACGACGTCGAAGACGGCCAGACCTGGCTGGACAACCTCAACCCCGACTCCCTCGTGGTCAACCGCTCCGCCATCGCCGAACCCGCCCTCGCCGACGCCCAGCCCGGGCAGCGATTCCAGTTCGAGCGCATCGGCTACTACGCCGTCGACCCCGACACCACCACCGAGAACCCCGTCTTCAACCGCACCGTCACGCTCAAGGACTCCTGGAAAAAAATCCAACAAAAGAATAAATAGGTTGGCCAGCCCAGGCAGGCTTGTTGCCCCTCTCCCCCGTCTGTCATGGTTTTCCCTGTTCCCGCAGAAGACAAACAGGATGGGTAACAACGTACCCCTCCTCCGGGCTGTTCCTGCCTCGCCGCTTCAAGGCCGAAACCGAATCAAAGCCGGAATTGGCAATGGGGTCGCGGAGAACACGGGCCGGTGTCCGATGTCGGCGGATGGGGCACGCCAAAACGGGCGCAAACGACCCTTTTTCAGACCGATTGTCACAGATTGACCATCTCGATGAACTCATCGAGTCGTCGGTCGATATCCTCCCGCGTGATCTGCATCAGGCGGTTCAGGGAAAAATCCTCGAGTTCCAGGCTCGCCACGACGGACCCGTAGGCCATGGCCCGGCGGATCGAGCCGGGGTCCGTCGCGCTCTGCGACGCCAGATATCCCATCATCCCGCCGGCGAAGCAGTCGCCCGCGCCTGTCGGGTCGATCACCTTCCTTGCCGGGTAGCCCGTCTGCGGGTAGACCCGCCCGTCCCGGAACAGGATGCTCCCGTGCTCGCCCTTCTTGACCACGCAGAACTGCTTGACCATCGAGGCGATCTCCAGACCGGCCTCGATGACGTTGTGCTTCTCCGTCAGTTGCAGGGCCTCGGCGTCGTTGAGGACCACCCCGTCGATCTGTCCCAGCAGCGCCACCAGCGCGGGACGCTCGGTCTCGATCCACAAATCCATCGTGTCGGCCAGGACCAGCTTCGCCCCGTTGCACTGGCCCAGGAGTTCCTTCTGCAACGCCGGGTGCGTATTGGCCAGGAACACGAACCCGCTGTCGCGGAAGTCCTCGGGGATCGTCGGGCCCCTCTCAGCCAGCACGTTCAGGTCCACCCGCACGGTGTCCCGGCGGTTGACGTCCTCGTGATATTTGCCGTGCCAGCGGAACGTCTTCGATCCATTGCGGACCTCCAGCCCGCCCAGGTCGATCCGGTCGTTGTCCCGCAACGGCTGGAGAAAATCCTTGGGGCAGTCCTCACCCACCACGCCCACCAGCCGGACCGGCGTGAAGAAACTCGCGGCATAGGCGAAATACACGCTCGAGCCGCCCAGGGCGTCCTTGATGTTTCCGGCCGGGCTTTCGACCGTATCGATACCAATGCTACCGGTCACCAGCAGACTCATCGCAGTTTGTCCTTTCGTTGGAATTCGCGGAAAACGCGGATTGTACCGTCCCCCCGCCCACCGGACAAGCATCCGGCAAGTTGGGGACGGAATTCGGAATTCCATTTGCAATCCAGCTTGGCTTATGCGATAGTGAAGTCGGATTCATTCGACGGCCTTATCATACCTCATCCGTCTCCGTCGTGATTTTGTGAGTTGCACTGAACTCTGCAGCGGGAATGACGGTTGCCTTGCGCACTGACGAATGCGAAAGGATGGCGTATGATGAAAACGGTCGCACCGGGGAGCAAAACGCAGGTCCTTCGATCGGAAAAAAAACTCCGACGGGAATACATCGAGATTCTCCGGCGGTGTCATGAAAATCACGGATCGATCCCGATACGCGACCGTGACCACCTGACGTATCTGATGCAATCGCTGGAGATCAGCAAGGACACGCTCCGGCGGGATTACAAAGTGGTCCATCACGTCGAGAAGCTCAAGGCCAACGGTGCCGATGTCGACAAGGCCCGTAAGTGTTACGACGAAGCGTTCCGCGCCCTCGAAGCGTTTCGGGAACGGGTTCGCCGGCGGAATGACGGTCGCCGACACCTCGAGGAGCAAAATCGCCTGGACGAGGAATACCAACAGGCCTCGGAGGACCTCACCGCCGCCAAAGCCGCCCAGAAGGAACTCGACGACCTCCACCGGAAATATCCCGCCCTCTTCCGCGGTTGAGCGGGTCGACGGAGCGGGGGGATTCCTGGCTCCGCGGGGGAATTGTGGTATCATACATTCGCTGGACGCGCGGAAGGCCGCTCCGGCCCTGCGGGCCGGGGAGGAAAGTCCGAGCACCGCCGGACCACGGTGGTGGGTAACGCCCACCGGCCGGTCACTCCGCCCGCGCGACGGAGCGTATCGGCCCGGGACAGTGCCACAGAAACCATACCGCCCGCCACGCGGGTAAGGGTGAAATGGTGCGGTAAGAGCGCACCGCGGCGATGGCGACATCGCCGGCAGGGCAAACCCCACCGGGTGCAAGGCCAAGTCGTGACGACAGGGCGGTCCGGCCCGTCCCGCAAGGGAGCGTCACAGGTAGGCTGCTTGCCGATTGGCAGAGCGTGTCGGTAACGGCACGTCCAGAGAAATGGCCTTCGCCCCTCGGCCCTGCCCAGGCCGACGGGGAACAGAACTCGGCTTACAGCGCGTCCAGCAGGGCTTTTTTCCCGCGTATACGAACCTGTGCGCAGCCCCCGAGCCGGCAACAAATCAAGACGGGATCGGACGGAAATGCTTCGGAGAAAAGCACGGAAAATCGGGGAGAAGCCCCCTGAGAAAGTCTGGGTGTGATGATGTTCTCTGAACCCTCGGGGGTCTCCATGGCCCACCGAGCGCATCACGGAACTGGCTAGGACTGGAGTCGAACCAGCGACGCCGGCCTTTTCAGGGCCGCGCTCTACCACCTGAGCTACCTAGCCGATGTCCCACGCAGGGGCAAAGCGTGTACTCTACCCGATCCGCCCGAAATGTCAAGGCGCTTCGGACGGTTCGGGTTGTTGCTCGACCGTCGGCTCGGACTGGGCGAACGTGAACTCCGCCCGCTGACGGATCTTTTCCGGGTTGAACCAGTCCATCAGCAGCATGGCGTACTGCTCGCGGGAAAGGTAGACCAGCAGGGTGGGCAGTTCCTCGCGGAAGGCGCTTTGCAGGGCGGGTTCGTAGTCGATTCGCCGGGCCAGCACGACCGCTTGTTCGCTCTCCAGCGGCAGGGACAGGATGTGCCCGGATTCTTTCGGATAATCCCCGTCGAGGTCGGAGGGGGGAAGCTTGTCCATAGCTTCCTCGATGAAATAGAGGTCCACCGAGGGGTCCCGGAAGCCCATCTTGCCGACCCGTCCCGGCTGTAGCCGACCCATCAACGCCATTTTCCGAGAAAACAGCCCCGTCTCGATGGGCTCGAGTTTGTGCTTTTCCACGAAGGCCTGCATCTGCCCGGGGGTTTCGATTTCCGCGGCCTTCTTCGAGGCCCACTCGAAGGCCTGCTGAATCTTCCAATCCCTGACAATCGCTGTGCGGAGTTCTTCGGACAGGGCGTCGGGGCTTTTCGGCTCGACGGCATTCAGAAGCTGCCAGAGCAACTGACCCGATCGGCCTTCGGTCCAGACCAGCAACTTGGGGCCCAACACTCCGGGTTTGATGGGGCTGTCCGGCTGAATGGGACTGGCCGAAAACGCCAGCGACGCCAGAGGCCGGGGCCCCCGTGGCGTGCGTTGGAAGGCACTGCCCAGCAGCGGGTTGTCGCGCAACTCCTGTTGGGTCACCAGGTCCGTGCGCCCGAAGGTCGCCGGAAACAGCCTGATTCCCGAGATCGGAAACAGCACGCTTTCCATGCCGTCGAAGGCGGCCCAGGAGAGTGTCGGCAGGTCGGGGATCTGCTCGGCAACTTTTGCCAGCGCCTCCCCGACCGTGATGCCCTTGGCCATCAGTGTGACTTTTACGTCCGGCGAGACGGTGACCTCGCCCGGGGTGTCGTAGGGGAAGCAGATGGTGTTCAGCGGGGGGTTGGCCTGTCTGGCGATGGCGCGGACGACCTGCTCCAGCGGCGCCTGTCGTTCGGCAATGAGGGGGATGGTTCGTCCGAGCAGTTCGTCGGCCGGCAGGGTCATTTCCTGCAGGACGGCCCGGAGGTCCTCGCCGGTCGGCCGGATTGCCGCCGATTCGTCCCGCTTCCGGGTCAATTGTCGCTCCTCGGTCCTTCGCTGGAGGCTCTCGACGATCCCCACAAATGCCGACTGGGCCAGTTCCGGCTGAAGCTTCTCGATGATCCTCGGACGGGCTTCGGCGAAGCTCATGGGCTCCTTCCGGGCCACGGGAGCCTGGCCGGCCTCGTCAGGTTGGGGGGTGAGGGGGACGTCGCGAGTCAACTCCGTCCGGTGTTCGTCGTAATACGTCCGCATCTGCTCTGTCGTCGGCACAGTGCCGCGGCGTATCGCGTCGAAGTCCACGAACAGATACGCCAGGTCCACCCGAGCCGGTCGCAGGTAGCCGAAATCGAAACGGTTGATCCCGGCGAACTCCCCACCGAGCCGGTTGCGGTAGGTCTGGAACATTTCGCGGACCTGCTCGTCGGTCGGTTCGCCGACCTCTTCGAGAAACGCAGACGCCGGCACACGCACCGCCTCGACGGCCATGCGCTCGTTGAAGTCGCGGTACAATTTCGCCAGTTGCTGTTCGCTGGGCGGTACGAGTACCGACTGGGCGCGGTAGGCCGAGTAGACGGTCAGCCAGCGGGCCAGCACGCCGCGCAGGGCAGTTTCCGGCAGGCCCCGGTTCTGTCGAAGGTTCCGCGCCAGGCCCTCATAATCCAGCCCGTTGTCCACGAATCGCTGGATCAGCGCGTTGACCTCGCCCTCGATCGGCATGAACCCTTCTTCCCCAGCTTGCCGAAGCAGCAGGGCATAGCCCAGCGCCCCGGTCATCTCGTCGGTTCCACCGGTTCGCAGTTGCTGATAGGCCTGGACCTGTTCCGAGCCACGCCCCAGTGCCCCGAGCATCAGGCTCAGCAAATCTAGGTCGCTGCGCGCCTGTTGGATCATGCCGTTGCTGATTTTGCCGAATCGGCTCTGGCCGATTTCAACTTCCTCGGGGTCGGTGCTGAAGAGCATCGAGAACCCTTGGAAGCCGATCAGGAAGCTGACCATGAGCAGGACCATGATCAGGAAAATCAGTTTCTGCCGTTTTCTGAAAAATGCGAACGCCATGCTGGTGTACTCCTTCGGGTGGGGTCGAACGCTCGATGATAGCCATTTCCCCGCCTGTTGCAAGGTCCTGACCGGCGTGTGTCCTGATCGGCGTGATGTCCTCACGCCGGGGATGCTCGCCTACAATGCCACAATGCTACTTGGTGCCCATCTGAGCATCGCCGGCGGGCTTCACCGCGCGGTGGAATCGGCGGCCGACTACGGGTTCGAAACCGTCGCGCTGTTCGTGCGCAACCAGCGGCAGTGGTCGGCTCCGCCGCTGGAGGACGCCCAGGTCGAGCAGTTTCGCTCAACCCGACAGGCTACGGGGATCGGGCCGATTGTGGCGCACGGCAGCTACTTGGTCAACCTCGCCGGGGCAGGACGGGTCCGTGAGCGATCCCTTGCCGCCGTCGCCGAGGACCTCGACCGGTGCGGTCGGCTGGGCATCGAGTACCTCGTGCTGCACCCGGGATCGGCCGAGGACACCGACGCTGGCATCGCCCGCATCGCAGAGGGGCTGGACGCCGTCCTGCCAACGGACCGGACGTCCAAGACCACGGTCCTGCTGGAAACCACCGCCGGGCAGGGCAACAGCATCGGTCACCGCTTCGAGCACCTCGCGGCCATTCTCACCCGCTGCTCGCACGCCAATCGCCTGGGCGTCTGCCTGGACACCGCCCATGTCTTCGCCGCCGGGTACGACCTGCGGACCGCCGACGCCGGCCGGGCCATGCTGCGGGAGTTCGACGAGGTCATCGGCCTCGGTCGTTTGCAGGCGGTTCATCTCAACGACTCGCTCAAGCCGATCGGCTCGCGCGTCGACCGCCACGCCCACATCGGGCAGGGCCACATCGGGCGGGAAGGGTTCGGCTGGCTGGTCCGCTCGCGGAAACTGCCCCGCGTGCCGATGATCCTCGAAACCCCCAAGGGCGCCGACGCCAGCGGGCGCGACTGGGACCGGGTCAACAGCGACCTCCTGCGGCGTCTTTCCCGGCGGAGGGGGGACTGACGATCGACTCAGCCGGGGGCGGCTGAGCTACACTTTAGAGGGTGGGTGCTTGCACCCACGCGGTTGATTTTCTCAGCGTGGGGCAGGCGAGCGGAAGGATCAGATCGGTCGGCTGTCGGCGTCGAAGGCGGCTGAGGTGATTTCGTCGTCCATCGGTCGGGAGGTCCAGCGGTCCTGGATGAACATCGACATCACGGCAAGGACGACGATAGCCTCGATCTGGGGCAGGCTGAAGGGAGCGAACATCGCCGCGTAGGTGTCCTGGAAGAAATACTCCGGTCTGCTGTATTCCGCAAGCCCGGGCAGTCCGACAAAGTAAAACACCCCCAGCATGACATTGACGGCGCCGGGTATGGAAGTAAAGAGGATCAGGAACGGGCGGGGGGTGAACAGTGCGGGAATCCCCCCGACGGCCAGGGCGATGCCCGTCGCCCACAGCGGGGGCTGACCCCAGCCCCGCCAGCCGCAGAGCAGACTCAACGCGAAGACCGCGACGTACCCGCCCATCGAGACCAGGACGGCGTAGGAGATCCATCGACGAAACAGGGATCCAATGACCGCGCCCGGCACGACGCCCAGCATCGCTACGATCCAGTTGCCCGTCAGGACATGCAGCAGGACGGCCAGCACCCCGCTGACCAGGGCGACGGAGTAGATGAGTATCACTACCCGGTAGAGCCTTTGGCCGGCCAGGCAGAGCACCAGGTTCAGGCTCATCACCAGGCCGATCAGAATCCCCGCAGCCACGGGATGCGTGAGGTGTTCGAGCGTCAGGTGGACGTAGTTGAATACGGGCATGCCGAGCCCCTTTCCCTGCCGATGAATGGATCGGGCCGAGGCGGATCGCCGGTGCCTTGCCTTCGACAGGAACCGTTCCCAGGCTCGTCGGACGGGGACTATATCGGCCCCTGCGATACGTTTCCTGCAGCCGATTCCCGCCGGCCGATCAGGTCAGTCCTGCGGTTCCTCGCCGTCGGCTGGGTCCTGGGGAACCTCGCGAATCTCCCCGAGCCGCTCGCGCAATACGGGGTTGCGGTCGCCGAGCAGGAGCCTGTCTCCGAGGACCAGCGCGTCGAGTCGGCTTGCGACGAAGGCCTTCAGTGCCTCCCGCGTGGTACAGACGATCGGCTCCTCGTGCATGTTGAACGACGTGTTGACGGCTGAGGGGATGCCGGTCAGCTCCTTGTAGGCGGCGAGGATGTCGTAGTACAGCGGGTTCTGTTCCCTTCGGATGTACTGCGGCCGGGCCGTTCCGTCGACATGCACGACGGCGGGGCTGAGGCGTTGCATCTCGTCAGTGCAGTCGTAGCAGACGGTCATGAACCCGGCGGTGTAGGCGCTCTTTCGGCCGTTGACGTAGCAGCGGTCGACGTCCTCGATGAGCGTTACGGGCGCGAAGGGCATGAACTCGGTCCGGCGGAGCTGTTTGTTCAGCCAGTCGTTGACCGACGGATCGGTGGCGGCGTACATGATCGTCCGGTTGCCCAGCGCCCGCGGGCCGTACTCCATCCGCCCCCGACAGAGGGCGACGATCCGGTGGTCGGCCAGCAGTTCCGCGACGCGGCGCGGCAGGTCGGGCGTGTCCTCGAAGACCAGGTCGAACTCGCGGGCCAGGTCGTCGAGGCTCTCGGTTTCGTCCGGCTCCGGGCCGAGGTACACCGTATCGTGCCGGAACGGACGGGGGTTCCCGGCGGTCTCAGCCCAGCAGGCCAGGGCCGCCCCGACCGGCTGGCCGCAGTCGCCCATGCCCGGGTGGACGTAGAGTTCCTCGACCCGGGACAGTTCGTTGATCCGCTGGTTGAGCTTGACGTTCCCGTGGACGCCGCCGGCCAGAGCGACGTGGCGCACCTCCGGGTAGCGGTCGAGCATTCGGCGGACCAGTCCTACGATGGCCTCCTCCAGCGCGACCTGCCAGGCTGCCGCGACGTGCTCACGGTCGTAGTTCCGCAGTGGTCGGGGCAGCGGTCGCCCCGGCCGGCGCTTGCGGTAGTCCCACCGCCAGAGGTGTACGTCCGGGGCGAGGTGGAAATCGTCGCGCACCGGGTCGAGGTGGAAGAGACTTCGCGCGTAGTCGCCCAGCACGTCCGGGTCGCCCAGGGCGGCCAGGCCCGTGACTTTCCCTTCGTGACGGGCCGGGCGGAAGCCCAGCAGCAGCGTGAGGGTCTCGTAGAATCGCCCCGGCGAGTGGGGCCAGGGGATGTCGAGGACTTTCTCGATCTTTCCGTCGCGGGCGAGATAGACGCTCGATGCGTTGATAAACCCGGCGGCTTCGATGACGAAGACCAGCGCGGAATCGAAGCCCGAGCAGTAGTACGCCGTGCATGCGTGGGAGTAGCCGTGCTCGTAAGAGTGCCTCTGCCCGGCGAAGCCGCGATTGCGGAGATCGCCCAGCAGGGCGTCCCAGCGCTGCTGGCGCTTCAGGCTGCTGCGCTTGTTGGTGACCAGCATCCGGCGGTAGTATTCGCCCATCGGCAGCAGACGGGGGCCGAAGTAGCCGATCGCCCGCTTCCACGTCTCGCGGAACTGGGCTTTTTTGAACCGGACCCGGCTGCGGTAGTATCCCTCCGTGCCGAGGTCGTCGCTGATGGCCAGGTGATCGATCTGCTCCAGCGAGAGCCCGGTCGTGCGCAGGGCGGTGTTGACGGCCTCGGCGGGGGCGGCGTCGGACATCTTCTGGCGATCCAGGCGTTCCTGACTGATGGCGAAGGTCAGCCGATCGTCCTGCATCACCGCTGAACCTGACTCGTGTGTGTTGAAGTGAATCCCGAGAATGTTCATAGACCCGCCACGATACCGAACGGGCGGGGCAAAGTCCAATGTCGCCGCGAGTTCGCATCGGTCTTGCGCGGAGAAGCCCTCGCCCCGGCGGCGGGGATGTGCGTACAATAGCGGCGTGACGGGAACGGGACCATCGTGGTGGCGTTGGCCGGACGGGCTGGTCTGGCGAGGCGCGCTGCGCCTGGGCCGACGGATGCGACGCGAGCGGATGCGGCGGTTCCTGCGTTGGTCCGGTGCCGGGCCCGAGACGCGCGTCGTGGATGTCGGAGCCGCCGGGATCGGCGGCGGGGCGGTGGACTACTTCGAGCGGTGGTACCCGCATCCGCGGAATCTTACCGCCGTGGGGCTGGACGGCCCCCCGCCGTTGTGCGCGGTTCGCGGCATCGCGTGGGTCCGCGCGGACGGCTGCGAGCTGCCGTTCGACGACGGCGCCTTTGATCTGGCCCACAGCAATGCCGTCATCGAGCACGTCGGGCCGCGAGACAGGCAGCGGAGGTTCCTGGCTGAACTCTGCCGCGTCGCCCGGAATGTCTGGGTCGCCACGCCCGACGCCGATTCGCCCTTCGAGCCGCACACCCTCCTGCCCTTCGCCCACTGGTGCGACGGACCCCTGCGGAGTCGCCTCTATCGACGGGCCAGGCGGGAACACTTCGCCGACCCCGACGAGTTCAATCCCCTCACCGGCGGGCAACTGCGGAACCTGTTCCCCGCTGTTCTGCGTCGATCGGTTCAATGGGAACGACAGTATCTGCTCGGCCTGCCGGCTGTGGTGGTCGCGACGCTTCAGCGGTGAGTCGCGGGCAGGCAGGCAGGGGGATTGCGCAGCGTGCCCCTCAGGGGTCTGCGGCAGGGGGGGTTACGCCAGTTCATCAAACAGTTCATGCAGTTGAGCGACTGCCTGGCGTTCGAGCTGCCGGACGCGCTCGCGGGTCAGTTCGATCGCCTCGCCGATTTCCTTGTATGTCCGGGTCTGCTGCTCGGCCCCGTCCAGCCCGTAGCGGAGAATGAGGATGTTGCGCGAACGTTCGTCGAGCTGGCTGAGGAATTTCTGAACCGTCGGCCCGATCGACTCGGCCAGAAGGCGTCCGTCGGGACTTTCGGCGTCTTCGTCCGGGAGCATTTCGCTGACGGCCTGGGTGTCCTCGTTGCCGACTTGCGTCGGGGTGGTGACGGCCTGGAGCCCCTGCTGAACGATCTCGGCTTTTTTCCGCGAGAGCTTCATGTGTCGCGACACTTCCTCGAAGGTCGGCGTTCGCCCGAGTTGGGCTTCGAGTTCGTGCTCGCTTCGGCGGAACCGGGCCAGGAGCTTGGCGAGATAGGCCGGGATGTGGATCGGCTGGCCGGCGTTGATGAGGGCCTTCTTGATCGACTGCTTGATCCACCATGCTGCGTAGGTGCTGAATCGCACGCCGGCGTCGGGGTCAAACTCCTCGACGGCGCGCATCAGACCGAGGTTGCCCTCGGCCACCAGGTCGCCCAGCGTCATGCCCGCGGTGGAGTATTCCTTGGCGATTTTGACGACCAGCAGGAGGTTGGCCTGGATCATCTGCTGGCGGGCAATGGGGTCGCTGTGGTGCTGGATGCGTCGGGCTAGCTGCTTTTCCTCTTCCGCCGACAGCAGCGGGGTGTGCTTGATCTGCTCGAGGTACCAGCCCAGGGCAGTCGACGTTGCTGACGTGGAATCGCTCATGCGCACCTCTCCAGACCCTCGCGACGGCGAGACGCGAGGGCTTCTGTCTCCATCGTCGGACAAATTGGAAGGGCACTTAAGCAAGGTCAGAAACAGCGTGGGTGCAAGTGCCCGCCCTCCACAACGTATGGAATCGCTGAGGGCGCGGACTGCGACGCGCCGGAACCCTCAAAAGCAAAGCCCATGCAGTTCGTGCATGGGCTTTGGGGGGGTGCCAAAAATCCGCCGACAGGCGGCCGACGTCGGGGTTCGGGGCAATTATTCGTTTTTCTCCTCTTCGGTGGTTTCGGAGGCCTCGGGCTGGGCGGCGTCGGAGTCTTCGTCCGATTCGGCCTCGGCCGAGTCCTCTTGCGGAGCCGCCTCGCCGCCTTCCTCGTCGCGGTTGCGGATGGTATCGAGGATCTGGTCGCCCATCTCCCCGAGCATGCCGCCTTCGCTGCTGAGCCCGCCTCGCCGGGGCTCGCTGCCCCCGCCGGGCTGGTCGGCGGTCGTGGCGTCCTCGGCCGCCCACTGGGCTCGCTTGAGGCTCAGCCCGATCTTCCGGTCGTCAGTGTCCACGCGGAGAATCTTGACCTCGATCTCCTCGCCGATGTTCACCACGTCCTTGGGGTCGACCTTGTGGTCGGACAGCTCGCTGACGTGCAGCAGCCCTTCGAGTTCGTCTTCCAGTTCGACGAAGACGCCGAAGTTGGTGATCTTGGTGGCCTTGCCGCGGATAATCATGCCCGGCTGGTAGTGCTCGGGTATCTGCCGCAGCCAGGGGTCTTCGGTCAACTGCTTGAGCCCCAGGGCGACGCGCATCTTGTCTTCGTCGACGGCCAGGACGACGCAGTTGAGTTCCAGACCCTTCTTGAAGATCTCGCTGGGGTGGCCGATCTTCTTGGTCCACGACAGGTCGCTGACGTGCAGCAGTCCGTCGATGCCCGGCTCGATCTCGATGAACGCTCCGAAGTTGGTCATGTTCCGCACAACGCCGGTGATGACCGTTCCCGGGGGGTACTTTTCCTTCACGACCGTCCAGGGGTTCTGCTCGGCCTGCTTCATGCCGAGGGAGATTTCCTGCTTGTCCTTGTCGATGTCGAGGACGACGACTTCGATTTCCTGGCCGGCCTCGACCAGCTCGGAGGGGTGGTTGATCCGGCGGGTCCAGCTCATCTCGGAGATGTGGACCAGGCCCTCGAGGCCTTCCTCGATCTTGACGAACGCGCCGTAGCTCGTGACGTTGACGACCTCGCCCTTGAGCTTGGTCCCAACGGGGTATTTTCCCTCGATGTCTTCCCATGGGCTCTTGGACTTCTGCTTCAGGCCGAGGGCGATCTTTTCCTTCTCGAAGTCGATGTTCAGCACGACGACTTCGACGTCCTCGTCGATTTTGAGCATTTCGGAGGGGTGGTTGATCCGGCCCCAACTCATGTCGGTGATGTGCAGCAGACCGTCGATGCCCCCGAGGTCAACGAAGGCGCCGAAGTCGGCGATGTTCTTGACTACGCCCTTGCGCCATTGGCCTTCCTGAATGTCCTCGAGGAGTTGTTTCTTGGCTTGCTCGCGCTGCTGCTCGATGAGTTTCCGCCGCGAGACGACGATGTTTCGGCGGTCCTCGTCGATCTTGAGAATCACCGCGTCGATGGGCTGGCCGATGTACTCGCCGATGTCGCTGGGCCGGCGGATGTCGACCTGACTGGCCGGCAAGAACGCCGGGACGCCGATGTCCACCAGCAGCCCGCCCTTGATCTTCCGCGAGACCGTGCCGGAGATCACGTCGCCCTCGCCGTTGTTGGCGAGGATGCGCTCCCAGCCGCGGATGCGGTCGGCCTTGCGCTTCGAGAGTTCAACCAGCCCGGTGTCCGATTCGATTTCTTCGAGAAAGACCTCGATTTCCTGGCCCGGCTCGACGGAGGCGGGGTCGTCGAACTCGTCGATGTCGACGGTCCCCTCGCTCTTGAGCCCCACCTCGACCACCACGTCATTGCCGATGACGTCCACGACTCGTCCGGTGTAGATGTTGCCCGGCTGGTGCTCGGTGGTGTCCTTGATGACCCCGCCCAGGGTGTCCTGGTCGTATTCCCCCAAGGCTGTTTGCAATGTTTTTTCGACGTCGTCGTCCGAAACGTTCAACGACTTGATGAGGTTGTAGTCTACCATGCAGAGATTTGTCCTGTTCTGGTTCCCGAGGAAGACGGCGAGACTCCGCGTTCCCGCTGAACGCGGCGCCGCCGGCAACGCGACCTGCCCGTCGCCCGGCCGACCGGAACGCCCGGTCGCTCCGCGCGCAACGTACCGCCCGCGGAGAACCATACAGTGTACCATGTCCCTGGAAATTCACAATCGCAAAATAACCACGAAATCCAATGGCCTCAGCCCGCGATTGAGACTGGACAGGTTCTGGCCCGGCGCGGTACATCAAGGGCATGTCTTCAACGCACGAATACCTTGCCATGGACCTCGGGGCCGAGAGCGGCCGGGCGATTGTCGTAACCCTTGCTGAGGGGCGGGTGCGGATGGAGGAAGTCCACCGCTGGCCGAACCGTCGGGTGGCGCTGGCCGGTACGGTCTACTGGGACCTGCCGTTCCTGTTCGCCGAGATGATCGAGGGCCTGCGGGCCTGTCTGCGGGCGGGTCACGCCCCGGAGAGTCTCGCCGTGGACACCTGGGGGGTGGACTTCGGGCTGCTGGACCGCTGCGGGAAGCTGCTGGGCCTGCCGGTCAGCTACCGCGATGCGCGGACCGACGGCATCCATGAGTACACCGACCCGATCATGCCCCGGGAAGAGATTTTCCGGCGGACCGGCTACGAGCCCTGGCAGATCGCGTCGCTGTTCCAGCTCGCCTCGCTTCGGCGGGACGACTCGTCGCTGATCGATGCCGCCGACGGCTTCCTGAACATGCCCGACCTGTTGAACTATTTCCTCTCAGGTCGGCGGGCGAGCGAACGCTCCATCGCCAACAACACCAACCTCATGGGCACGGACCGGCAGTGGGATTTCGACATCGCCCGCGCGTTCGACCTGCCGGAGCGACTCTTCGGCGAACTCATCGAGGCCGGCACGGTCCTGGGCGACCTGCGGAGCGACCTGGCTGAGGAGGTGGGGCTGGATCGACCCCTGCCGGTCGTCGCCGTCTGCGGGCACGACACCTCCAGCGTCGTGGCTTCCGTCCCGGCGGCGGGAGACGACTGGGCGTTCCTGTCCTGCGGGACGTGGAGCATCATCGGCTCGACGGTCGAGCAGCCCGTCACGAGCGCGGACTGCCTGACCAAGGGTTTCACCAACGAGTACGCCATCGGCCAGTGGTACCTTGCGCGGAACATTCTGGGACTCTGGCTGGTCCAGGAACTCCGCCGGAAGTGGGACACGCCGGCCGATCCGTGGGACTACGCCCGGATGACCGACGAGGCCCGCGCGGCCTCGGCCGACGCGCTGCTTCAAGTCAGCGACGACCGCCTCCGCGCACCGGACGAGATGGAACGGGCGATCCTGGACGTCCTGGCCGACCACGGCCAGCCGACGCCGAGCGGACGCGGCGAGATGGTTCGCTGCGTACTGCAGAGCCTCGCCCTGGAGTACGACTGGCGGTTGCGGATGCTCGGGGACCTGACCGGGCGGACGTACCGACAGCTCAACATCGTCGGCGGGGGGATCGCCAACACCCTGCTCTGCCAGCTCACCGCCGACGCCATCGGCCGGGACGTCCACGCCGGGGCCGACCAGTGCACGGCGCTGGGCAACGGGCTGACACAGGCCCTGGCGATGGGTCATATCGAGGACAAGCGAGCGATCCACGACATCATGCGCGCCTCGACGGAGATGACGGTCTACAGACCCTCCGGCGAAGCGCACTGGGCCGACCGGCGGAAACGCTACGACGCGATGCAGGCATGACCACCAAGAAACGAACTCAACAGAGACGCCTCCCTCAGAACTGCCAAGAACACGCCGGGAGGACCGTTTTGGGGATGT
>CAYMAP010000041.1:0-15377 GCA_964388425.1 uncultured Planctomycetaceae bacterium
CGAGACGGCCATGCCACGTTTTCATACAGGTTCTTATGTGCTTAATGTGCTTATGTGTCCGACGGTTGGTGCGATCGACGCAGAATGATTGCAGATCTTTTCTTGACGTATGCTCAAAAGGCGGGACAATGATGGCGGGAACCGAATGTCAAGATCGTGAGGATCGCATGGACGCCAAGCAACGTATCAGGGCATGTATCGAGGCGGCGGGGGAGTTCAATTCCCGTCAGCTGTGGTTGCGTTTCTGCAACTTCGACTGTTTCGGCGTCCGCCTGGCCGGTCGGGACGAGTTGGTCCTGGGCAGCGTGATGGGCGAGGGAGGCGAGGAGTTCGGCCTGATGGTCGTGTACGGGCCGAAAGCGGTCGAGAACTTCGCAGCCCTGACAGACCCGGACTGCGCGGACGACGGCACCTACGAAGCGATCGACATGGTGGGTTTCACCATGGATTTGTTCGGCTATCTGGACGATCGGACACAAGCGGTCTATCGGCAGGCGGGTCTGCATCCGAAATTCGACGAAGAGGTTCCCAACGTCCTGGCCCAATCCGCGAACCGCCGTCCCCGGCTGCCGAACGAAGAAGAGTGGACGCTGCTGTTGACGGTGAGCCGGGCGGCGATAGAGGCTGACCGACAAGACCTGCTGGAACCGGCGGAAATCAACGACCCCGACGGTATTTGCATCGTGACGGTCGAGGGCGATCCGAACCGCCCGCAGGTGTCGGTTTCTCGCGAATGTCCTACCCGAACCGCGGTTTCCTCGCAGTCGCATCGCTTCGCCGCCTCGGGCGTGGACCTGACGGGCCTGGAGCGGCTGGAGACGAGGTGGCTTGTCGCCACGCCCTGCCTTTCGATTTCCATCGAGGACGACGACCGCAGTATGCAGATGCTCCTGGTGCTGGACGAAGTCACTGGAATGGCCGTACATGCCAAACCCTTCTTCTCCGGCGACATCGCCGAAGCCGTCCAAGCCCTGGTCGAGGCGTTTCACGGCCGAATCCCCGGTGCTCCGAAAGGCTTGCCCGACAGGATGGTCTTCTCGAACCGGAAACTGTTCGAGGCGATGTCGCCGGTGTTGGAAGGCCGGGGCGTGATGTGCGTTTACGAGCCGAATATCATGGAAATGGATGGCCTCGTGGAGGACTTCCTCGAATATTTGAAGGACGGACCGCTCTTGGTCGCACCGCTGGGGGAGGGGGAGAATGACGAGGGTGTGCCGGCCGAGGACGATCGGGCCGGTTGGAAAAACGCGGACTTGCGTCTAACGAAGCGTTTCCTTGGCTTTCTGCGTTACGATGACCGACTCTGGACCGACCGGGCCACCAAGCGATACTTCGGCGACGAGGATCTGAAGTTTTACTTCGAGGAATTCGGGGAACAAGGGGTGGGGTCCGCCTACGCCTCCTGGGGCGTGCTGTCGTATCGTCCGACCCGCAAGAGTAAGACGCAGGCCGAGAAGATGCTCGCCCAAGGACTGCCCGAGAGCGAGGTCCGGCTGCTGAGGTCTCGCATGGCGAGCTATCCGAGCCTCTACCGCGTAGCCGATTACAACCCCGACGCCGGTACGGTCGATCTGGAAGACCTCCTGCTGGGCCGGAGCGTAACGGTGCATGATCGGTGGCTTTCGGAGAACATCGAGACAAACCTCTTTGTCGTAGTCCGCGTCTATGTTGCCGGGGTGTTCCGGTTTGTCGATATCGCCGGTCCTCCGCTGGCAGCGGACATGGGTGCCGAGGCCGTCGCGTTCCTGCGGGATTGCGGCGTGGACTTCACGCCGGACGGCCTGAGGGAGCAGGCCGGGCTGTTCGGTCGGCTGTGGGACTGGGTCGAGGAATGGCAGTCTCAGCAGGCACCGCCCCGGCTGTGCAACATGGACGGCGAGGGCCTGGTGTTGCACACCGCCTCGTTCGTGGTGGCTGACCCGGCTGCGGTCCATGAGTCGCTGCGCCGACGAGAAGACGTTCACTTCGACGAGGACAATGGCGAGTTCGTCTGGACCGGCGCCACCGGCCGGGCCGCCGAGACGCTCGGCGGGCCCGTCACGCTCGGGCGAATCGAACTGATCGACAACGAACTGGTCCTGACGACCAACTCTGCGCAGCGATACGCCACGGCCCGCGGCTGGCTGGAGACCCTGCCCGGCGTGCGGTTCGAGAACCTCACCTCCCGCACCGCCGAGCAAGTCCGCAACGATCGGCGGCCCGATGAGATGATGCCCGACGATCCCCTGGAGGTCACGCCGGAGATGGCTGCTGGACTGCAGCCCATGATCGATCGGCAGTACATGAACTGGATCGATATGCCGCTGCCGATTCTGGACGGCAGGACGCCCCGGCAGGCCTGCCGGACCGATGCCGGCCGGCAACAGATCCTGACGCTCATCCGCACCATGCCAGACCCCTCGGGCAACGTACCCGCTGTCGTTCCTCGGGAGGCGATGCTGCGGGAGCTGGGGCTTCAGGGCCGGGACGATGACCCGTCGGCACCGGCCCTGCGCCTGTCGACTGGGCAGTACGAACCCGAGCCGCTCGTGACTGCCCCGCTCCGTGCCGAATCCAAAGTCGGCCGAAACGATCCTTGTCCCTGCGGCAGCGGCCTGAAATACAAAAAATGCTGCGGGCCGTAGGCGAGAACCCTCGCAGCGCGTCTTCGCCCCGTGGTGTTTCGCCGTTTCCCAGGATCCCTCGCCGGTGCTACGGCCGGTGCTACGAGGGAACCTCTCGATATTCCTTTCAGGAACTCCCGGTTTTTCGTCGGAGCAGGCAAACTCCGCCCGCAGCCACCAGGAGGGTCACCCACGGTTCCGGTACCTGGGAAACCACGCGGACGCCGGTATTGCTCCATTCCTTGGTGGGAACCAGCCCTCTGGTCTCCTCGGGCATCCGCTCAGGACAGGAGCAGGGGGTGGGCCTTGGCGTCGGGAGGCTGGACGTTCGCGTCTCGGATGTCGGAGACGATCTGGACGCCTTTCTTCGCTTCATCCAGCCCGAACCCGTTGCCCGCGAGGATTTGCTGGTAGCTGAGGGTGTGGAGGTCGGTGAAGCCTTGGGAGAATTCGACTTCTTCGCCGTCGACGGTGATCGAGCGGAAAGGCTTCAGCGCGCCGGGTTGCCGAGAGGCCTCGGGCAGATCGTTGCGGTCCAAGGAGAGGTACCACCGCACGCGCGCCTTGGGCAGTTGCATGAAGCCGGCCGTCTTGGTCTCCTCCGCCAGGTGGACGACGGACTCCTGAACCGGCCCGAAGATCCATGTCAGCATGTCGAAGAAGTGGATGCCGATGTTCGTCGCCACTCCCCCGGACTTGATCCCGTCGCCCTTCCACGACACGCCGTACCATCGGCCTCGGGGGGTGATGTAGGTCAGTTCGACATCGTGCATGACGTCGTCGTTTTCGGCGGCGATGCGGTCCTTCAATGCGCGGACCGCTTCATGCAGGCGGAGTTGAAGGATGACGTTGACCCGTCTCTTGTTTTCCTCGGCGATCAGCTTCAGCGCGTCGACGTTCCAGGGGTTGAGGACGACGGGCTTTTCGCAGATCGCGTGGGCGCCGATCCGTAGGGCGAAGCGAATGTGGGCGTCGTGGAGGTAGTTCGGCGAGCAGATGCTGACGTAGTCGACCTGTCGGCCATGATCGCGGCGAAGTTTTTCGAGGTGCCGGTCAAACCGTTCGAATTCCGTGAAAAACCGCGCGTCGGGAAAGAACGAGTCAATGATGCCGACGGAGTCTTTCGGGTCGAGGCAGGCGACGAGTTCGTTGCCGGTGTCCTTGATGGCCCGGAGGTGTCGCGGGGCGATGTACCCGCCTACGCCGATCAACGCAAAATGTTTCGGTTCACTCATGAAAGGTTCCTTGCAGAGGTTTCGTTGGAGCAATTCATGTTTGACCTGTCGCATGTCTTCTGGCTGCGGCATCGGCTGGCGGCGTCCGGCTGCATCGGAAATGCTCGGCATTGCCTGCTTGCTACTCTGCGAAGTAGCTTCGCTACGTAGCACCAGCCTCCGTCCTTGCCAGCCTCGTCCTCGCCGACGAAGCCACATGACATTTCAATCGTTCATTGCTCTGGGGATCGGCAACATCAACTTTCCAAAGCGGTACAACCACGAAGGCACGAAGAACACGATGGGCTGTGAGCCGTCAACGATACACGAAAAGAGGGTAAATGTCAGATTTTCGTCGTATGTGATTGGAACTCACGGCTTTTACGCATAGAACTTCTTGATCGTTTCGACGACGTAGCTGATCTGCTCGTCGTTCAGTTCGGGGTATACGGGCAGGGCGAGGGTCTCGCCGGCGGCCCTGTGGGCCTCGGGGAAGTCTTCGGGCTTGTGGCCGAGTTCGGCGAAGCATTCCTGGGTGTGCATGGCCACGGGGTAGTAGACCTCGCAGCCGACGCCGTTTTTCTTGAGGTACGCCCACAGCTCATCGCGCCGTTGGGCGCGGAGGACGTACTGGTTGTAGATCGTTCGGTTGTGCGGGGCGATGTTCGGGGTGGCGACTTCCGCGACGTCGGCGAGGAGTTCGTCGTAGCGGGCGGCGTTTCGGCGTCGTGCTTCGTGCCAGGTCTCCAGGTGGGGCAGCTTGACCAGCAGCCCCGCCGCCTGGAGCGTGTCCAGCCGAAAGTTCCCGCCGACCCATCGGTGGTGGTATTTTGGCTGCGATCCGTGATTTCGGCACTGGCGGAGCCGGTCGGCGAGGTCGGCGTCGTCGGTGACGACCATTCCCCCGTCGCCCAGTCCGCCGAGGTTCTTGCTGGGGAAGAAGCTGAAGCACCCGCAGGTGCCCATGGCCCCGGCCTTGCGGTCCTTGTAGGTCGCGCCGATCGCCTGGGCTGCGTCTTCGATAACGGCCAGGTCGTGCTGCCGGGCCACGTCGAGGATCGGGTCCATCTCCGCGCACTGCCCGAAGAGGTGTACGGGCATGACGGCGGCGGTGCGGTCGGTGACGGCTTCGGCGACCTTCGCCGGGTCGATGTTGTACGTCGCCGGATCGATGTCCACGAAGATCGGCCTGGCCCCGACACGCCAGAGGCTTCCGACGGTGGCGAAGAACGTGTACGGCGTGGTGATGACCTCGACGGGGCCGGCGCAGCTTTGTCCGGTCCGGCAGGCGGGTTTGTCGGCGGCGAGGTCCAGGCTCATCAGGGCGGCGATGAGGGCGTCGGTCCCGCTGGAGACGCCCACGGCATGATGCACGCCGCAGTACTCGGCGACGGCGGCCTCGAGTTCCTTCACCGCCGGGCCGTTGATGAAGTATTGGCTCTCCATGACCGCTTCGAGTGCGGGCACCATCTCGTCGCGTAAGGTGGCGTATTGGGCCTTCAGATCAAGCAGAGGTACGTTCATGGTGCTCCCGAAATTAATGGAAGGGTTGGCAGAGAGCCGAGGGCTCACAGCCAAAGGATTATTTCTGTTTCCACTCCCGATAGGCTTTTTTTCCTTCGGCCAGGTCGTGCGGAAGGGGCTGGTCTTCGGACAGGTCGAGGCATTTCAGTTCGCCGGCGTCGTTGAGGCGGTATCGGTACCCGCTTTCCGGGCAGGTCATGACGCCGCCGCCATCGGGGTCTTTGAGGGGATGGCCGTGCCGGCTCATCCAGCCCTTCTGCCGGGCAGGGTTGCCCAGGACCAAGGCGTAGTCCGGCACGTCGCGTGTGACGACGGCGCCAGCGGCGACGAACGCGTACCGCCCGATCGTCACGCCGCAGAGGATGGTGGCGTTGGCGCCGACGGTCGCGCCCCGCCGCAGGAGGGTTGTTTCGTACAGGCTGTGCCGTTTGACCTGGCTGCGGGGGTTGGTGACGTTCGTCAACACGCAACTGGGCCCGAGGAAGACGTCGTCTTCGATCTCCACGCCGGTGTAGATCGAGACGTTGTTCTGGACTTTGACGTTCTCGCCGATGACCACGCCGTTGTCGACGTTGCAGTTCTGACCGAGGATGCAGTTCCGCCCGATAACCGCCCCGGGCATGATATGGCAGAAATGCCAGATCTTCGTACCCTCCCCGATCGTCGCGCCGTCGTCGACGACGGCGGTCTCATGGGCAAAAACAGTCTTCTCGCTCACGGACAGCCTCCAGAGGCGGCAGGTTGGAATGGACCGATTCTCATCGCAGAAGGGTATTATAACGGCACGACGGGCCGGGGGAAGGCCGGAATTGGGTTCGACAGGCAGAACTTTTTTCCCATCCTCCCACCGAAAGCAGACAGGGCCCCCGGTGCCTTCCTGCGATTCGATGGGCTGTATCAATCGGTCCGGGTCTGCCGGAAGGTTTCCAGGACGTTCAGGGCGGCGGGAAACGGGCGCATCGCCCGCCGGAAGATGCCCAGCGTGTAGGCGATGGTCACGCCGTAGTTGGTGATTGGCACGGAGGCCCGCCGGCAGTGCATGATTCGGCTGAGCATCTCCCGCCGGTTCCACATGCACCCGCCGCAGTGAATCACCAGCCGGTATCGGCCCAGCACGGTGGGGGCGTCGGGGAAGTCGTGGCCCTGCACGTGGTCGAAGTGCAGCTCGCCGCCGACGTACTGCCTCAGCCAGCGGGGGATTTTGACCCGTCCGATGTCCTCGCCGATGGGGTGGTGGCTGCAGGCCTCGGCGACGAGTACGCGGTCGCCGGCGTGGAGCGTTTCGATCGCCAGGGCACCGCGGACAAACTCAGGCAGGTCGCCCTTGGCGCGGGCGAAGACGATCGAAAAGCTCGTCATGGGGATTTCGTTGGGCGTGTCGCCGGCGACTTTCAGGAAGGCCTGGCTGTCGGTGACGACCAGGGCAGGCGGGCGGCGGAGGCGGTCCAGGGCGTCGCGGAGCTCTCGCTCCTTGACGACGAGGCACCAGGCGTCGTTGTCCAGCAGGTCGCGGATGGACTGGACCTGGGGGAGGATGAGTCGGCCCTTGGGGGCTTCGAGGTCGATGGGCACGACGAGGACGGCCGGCTCGCCGGGGGGCACGAGGTCGCCCAGCAGCGTCGGGGCGTTGATGAATTCCTCCGGGGCGTTGCGGATCAGCGTCTCGCGGAGATCCAGCACGCCCGCAGCCTCCGAAGCGACGGTCCGCACGACGGGAACCTTCAGGTCGCCCAGCCGGTCCAGAACCCCGGCGGCCGGGTCTGCCAGGTCGGTCTTGTTGAAGACCGCCACGGCTGGGATGTCGCGTCGGCGGAGTTCGTCGAGGATGGCGTCCTCGAATTCCCCCCAATGGCCCGCCTCGGCGACGAGGATGCCGAGGTCCGCGCGGTCGAAGACCTGCCGGGTCTTCTCGACCCGCATCCCGCCGAGGTCCCCCACGTCGTCGATCCCGGCGGTGTCGATGAACAGCACCGGCCCCAGCGGGAGCAGCTCCATGGGCTTTTCGACGGGGTCGGTCGTAGTTCCCGCCGTGGTCGAGACGATCGAGACGGCCTGGCGGGTCATGGCGTTGAGCAGGCTGCTCTTGCCGACGTTCCGCCGGCCGAACAGTGCGATGTGCAACCGATATCCCTTGGGTGTCTTCCGCATGAGCGCCATCCCGTGTCCGTTCAGCCAGGACGGATTCCCCGCGACGTGGGTTGGATACATCCGGTGGGTTGCAGCGGGCTGTCGAGTTGTTCCCAGCCTGCGGCGATGCGGTCGCGCAGTACCTGCCAGTCGGGAATGCCGCTGGTGGCGTCGGGGGCTTCGACATTGAATGCCCCCGTGCCGACGGCGGCGAGGGCGGCGTCCTCGGGCGGGAGTTTGTGCAGCAAGCCGGCGAGGAACCCCGCGATGGTGCAGTCGCCCGAGCCGGTCGTCCCCGCGACGGTGGTGCCGAAGCAGGGCACGTGGAAGTGCCGATCCCGCCAGCGCGGGACCTCGAGTCCGGCCAGGGTAGGCCCGCCGGCGGCGAAACGCCTGGGGGCGTCGGTGGTGCGGAGATAGAACCCGCCCTCGCCGAGCTTCAGGCCCACGACGGGCGGGCCCATGTCCATCAATCGATCGGCGAGCTGTTTGAGAAGGTCGCCCGAGACCGGCTGGGGATTGTCGCGCAGCGCCTCGAAGCGCTCGCGGTCGAGCATGAACAGGATTTCGTCGAGACTGGGCAGGAAGACGTCCACGTGGGGCAAGGTTGCGGTGAGAATCGCTTCCCAGTCGACCTGCCCGGACTCGCTGGCGGGGTCCGGCAGGGACAGGTCGAGGCTGACGGTGAGGCCGGCCTGTTTGGCGGTCTCCAGCAGGCGTGCCAGTTCGGCTCCGTCGTTCTGATACATGCGTTTCATCAGCGGGGGGTAGCCGAAGTGGAACAGGCCCGCTCCGGACAGTTCGGCCGGATCGAGGTCGTCGGCGGCGAAGGTGTCGTTCGCGCCGGGGCAATGCAGGAAGATGCGGTCGAAGTCCGGGGCGCTGAGGACGACGGTGTAACTGGTCGGTTCGCCGGGGGCTACGATCATGCCCGCCGACAGGGCCGGATTGAGCGCGTCGAGCAGGTCGCGGATTCCCCGGCCGAAGAGGTCGTCCCCGATCTTGCCCATGAGTTTGGTGCGAATGCCCAGGCGGTGGAGGGCCTGGCCGGTGTTGCTGACCGCGCCGCCGGTGGCGGTGGTGGCCGGGCCGATGTTCACCAGTTTGCCGGGCATGAGAAGCGGCTCGACCTGCCCGGACTGACCGGCGAGGGAGGGGATGATGTCCAAGCAGATGTGACCGGCGACAATGGCTTGGGGAGTTTCGGTCATCGGATCCTTTCGTCTTGGAAGGTGCCTTCTCAGGTCGTGACGAGGGCCTGTTTCATGGCGGCGATGTGTTCGGGGTTTGTCCCGCAGCAGCCCCCGATGATGTTCGCGCCGGCGTCGACGAGTTTGGCGACGGCGGTGGCCATCTCGGCGGGTGTCGCCTTGAAGACGGTCTGTCCGTTCTCGACGACGGGCATGCCGGCGTTGGGCATGGCCATCACGGGCGTGTCCCCGGCGACCTGGCGGAGTTGGCTGACGATCCGCGCCATGTGGTCCGGGCCTGTGCCACAGTTGCTGCCGATGATGTCCGCACCGCCCTCCAGAGCAGCCTGGGCGGCCTGGACCGGGGTGACGCCCATCATGGTGGCGTATCCGCCCGAGGCCTGCGGATCAAAGGTGAAGCTGACGATGACGTCGAGCGACGTGTTTTCCTTCGCGGCTCGCAGGGCCGTGAGGGCCTCTTCCAAGGCGGTCATCGTCTCGATAATCACGCCGTCGGCGCCGCCGGCTTCCAGGGCGACCACCTGCTCCTGGAAGGCGTCGTAAAAAGCCTCCTCGGTCTCCAGCCCCAGCGGGGCCATGAATTCCCCCGTCGGCCCGACCGAGCCGAGCACGATTTGCTCCTGGCCGGCGACTTCCTTGCCCAGACGGGCCGCCGCCCGGTTGACCTCGGCGACCTTCTCGTCGAGTTTGAAGTGTCGCAGCTTGTATCGCGTCCCGCCGAAACTGTTGCATTCGACGATGTCGCTGCCGGCCTCGCGGTAGGCGCGGTGGATGGCCTGGACGTCCTCGGGGTGATCGAGGCACCAGCTTTCGGGGCATTGGCCGGGCTGCAGCCCCCGCTCCTGGAGCATGGTGCCCATGCCTCCGTCGCAGAGCAAGACCTGCCCGGATGCCAGTCGTTCAATCAGTCGTGCCATGGTAATCAGGGCTCCTTTAGCGGCTGAGGGATCGAGAGATCGACCCTCTTACATACACACCCGGCCACCGAACGTCAAGGCTGAGCGTGCCGATCGACGGACAGCGGAAAACCATGTCCCCGGATGTTTGACTTTTCGCTCCAAGAGCCGTATCCTCTGAAATTTCTGCGGCAATCATGGCGCAGGCCACCGAATCCAACCCCTAGATCAGAAGGAATTCGCTACGATGGCAGAACGCAAGCGGTATGCCCAGGTCGGCCTGGGCGGAAGGCACAGGATATTCCGCAACGCCGTCACGGGCGACTTCGCCGGGACGTGCGAAATGGTTGCCCTGTGCGACAACAACGAAGGTCGGCTGCGACTGGCCCAGCGTGAGGTCCGCGATCAGACCGGACAGACCCTTCCGATCTACCCGGCTGAGGACTTCGACCGGCTCGTCGCCGAAACCCGACCGCAGACCGTCATCGTCACCACCCGCGACAACCTGCACGACCACTACCTCTGCCGGGCGATGGAACTCGGCTGCGACGTCGTGACCGAAAAGCCGATGACCATCGACGCCGATCGTTGCCGGCGAATCCTCGAAACCCAGCGCCGCACCGGTCGGAAGTGTACCGTCACGTTCAACTACCGCTACGCGCCGCCCCGCTCGCAGATCAAGGAACTGCTCATGAGCGGCGTGATCGGCGAGGTCCTCAGCGTGGACTTCCAATGGCTGCTCAATGTCGTTCACGGCGCGGACTACTTCCGCAGATGGCACCGCGACAAGGCCAACTCCGGCGGGCTGATGGTCCACAAGGCCACCCATCACTTCGACCTGGTCAACTGGTGGCTCAGCACCGAGCCAGCCACCGTCTACGCCAGCGGGCACAGGCGGTTCTACTCCCCCCAGACCGCCGACCGCTACGGGTTGAGGAACCGTTCCGACCGCTGCCACACCTGCCCCGAACAACGCAAATGCCGCTTCGCCCTGGACCTGGCGGGCAATCCGTCGCAGCGGGAACTCTACCTCGACTGCGAGCAGTACGACGGCTACCTCCGCGACCGCTGCGTCTTTGGCCCGGAAATCAACATCGAGGACTCGATGAACGTCGTCGTCGATTATGCCAACGGCGTGAAAATGACCTACAGTCTCAATGCCTTCTGTCCATGGGAGGGGCTGCTGATCAACTTCAACGGCACGAAGGGCCGACTCGAGCACAAGTGTCAGGAAACTGTCTACACCAACGCCGACGGCTCCGTGCCCGGCGAACTGGAGCCCGAGGGCACGTACACGCGGGTCTATCCGCACTGGCAGGCACCGTACGAAGTCGAACTCTGGACTGGCACGGGCGGGCACGGCGGGGGCGATCCGATTCTGCTGACCGACGTCTTCAACCCCGAAGGCGCCCCGAAAGACAAGTATCTCCGCGCCGCCGACCAGCGATCAGGGGCGTACTCGATCCTCACCGGCGTCGCCGCCAATGTCTCCATGGCCGAGAAACGCCCCGTGCGGATCGACGAACTCGTCGAACCCATCGAACAGCCCGACTACCCGCCCATGCCCACCGACCGCGACCCGCTGCCCATGCCCACCGACGCCCAGATCGCCCGTGCGGCCGAGAACGTCAAGGTCGCCGAGAACGTCTTCAAGCTCGAACACAAGCCCCGGCGGAAAGTCGCAAAGAAGACGGCCCGCAAGGCCGCGAAGAAAAAGGCAAAGAAGGTTGTCCGCAAGTCCTCAAAAAAGAACGCAAACAAGAGGGCGAAGCAGGCCGTGCGGAAAGCCGTTAAAAAGGCGGGCAAGGCCGGGAAGAAAACCGCCAGAAAGAAAAAGACCCACCGTAGAACGTAAGCGAGCATCCCCATGACTGACCCGAATTTCATGCACGAGGACTTCCTCCTGGAAAGCGACCGGGCGAGGCAACTCTACCACGACGTCGCCCGTGACCTGCCCATTGTCGACTACCATTGTCACCTCCCCCCCGCGGAGATCGCACAGGACAAGCGATGGGAGAACCTCACGCAGATCTGGCTCTACGGCGACCACTACAAGTGGCGGACCATGCGGTCCAACGGCATCGACGAACGATTCTGCACAGGCCGGGCCAGCGACTGGGAGAAGTTCCAGAAGTTCGCCGAGACCATGCCCTACCTCCTGCGGAACCCGATGTACCACTGGTCGCACCTCGAGATGAAGCGATACTTCGGCATTGAGGGCGTCCAGCTCTGTCCGGACACCGCCCAGGACATCTACCGTCGCGCCAACGAGCGCATCGCCCAGAGCGACTTCACCTGCCGAAACCTCATGCGCCGCAGCAACGTCGCGCTGGTCTGCACGACCGACGACCCCACCGACGACCTCGAACACCACCGCGCCATCGCCGCCGACCCGGACTTCGCCATCCCGGTCCTGCCGACCTTCCGGCCGGACAAGGCGATGGCCTGCGAAGACGTCGAGGCCTTCAACGACTGGGTCGATATGCTGGCGAAAACGGTCGACGACGACATCGAAACCTTCGACGAGTTCCTCGACGCGCTGAAGAAGCGGCACGACTACTTCCACGCCATGGGCTGCCGACTCAGCGACCACGGGCTCGAGACCGCCTGCTGGGAGGACTATACCGGCCACGAGGTCGAGAGCATCTTCGAGAAGCTCCGCTGCCGGCAGAAGGACCTCAAGCCCAAGCAGGCACGCATCTTCAAGGCCGCCATGCTGCACGAGTTCGGCCTGATGGACTACAAGAAAAACTGGACGCAGCAATACCACTTCGGCGCGATGCGCAACAACAACACGCGCATGTACGAAGCCCTCGGCCCGGACAAAGGCTTCGACTCGATCGGCGACTTCGAGATCGGCCGGGCCGTGTCCGGACTGCTCGACAGCCTTCAGTGCAAGGGCAAACTCGCGCGCACCGTGCTGTACAACCTCAACCCGCGCGACAACTATCTCCTCGCGACCATGCTGGGCAATTTCCAGGACGGCTCGGTCCCGGGCAAGATGCAGTTTGGCAGCGGGTGGTGGTTCCTCGACCAGATCGACGGCATGACCCGGCAGATCGAGGCCCTGAGCAACTGCGGTCTGCTCCGCCGGTTCGTCGGCATGCTGACCGACTCGCGCAGCTTCCTGAGCTACACGCGGCACGAATATTTCCGACGTCTGCTGTGCAATATACTCGGCGCGGAAATGCACCGCGGGCTGATCCCGGATGACTTCGGACTCCTCGCCGGGCTCGTCCGCGACGTCTGCTACAACAACGCCGCGACGTACTTCGGCTTCGACCTGCCGACGGCGTAAGACACTTCGGAACTGGGATTGCGAATTTCGGATGGAAAACGGAACAGAATCTGCCTGAGGGTTTGTGCCATTGTTCAATCCGCAATCCGCAATAGAAAGGGCAATTGATGGACATCGAAAAATACTCCATGGGCATTGGCGACCGATTCGCACGACAGGGCAAGGCGCAGTTGCGGGCGATGCGGCTGGCCAGCCAGCAGGGCGCTCACGTCGTGCCGGTCTGGAACAAGAGCTTCCGCGAACACCAGATCATCGGCACAAAACCCGCGGACGTCCGAGCCGAAGCCGACGCCGCCGTACGCGATCTGAAGTGGGACGGCGCGTACCACGTCGACGCCGATCACATCGGCCTGAACAACGTAGAGCTGTTCCTCGACGCCAGCGACTTCTTCACGCTTGACGTCGCGGACTTCACCGGCGAGTCCGCCGACGCCGAAGCCGTCGACACCTTCGTCACCGGCATGTCCCGCTTCGTCGGGGAACTGCAACTGGACGGGCTTGACGAACCCCTGGTCATCACCGAGCACCTTATCCGCGACGCCGCCGGGAAGTACCTCCTCGCCGTCCAGGAGGCCGGGCGAATCTATCGTCACATACGCGACGCCAAGGGCGAGGGAAACTTCATTACCGAGGTTTCCATGGACGAGACCGACGCCCCCCAGACCCCCGTCGAGATGCTGCTGATTCTCGCGGCTGTCGCGCAGGAAGGCATCCCCGCCCAGACGATCGCCCCGAAATTCACCGGGCGATTCAACAAGGGCGTCGATTACGTCGGCGACGTCGAGCAGTTCACCCGCGAGTTCCGCCAGGACCTCGCCGTACTCCGCTTCGCCGTCGGCGAGTTCGGCCTGCCGGGGACGCTCAAGCTCTCGGTCCACTCCGGCAGCGACAAGTTCTCGATCTACGGCCCCATCCACGACGCCATCAACGAGTTCGACGCCGGCCTGCACCTCAAGACTGCCGGGACCACCTGGCTGGAGGAGTTGATCGGCCTGGCCGAGGCCGGCGGCGACGGACTCGCCATCGCACGCGAAGTCTACGCCCAAGCCCACCCGAAATTCGACGAACTCTGCCAGCCTTACGCCACGGTCATCGCCATCGACCGCGACAAGCTGCCTACCCCCGAGGAGGTCAACGCCTGGACCGGCGAGCAGTACGCCGACGCCCTTCGCCACGACCCGACCTGCCCGGAATTCAACCCGCATTTCCGACAGTTGCTGCACGTGGGCTACAAGGTCGCCGCGAAGATGGGCGACCGCTACCTCCAAGCCCTCGACGAGCACGAGGAATCCGTCGCCCGCAACGTGACGGAAAACCTCTTCAACCGCCACCTCAAGCCGATCTTCCTCGGCCTGTAGCTCAGCCGCCCCCGGCTGAGAAAATCAGCGCGGGTGCAGGCACCCACCCTCCAAGGCGTAGCTCAGTTGCCCCGGCTGAGAAAAATGTCTGCGTGAGAGCAAGCATCCATCCGCCAGGTCTGGGCAAGCCAATTGAACGGGTTGTCATGGACGACCTCCCGCACAGGGGGACATCCGCTACTGGCGGGACGGGCAGGGAACGCTCCACGTGCCCAAGCGGACGCTCGAGGAACTGATCGTTCCGATCGGGTGAAGATTTTCCGGGGATGCACCTGTCGGCTGCAATACGGTCGTGGCGGGTCCGTTATTCCCATTGAATCGCCGCGTCTTCAACGGAAAGGACGGATTATGACGCAACGCATGTTGATCGCAGCCGTGTTGGCGGGTGGAGTGCTGGTGTCGATGTCACGAGGGGCTGCCTCAGGCGACGAGGTCCGGCAGCGGATCGCGGCCTTGCGTGAGCAGGTGGCGGCGTTTTACGAGGCGGCTGAGGAGGGCGACGCAGAGTCGGCCAAGGCGGCGGCGACGAAGGCCAGACAGCTCTGGTCGGCCCTGCCGGCGAGCGTACGGAGGCGAATCGAGCAGAAGCGCCCGGGTACGGACCGTCGGTTGCGCGGGCTGGCGAACGAATATCGGAGGCGGGCGCGATCGGCGGAGAACGTTTCAACCTCCTCGGCATCGGAGCCGGCCGATTCCGCATCGGGTACCTCCGAGGCGGCGCAGGAGACCCCAGCCGAATCCATCGGTGGGCGGACCGCGACGGTCGAGGCCACCACAACGCGCGACGGAAACACGAAGTCCACGTCCGGGACAGTGACCCGCGCCGATGGTGAGGTTCTGCGGAACCTCGAGGGCACGACGGTCCGCGAAGGCGGGACGGTGATGCATCATCATAAGGTCACCGACACGGACGGTCATGTTGTCCGCACGAACGATACGACCGTCACGAAGACCGCCCCGGGCACGCGGCAGCGAGAGACGACGATCGAGAACCAGCACGGCGGGACGGTGGACGTCTCGGCCACCCGGACGCGCGAGGGCGAGGCGGTCGACGTCAAGAAGACCGTCGAGGTGACCAACCGCAAGGGCGAAAGCAAGACTCTGAACTACAGCGGGCAGGACACCAAGGACGGCAACACCGTCAGC
>CAYMAP010000042.1:0-14828 GCA_964388425.1 uncultured Planctomycetaceae bacterium
AAAGCACCGAAGACCAGGCCGACCAGCCAGCCGAAGTCCACGAAGGAACGTAAGGCAAGATGGACGCTGTCGGCAAAACCCTACCCGCCGCGTCGTCATTCGTTCGTTCCGCGAGCAGACGTTCGACCAGCTCACGGCAAGCAATCGCTCGCCCGACCGACCGTTTCGCAAAGCCCCAAGGGCTGTTACGGGAATAGCTGGGCGCAAGCGCCCGGTAAAGCTTCCGACGCTCCAACCAACCCCACGCCCGGGGACCTGGCCTCGGCCCGGCGAAGCGAACCGCTCGACGTCTCCGCCCCTTGAACTGCACGCGACCTCAACGAACCCGCCTTCGGGCCACCATCCCCAAGTAACCTGCTGCAACCGACGCAAGGCCGCGGTACAATGCCCGCCATGACCGATACCCCCGAATCCCCCGCCCCCCGGGACGTCCAGGGCTTTGCAGTCGCACAAGCCGACAACACCACAAAACTCTGGACCGGGCTGATCCTCGCCCTTCTTCTCGCCGGAGCCGGTGCCGCCTTCTTTTTCGCCATAACGTTCCACGGCGCCCTGTCCTGGTCGGCCGGCCTGGCCGGGGTCCTCCTGCTGCTGGCGACGGGACTGGCGACGGGACTGATCTGGCTCTACGCACGACCGACCTGCTTCGAAGTCTCCCCCGAGGGCCTGAAACTCGTCTGGCCCGCACGCACCCGCAAACTCCCCCGCAACGCCTTTGCCGACATGCAACCCCTCTCCCGCATCGACCTCGGCCACTGCGTCCGGCTGTTCGGCGTGGGAGGGCTGTTCGGCAGCTTCGGCCGCTATCGAAGCGAGTACCTCGGCAACATGGACCTCTACGTCACACGCACCGACGCCATGGTCCTGCTGCGGCTGAAAAACCGGCGCCCACTCATCCTCACACCGCAGGACCCCAATGCCTTCCTTGCCGCTCTGCGAAATGTCGCCGACCAAGCACGACACCTGCCCGGCGAGAAACGAGAACCCTGAGTCCGAGTCCTGAATACATGGGCCGCAGAGATGAGATCAAGGGCAAGCTACTTGATTGCCAAGGCCTGAGGCCCCTGATGCTGCCCGCGGATAGGTCGGTCTCATGAGTGTCGCCTCGGGGGGCGCGAAACCTCTTGAACGGCTCGGCATGGATTGGCAGAATGGGCACTTTCCCGCGCCGCCGGACGCTTGGGGTCCGTCGGCCCGCGACCGCACATCCCCCGCACAGCGAGGCCCGCCTTCGGGCGGTTTCCACCATGAGTTGTTACGCAGGTATCGACATCGGGGCCGTCAGCGCCACCGCCGCCGTCCTCCTGGACGCACGGGAGAACTCCGCGCCCGCACACATCGCAGGCTTTGAGCTGCTCCGCAAGCTGCCCGACGGACGCCGGTTGTACATCAGCGAGTACCGCCGCACCCGCGGCAAGCCCATCGCCGCGGCGACCGCGATCCTCGAACCGCTGCTGGAAACCTTCGGGACCGAAGGCGTCGGCGGGGTGATGCTGACCGGCAGCGGAGCGGCCGCGACCGCTCGGGCGCTCGAGACGCGCACCGTCAACGAGTTCCGCGCCATCGCCTCCGGACTGGCCCTGCTGAATATCGACGCGCGGACCGTCTTCGAGATGGGCGGCGAGGCCAGCAAGTACCTCCACCTGCATCGCAACGACGAGGGCGGCTACGACATCCTGGACTACGCGACCAACGGCGACTGCGCCGCCGGGACGGGCAGCTTCATCGACCAGCAGGCCGGCCGACTGCGATACCGCGTCGAGGAAATCGGCGACCTCTGCCTCGCCGCCGATCGCGCCGCCCAGGTCGCCGGGCGGTGCAGCGTCTTCGCCAAGAGCGACATGATCCACGCCCAGCAGAAGGGCTGCGAGCCCCCCGAGGTGATGCGCGGGCTCTGCAACGCCGTGGCGCGGAACTTCAAGACCGCCGTCGTCCGCAGCCATCCCGTCGAGCCGCCGGTGCTGTTCCTCGGCGGCGTGACGGCCAATTCCGCCGTCGACCGCGCGATGCGCGAAGCCTTCGACCTCGACCTGACGAAAATGCACGTCCCCGAGCGCGAGTACGCCCACGTTCCGGCGATCGGGGCGGCTGCACTGGCGGCCAGGGCCGGCCGGCAGTCCGGCAGTCTCGAGCACATGAGCGACCTCCGCGCCCGTAGCGACAGCGAACACGGCCAGTTCCCCACCGCCGCTCCGCTCCGGCTGGACAACGTCGTGCTGCTGCGCGACCGCGCTGAGGACTTCGAGCCTCACGGCGAGGGCCGAGTCGACGCGTACCTCGGCATCGACATCGGCAGCGTCTCGACGAACCTCGTCGTCATCGACCCCGCCGGTCGGGTCATCGAGGAAATCTACACCCGCACGCAGGGCAGGCCCATCGAGGTCGTCTCCGGAGGCCTGCGGGAAATTCAGAGCAAGTGGGCGGGCAAGCTCCACATCCGCGGCGTGGGGACGACCGGCAGCGGGCGGGAGCTGATCGGCGAACTCGTCGGGGCCGACACCGTCAACGACGAGATCACCGCCCACAAGACCGGCGCGACCTTCATCGGGCAGACCCTGTTGAACGGACGCGTCCCGGACACGATCTTCGAGATCGGTGGACAGGACAGCAAGTACATCAGCCTGCAGGACGGCGTGGTCGTGGACTTCACCATGAACGAAGCCTGCGCCGCCGGGACGGGCAGCTTCCTGGAAGAACGAGCGGAGGAACTCGACATCGCCATCAAGGGCGAATTCGCCGAACTCGCCCTGTCCAGCGAGGCTCCCATCCGCCTCGGCGAGCGGTGTACGGTCTTCATGGAGCGCGACGTCAACAGCTACCTCCAGCGAGGCGCGGACAAGCCGGACCTCGTGGCCGGGCTGGCCTACAGCGTGGTGCAGAACTACATCAACCGCGTCGTCCGCGGCAGGCCCATCGGGCAGTGCATCTTCTTCCAGGGTGGGACGGCCTACAACGACGCCGTCGCCGCCGCCTTCAGCCAGGTCACCGGCCAGGAGATCATCGTCCCGCCGCACAACGGCGTGATGGGCGCGATCGGGTCGGCCCTGCTGGCACGGGACAAAATGCAGGCCGCGCCCGGCGAGCCGACGGACCGCGATGTGGGTGATCTTCAATCCGAAATCGACCATCCGCAATCCCCAATGGCTAGCCGTTTCCGCGGCTACGACATGGAGGCCGTCGACTACACCCTGCGGGAGTTCACCTGCAAAGGCTGCTCCAACGCCTGCGCCATTCAGGAGTTCACCGTCGAGGGCGAGAAGACCTACTGGGGCGACAAGTGCTCCGACCGTTTCCGGAAGCGCGTCAAGGCCGCGAGAAAACCCCTCATCGACGACCTCGTGCAGTTCCGCATGGATCGGCTGATGGACGAAGGCGACCTCCCGGCCCCCGGTCCGGACTCTCCGAGCCTGGGCATCCCGCTGAGCATGTTCGCCTGGGAACAGTTGCCGTTCTGGCGAACGCTGTCGGCGTCGCTGGGGTTTCGGCCCGTCCTCAGCGACCAGACCAACAAGCGGATCATCACCGCCGGCCTGGCCTCGGTCGTCGCCGAGCCGTGCTTCCCCATCATCGTCGCCCACGGGCACGTTCGGAACCTCCTGGACAAACAGGTCGACTACCTCCTGCTGCCGAACGTCCTGTCGATGGAAACGCAATGGCTGGATAACGAATCGCACCTGTGCCCGTGGCACCAGACACTACCGTTCGTTGTCCGCCGCTCGCCCGCGTTCAAGGACGAGGCCGGGCGGTTCCTCAGCCCGACCGTGCCCTTCCGCGAAGGCCGAAAGCTCGTCAAAAAACTGCTGAGCGACTACTTCCTGGACGCGCCGGTTGCCCAGCGGCTGGAACTGACGGCCGGGCTTCTCGGCCGGGCTGCCGACGCCGCCTTCGCCGCCCAGGACGCCTTCGGCGAGTCGATCTACGAGAAGGGCGCCGACGCCCTCGCCCAGCTCGAAGCCGCCGACGAACCGGGCATCGTCCTGGTGGGCAGGCCCTACAACGTCCACGACGCCGGCGTGAACCTCTCCGTCGCACGGAAACTGCGGGACTACTACGGCGTGAACGTCCTTCCGCTGGATTTCCTCGACACGCGCGACATCGACATCCGCGACATCAACGATAACATGTACTGGGACCTCGGGCGGAAGATCATCGCCGTCGCCCGCATCGTCGGCCGAAAGCCCAACCTGCACATCATCTACATCACGAACTTCAAGTGCGGCCCGGACAGCTTCATCAAACACTTCATCCGCACCGCCTCGGGCAAGCCTTTCCTCAGCCTGCAGTTCGACGGCCACAGCAACGACGCCGGCATGATGACCCGCTGCGAAGCCTACCTCGACAGCAAGGGACTGCTGCGACCCTGGCGGGCCGAGACCCCAGCGGCGACGTAACGCTCACAGTCGGGCGGCGTAGAACACACTCAGCCCGCGTTGCTGTTTGTCCAGCTTGCCCTCGGCCTCGAGTTCCCCGATGCACTTCACCGCCTCGTTGCGGTGGAGGGCCAGTCCGGCCGCGATATCCTCCAGCGTGCAGGGCCTGCGGCTGAGCATCTCCAGGACGGCGTCGCGGGAGGCGCGGAATTCACTGCGAGCGTGGACGCCGCGGAAGTCGGCGATGACCTCCGCCGGCGGATCGAAGCGGCGGGCCAGCTCGTGCATCCGCTCCGGCGGGAGCATCACCGCCGACGCCTCGGCCGTCGGACGGGTGGCGGTGTTGAGTTGCACGCGGTCCGGGGCGATCCGGCGGACGCAATCGCCCAGCCGATCCACCGCGCTGTCGGCCGCGAACGACCCGTCCAACAGGAACACCTCCAGCCAGTACGCACCGTTGAAGTCTTCGCGAGAACGGACAAGCCCTTCGAGCATTTGCGCGAAGTCGATGGCTTCGTGCGGACGGTTGATCGCCTCAAAGAACTCCGCATCGCCGGCGTCGAGCGAGGGAACCAGCAGGTCGGCTCCCCGCAGGGCCCGGCGGACTTCTTCCTGCCAGAGCAGCGAGCCGTTGGTCAGCACAGCCACCGGCGTGTCGGTCATCGAGCGGATGCCGTCGATCAGTTCGGCAAGCGGTGAAAAAAGCGTCGGCTCACCCGAGCCGCTGAGGGTGATGTAGTCCGGCCGGGTATCGAGCTTCTCCCGCAACTCCGCCAGCACTTCGGCCAGAGGAACCCACACTCTGCGCTGCACGGTTTTGTGCGTCGTTCGGCCAAGCTGGCAGTAGATGCAATCGTAGGAACAGGTCTTGAAGGGCACCAGGTCTATACCCAGCGACCGGCCCAGCCGGCGCGACGGCACGGGGCCGAATATCTGCGACATGGCGTCAACTCCTTCCGGGCGAAACGACGGGCCGGGGCAGGCCGGCGGGTCCAGCCTGCCGAAGCATCAGGGCGGACGCGTCATGGTCGTGCCTCATTTCGGGCACTTCCGCATCACCATGAACCAGTCCAGCACGCGAGTGTCAGCCTGTGGTTTCTCCACGCGGTCCCGGGCCGTTCCACACGAGCCCGGCGGGGGGACGATGACATCCTCGCCCTTCGCATCACGTTGTGCGGTGCTTCTGACAGTCCTTGCAGATTCCACAGGCCTGGACCTGGGCGAAGTCCACGGAACCGAGTTTTTTCACCGAGGCCGGCAGGGTCAGGCGATCCAGGGCTTCGCTGTTGAAATCCTTGATCTGGCCGCAGGCGGTGCAGACGAAGTGGTGGTGCGGTTCGGTATTGGCGTCGAATCGGCTGGGTCCGCTGAGGATTTCCGCCCGGCGGATCAGACCCTTGTCCTCGAACGTCGCGAGGGTCCGGTACACCGTGTCGCGTGAGATCGACGGCACGCGCAGGAGGACGTTCTGGTAGACCGTCTCGACGTCGGGATGGCCGTCGTTGCCGTCCAGGGCAGCGAACATCGCGACCCGCTGCGGTGTGACTTTCAGCCCATGCCTGCGAAACAGTTCCTCCATCTCGCCGGCTGATCGTTTGTGGCTGTGATGGTGCATCATCATCCTGCATCGTAAATCGTACGAAATCGTAGTCTGCTTCACGGGCTTTGTCAAGGGGCTCACCGGTTTCGGCAGATATTGTCCATTCCTTTCTTGGCAGCCGGGGCCAAAGGCATCTAGGCGCTTTACTTGCAGCCGGTGGCGGGTACAATCCGGGTATGAACCGCTTTCGACGCGTTGCCGTGCTGTTGAGTCTGGCCGGGTTGGTCCCGGCGGGGGTCGCCATCGCCCAGGACGAACCGGACCTTCTCGGGACCGACGTCGCTGAGACCCGGCCTGCCGATCCGCAACCCTCGGCCGACGCTCCCGCGACAACATCCGCGGCGGACTCCGCCACAACGCGGCCTTTGGACTGGACGGACAAGATCATCGTCCGTCGGCGGAAGGTCGCCCGTCCCCCGCTGCCGGGCGAGGTCACCAACGCTTTTGTCATCCCCGTCCGCGAGCAGATCACCGAGGTTCTCGGGAAGTCCATCGAGCGGAAGATCACGCAGTGCAAGGCCAGCGGTGCGGAGATCGTGATTTTCGACATGGACACGCCCGGCGGGCGGAGCGACGTGATGAGCGAGATCGTCACGATGATTCGCGAGGACCTCCGCGAGGTCTACACCGTCGCCTTTGTCAATCCCGACGCGTTCAGTGCCGGGGCGATCATCTCGCTGGCGTGCGACGAGATCATCATGACGCCCTCGGGCGTGATCGGCGACGCCATGCCGATCATGGCCGGTCCCGGGGGGCTGCAGGAAATTCCCGAGAAGGAGCGCGGCAAGTTCGAGTCGGCCATGCGGGCCGAAGTCCGCACGCTCGCCAAGGCCGGCGGATACAACGAACTGCTCTGCGAGGCGATGATCACGATCACCATCGAGGTTTGGCTGATCCGCAACGAGGACACGGGAGAGTACCGCGTCGTCGACGCCGCCGAGTACGCCGGGAAGGTCCGCGGCGTTCCGACCGGCAAACGAAAGAGCAAGACCGACAAGGCGCCCGAAACGCCCTGGGTTTACGTCCGCGAACTCGACGGGTCCAACGAGTTGATTACCATGACGGCTGAGGAAGCCCGGGCGCTGGGTTTCACGGAACGTATCCTCGACGATCTGGACGCCCTCGAGAAGCACTTCAACATCACCTTCGCTCCGACCGTCCTGACGGACACCTGGTCGGAGCACCTCGTCGGCTTCCTGACCAGCCCGGCCGTCGCGGGGCTGCTGTTTCTGATGATGTTCGTCTTCATCTACATGGAACTGCACACGCCGGGGTTCGTGGGGTTCGGGGCACTGGCGGTGGTGTGTCTGGCGGTCCTCCTGGGCAGCCGATACCTCACCGGCCTGGCCCAATGGTGGGAGATCGCGATCATCCTGCTGGGCGTTGGGCTGCTGATGGCCGAGGTGTTTCTGATTCCCGGGTTCGGGGTGGCGGGGATCGCGGGTTTCCTGCTGATTGCGATCGGTCTGCTGGCGGTCGTGATTCCCAACGCGCCGGACAAGCTGCCCTTCCCGGAGACCGAGGCGGACTGGAGTTGGTTCGGCTCGGGGCTGATGGCATTGATGTTGGGGTTCGTCGGGTCGCTGGTGGTCGGCGGGTTCCTCAGTCGATATCTCCCGAAGACTCATCTTGTGTTGAATACGCGACTCATCCTGGCCCCCAACCGCGCGCCGGAGACCGACGCAGCCCTCGACGAGACCGACCCGGTGCGGAAGGTCAAGGTCGGCGACGTCGGCACGGCCGAGAGCTACCTCCGCCCGGTCGGGGAGGTCCGCTTCGAGGCCGGCCTGATCGACGCCGTCAGCGAGGGTACGTTCATCGCCGCCGGCTCGAAGGTCCGCGTGCTGCGACGCGACGGCAACCGCGTCGTCGTCGAGGAGGTCACCGCATGAATCTGCTGCCGCTTGCCCAAGTCGACGACATCACGCTGGTGGTCGTGCTGACGATCGTGACGGCTGTGGTGTTCGTACTGGAAATCATCACGCCGAGTTTCGGGGTGCTGGCGATCGTGGGGCTTTGTTCGTACTCCGCGGCGGTGTTCTTCGCCTTTCGCGTCGGGATGCTGATGGGCTTCCTGATTCTGCTGGCGGGGATCGTCGGGACGCCGCTGTACCTCTACGCGGTGGTGAAGATTCTGCCCCGCTCGCCGATCGGGCGGAGGCTGTTTCTCAAGGCGCCGCCGGCGGCGACGAACGACGCCGTGCCCACCGCGTCGAACCTCGCCGAGCTGGTGGGCAAGACCGGCACGGCCGAGACGTACCTGCGGCCGTCGGGTGTGGTGAAAATTGAAGGCCGACGCGTCGACGCCCGCGCCGAGCGGGATATGATTGACAAAGGCGAGTCGGTCACGGTAATACGGGCAGGCGGGACGGATGTCGTCGTCCGCCGGGCTGAAGCAAAGACAGACATGTAGTACACCCGCCCCAGCGGTGTAGCACAGCCGAGGGCGGCTGAGCGTACGATACATAGATCATGGCGAACAATACTCGCGAGGAAAGGATAGTATCATGATGGAAACGACGTTGTTCCTGGCGGCCCAGGCGGCCGGCTGGTCGTGGTGGGCTTGGGTGCTGGTCGCCCTGGCGGTCCTGGTCGGGCTGATCTTCCTGGCGGTCTTCGTGCCGCTGTTTGGGTTGTGGCTTCAGGCGTTGGCGGCGCACGCCGGGGTGGGCGTCTTCCAACTCATCGGCATGAGGCTGCGGAAGGTCAACCCGCAGATTATCGTGCTGAGCAAAATTCAGGCCATTCAGGCCGGCCTACAGGTCGAAACGCAGGCGCTGGAAGGCCACTACCTCGCAGGCGGTCGGCCCGTCAACGTCGTCCGCGCGCTGATCGCCGCCAACCGCGCGAACATCGTGCTGACGTGGAAGACGGCCACGGCCATCGACCTGGCCGGGCGGGACATCCTCGAGGCCGTCCAGACCTCCGTGAACCCCAAGGTCATCGACTGCCCCAACCCCGCCAGCGGCAAGACCACCGTCGACGCCGTCGCCAAAGACGGCATCCAGGTCAAGGCCAAGGCCCGCGTCACCGTCCGGGCCAACATCGACCGATTGGTCGGCGGGGCGACCGAGGAGACCATCATCGCCCGCGTCGGCGAGGGTATCGTCACGACCATCGGCTCGGCGGAGAGCTACAAGACCGTCCTGGAGAACCCCGACACCATCTCCAAGAAGGTCCTTGAAAAGGGCCTTGACGCCGGGACCGCATTCGAGATTCTCTCGATCGACATCGCCGACGTGGATGTCGGGGAGAACATCGGCGCGAAGCTCCAGGCCGACCAGGCCGAGGCCGACAAACGACGCTTCCAGGCCGAGGCCGAGAAACGACGAGCCATGGCCATGGCCCGCGAGCAGGAAATGAAGGCGCTGACCCAGGAGAACCAGGCCAAGGTCGTCCTCGCCGAAGCCGAGATCCCCAAAGCCATGGCCGAGGCCTTCCGCCAGGGCAACCTGGGCATCATGGACTACTACAAGATGCGCAACATCCAGGCCGACACGTCCATGCGGGACAACATCGGCGGCGGTGGATCGAAGCCTGAGAAACAGTAACCAAGACGCCTCCCTCAAACGTCAGCGGAACGGAAAATCAAAGCGATTCCTCAAGGCAACCAAGACGTCTCCCTCAAATGTTGTCGTGTACGAAACATCAGAGCGATTCGTCAACGAAAACAATCGAGTTACGTTCCCCAAAGGGTCCTGCAACAGCGTCCTTGGCAGTTCTGAGGGAATCGCCAAACAAGGGAGTTACGTCCGAAAATGCGGCCGCAACGCCCCTCCCTGCAGTTTTGAGGGAGGCGTCAACCAAGGACAAAAACAGAGATAGCGAACCACAAGGGCGCGAAAAACGCGGAAAGGCCCTTCGTGCCTCTGGCCCCATGAGACATGAACGCATGGCATGACATTCCGATGCTGGCTGACGGCGTGGGCGACGTGTTTGAGATCGTCATCTTCGTCGTCATCGCGCTGTTCTGGGTCCTCGGGGCGGCGTTCAAGAAACTCCAGGAGCGCAAGGCCGTCGAGGAAGAGCGTCGGCTGGTGGAGCAAGGCCGCAACGCCCAGGACGCCGACAGCGACCTCTTCGAGTCCACCGGCGATGACGAGGGCTGGCAGGTCGTCTCGTCCAGTCCACCGGAGCAGGTTCGGCAACAGCAACTCAGTCAGCCGCCGCCGCTTCCGGAGGAACAGCAATCCAAGCGGCAGTCGATCGGGCAGTTCGTGCGGTCGGCCCGCAAGAGCCTCGCCGAGCAGTTCGACACCGAGCCGGAACAACCCTCCGAGGAGTTCGTCGAGCTCCAGGCCGTCCAGCAACGCCAGCAGCAGCTCCGCCGAAAGCAGCGCGAACTCGAACAGCAGCGCCGCCTCGTCCAGAAACGCACCGAGCAGTTGAAGCGGCAGGCCGACGAACACCGCCAGGCCCAGCCGCAGGCCCGCGAAGAGACCGCCCCCCGCCAAAGCCGCTACCGCATCGGGCTGGACGACGCGCGGACAGCCCGGGCGGCGATCATCTTCCACGAAGTCCTCTCGGCTCCCAAGGCCCTCCGCGAGGAACCCGAACTCTGGGAACTCTGACGAGCACGCGCCTCTCCGGGCCAAGCAAATAACCGCGTGGTTGCAAAAGCACCCATCCTCCTTGCTCAGCTACATGATTCGCAGCCTCGTCGTCCTCACCCCATGGCATGGCGGGTGGGGGAGACCTTGGCGTCGGCGGGGTTGTCGAAGCCGGCCTCGACGATCGCGACGCCGTCGTCGAGGAGTTGCTGCCAATGTTTGTCGTTGAAGAGGCAGCCCGGGTCGCCGGCATGGAGCTGGCCGAAGTAGGCGTCGGCGCGGGCCCGGCAGCCGCCGCAGTACATCTTGAACGTGCAGACCTCGCAATGGTGCAGCCGGCGGTTGCGATCGTTGAGGATGTCCCAGAAGACGCTTTGGCGGAAGATCTGTTCGAGTGGTTTGTCGCGGACGTTGCCCATGACGCGGTGGGGCAGGTAGACGCAGGGCGTGACGTTGCCGTCCGGTTCGACGGCGACGTAGCACCGCCCGGCCCCGCACCCGCCGAGGTACTTCGCCACCACCCGGGCCTTGAGGCCGCTGCCCCCGCCGGCGTGGGAGCAGGTGATCAGCCCGTCCTCGACGGCGGCCCCCGCGAGGCAGACGCGTCCGAGCTGCGGAGCCGTGGAGATGATGCCCATCCCCCCGGCCTGCATTTTCTCGTTGAGGAGGGCCAGCAGTTCCTCTCGCTGGGCGGGTGTGATGTCGCCGGAGACCATCTCCAGCCCGCGGCCGACGGGGATGAAGTTGAAGTGGGCAAGGCAGCCGGCCCCGAGTTCATCTTCGGCGAAGCGGAGCATCTCGCGGACTTCGCGGAGGTTGCCCTGGTGGACGCACATCGCGATGCCCAGTCGCAGGCCCGGCGTGGCCACGACGTTGAGGGCTCCGCGGACGGCGCGCTTCCACATGCCCGGAATGCCGCGGAACGCATCGTGGCGGACCGGGTCGGTGCTGTCGAGGCTGACTTCGACGTAGCGCAGGCCCGCCTCGGCCAGGGCGGCGCAGCGGTCGGGCGTCAGCGTCGTTCCGTTCGTCGCCAGTGACATGTGCATGCGGTAGCCGGCGGCCCGGCGGATGACGGGGATCAGGTCGTCGCTGAGGGTCGGCTCGCCCCCGGAGATCGCCAGCATGGGAACGTTCAGCCGGCCCATCTGGTCGACGACGCGGAGTTTTTCCTCGCGAGACAGTTCGCGATCGAGTGCGTTGTGTTCGGAGTCCTGGTAGCAGTGCTTGCACTTGAGGTTGCAGCGGTTGGTGAAGTTCCAGACGATCAGCAGGGGGGCGGAGAATTTCTGCGGGACCGTCAGACCGAACTCCGCCAGGCTGCGGGCGACGATGTTGACCCCGCGGACGGTCGCGCCGAACTGTTTGGAGCGGTGGCGAAAGTTGTACCAGCCTTCCTCGGAGACCAGCCGATCCATCAGCCGATGGAGGGGCCAGTACGCAAATCGCTGCGAGGCGGGCGCGGTCGGGTTGCGGTAGCTTTCGAGCATGCGCTGCAGGGGCGTCGAGCCGTGGCGGTCGCGGCGGGACAGGGCTTGGAGCAGCCAGCGGACAGGCCGGGCGGGGATGACGCGCTCGAGCCAGTGGTGGAAGTCGATCTGCAGTTCACGCGGTGTGGTGTCGTCGTTCTTCGCCCCGCCCATGCGAACGTACTCGGCGGAGGTCAGCGTCCCATCCTCAGTCCGATCGGGCGATTTGTTGGCGTTTGTCGAGGCGGGGAAGTCGTGGAGATAGCTCTTGCCGACCCGCGCGGCGGTGGTGTGGTCCGCGGCGGCGGTGTAGGAGGCGTCGGAATGGCTTCGGCCGGTGGTCATGATGGGCTCGGCGTGTCAAACGGGTTGACAATCTGGACGCCTCAAAGGACTTGTCCAGCCTGGAGGTCTTCGGTCAGAAGGGGCTCACAGCAGGCAGACTCGGCTGCGCTGACGATCAGCGCATCCCAGAACGACAGTTGCGACACGATCGAACAGTCGATGGCCTCTGCGATGATCTCGGTGGTGACCGTTACTACATCGTAATGTTCAAATGCGTGAACAGCGGCTTTTGCGGCCTGGGGAGGCACGTTGAGTTTTGATGTCGCAACGACATAACACTCCTGCAGGACTTGGCTAGAAACGACTCCCTGTCGGTAGTATATGTGTACACGGGTTCCATGTCAGTTCATCTCTCGAACCATCGGCATGCTGCCGGTATGTTGCAGGTTCGTCCCGGGCCTGCTGCTTCATGTGTGTTTTCAACACGGGCAAGATGTCCGTGCAGCTCATGGGCGGGACGCCCATGCCACGGCCTATTCGTTCGGGAGGACTTCGATGGTCACGAAGGGGTTGACGTCGTCCCGGCCGTTGAGGACGGCTTCAAGGCGCAGGAGCTTTCCGGTCGGCCAGGAGGGCTCGACGCGGAGCGTGGGCGTGAAGGTACGTTCCTGCCCGGCTGGGAGGGTCCAGTCGCTGAGGACCATGGCGGCGGCCTGGGGATAGGTCTCGACGCGCTGCCAGCTCCCCCCGTCGTGAGCGTAGACGTGGAGGTAGAACGGGGCGGCGGTGCGGGCGTGGATGTTGATGGGGATGTCGGTGGTGTTGCTCGCGACGATGCGGGCCTGGAAGGTCTGGCCCGTCCGGAAGGTGTGTGCGGGCAGGTCGAGCGTCAACGCCAGAGCCTTCGCGCGGCCGGTGGCGGTGGTGGCGTCGGGGACGGGCGGTGCGGGTCTGTCGGGTGCGGTCGGCTCGGGCTGGCAGGCGGACAGGAGCAGGCCCGGCAGCAGGAGCAGCGATGCGATGGGTTTCATGACGCGGTCCTTTCGGAACTGTCGGGATCGGGTTTGATGGCTTCGAGGAAGCCGGCCTGGGAGAGGTAGCGGAATTCCGGCCCGCAGTTGTGGGTGCAGAACGGGAAGACGCCGGCCGGCGTCGAGTAGAGGATGACGCAGCGTTTGACGCGCTGGACGTCGTAGTTCCAGCGGTCCTGGAAGTGCATGCCCGCGCAGAGCAGCGAGCGGTAGGTCAACAGACCGGCCTTGCCTCGGCCAACCTTCTTGTCGACCATGCCCATGAGCGTCCGCACGAAGCGTCCGATGGTCAGGTCCGGCGGGGCGGTGTCTTTCTGCCAGTGCCGTCGGAACATGAAATACAGCCTGGCTTTGTCCAGCCAGGTGAATCGGCCCTTGGCTTTGATGCGACGGGCGTGCTGCCACATCTCGCAGAACATGCCCTCGACGTCGATGACGGTGGGGAAGGGGTAGGCCTTGCCTTCGGAGCTGACGAGGAAGTAGGTTCCGAACGCGCAATCCGGGTGGGCCGAGGCCCGGATCTTCGGGTTGCCCGTCACCGCCTCCAGCAGATCCGAGAGCGGCACGGTCAGCCCGATGGGGAACATGTCCCGCAGGGGCACGACGCCGGGGTATTTTGCGAGGTCGTGGGCGAGGTCGCCGAGCGTGTAGCGGTGCCGCTGGACTTCGTCGGTGCTGATGCGTCCGGTAAAGCTCACCGGCTGCCAACTGATGCCGCTGATGACGTCGACGTTGTCGATGGCGAATTGCAAAATCGGCTGGACCTGGTCGTCGTTGACGCCCTTTAGGAGCGTCGGCACGAGGCAGATTTTCAGGTCGGCCCGGCGGGCGTTTTCGAGGCAGGCGAGTTTTTTCTCCCAGATGCCGGGGTAGTTGCGGGTCTGTTTCCAGGGCTTCTCGCCGATGCCGTCGAACTGCAGGTAGAGCGTGTGCAGGCCTGCCTCGGCGGCCTGTCGGGCGAAGTCGGGGTCGGCAAACTTCAGGCCGTTGGTGGCGATCTGGATGTGGCTGAAGCCCATGTCCCGCCCCCGGGAGACGATCTCCAGGAATCGCGGGTGGATGGTCGGCTCGCCGCCGGTGAACTGGATTGCCGTGGTGGGCGTGGGGCGCATGTCGCGGAGCACCTGCATCTGCCGAACGATCTCCTCGAAGTCCGGCTCCCAGGTGAAGCCGGCCGCGTTGGCGTTGGCGAAGCAGATGGGGCAGTTCATATTGCAGCGGTTGGTCAGATCGATCTGCGCGAGGACCGGCGCGGAGAGATGCTGGTTGCACAGCCCGCAGTTGCTCGGGCAGTCTTCGGCGCCGGTGACCTGGGGGAACTGCTGGCCGGGGTGTTCCTGGAAGCTCCACCAGGCGGCCCGGCTGTAGAGCAAGGCGTCGGAGTTGACGGTGTCGGTGACGTGCCCGTGCTCGGGACAGGTCTTTTCGATGAGGACGTTGCCGTCGCGGACGAAGTAGCGTCCCACGAGGATGGCCGAGCACTCCGGGCAGAGCGTCTGGACGGTGCGTGGGAGGTTTCGCAG
>CAYMAP010000043.1:0-14668 GCA_964388425.1 uncultured Planctomycetaceae bacterium
CGACGGAAAGCCTCTCACCGTCCGACCCGCCGGCGATCGGCTCGTCGTTGACCATCTCACCGGCGACCACTCGCTCCGCGTCGACGCCTGATCGCTGCTCTGGAAACCACGCCGCTCCTGGACTACACTCCTCGATGGGCTCCTCCCCGGAAAGGACACCGCACCCATGAAGATTCTGCTGGTCGGCAACGGCGGACGCGAACACGCCCTGGCGTGGAAACTCATGCAGTCGCCCGACTGCGAGGAACTCCTGGCCGCTCCGGGCAACCCGGGCATCGCCGAGGACGGCGCGCGGTGCGTCGACATTCCCGCCGGCGATGTCGAAGGGCTGGTCAACCTCGCCAAAGACCGCAGCGTCGACCTCGTCGTCGTCGGACCCGAAGCGCCCCTCGCGGCGGGCCTCGGCGATGCAGTCCGCGATGCGAACATTCTCTGCTTCGGCCCCACCGCCCAGGGCGCGCGTATCGAGTCCGACAAGGCCTACGCCAAGGAACTCATGCAGCACGTCGCCGTCCCCACCGCCGAGGCGAGAATCTTCACCGACTTCCACGCCGCCAAGACCTACGTCCTCTCCCGCGACCACGGCGTGGCGGTCAAGGCCTCCGGACTCGCCGCCGGCAAGGGCGTCGTCGTCTGCCCCGAGCCCTACCAGGCCGTCCAACCCCTCGAAGACATCATGAACAACAAAATCTTCGGCCAGGCCGGCGAGAAAATCCTCATCGAGGAACTCCTCACCGGGCAGGAGGCGACGGTGCTGGCCTTCTGCGACGGGCGGAGCATCTATCCGCTCGAAGCCCTCCAGGACCACAAGCCCGTCGGAGAGGGCGACACCGGACCCAACACCGGCGGGATGGGCGCTCACAGCCCCGTGCCCGTCGTGACGCGGGAGATGATGGACCGCATCGAAAGCGAAATCCTTGTGCCCATCGTCGACGCCATGCGCCGCGACTTCGGCCGATACGAAGGCGTACTCTACACCGGACTCATGTTCACACCCGCCGGGCCGAAGGTCATCGAGTTCAACTGCCGATTCGGCGACCCGGAGTGTCAGCCCCTCATGATGCGCATCACAAGCGACCTGCTGCCCGTCCTCGTCGCGACGGCTGAGCACCGGCTCGAGGAGGCGACCATCGCGTTCGACCCCCGCCCGGCCGTCTGCGTGGTGATGGCCTCGAAGGGCTATCCCGGAGAGTACGAAAAGGCCAAGGAGATCACCGGCATTGCCGACGCCGACGCCGACCCCGACGTGAAGGTCTTCCACGCGGGCACGGCCCGGAAAGGCGGAACCCTCCTCACCGCCGGCGGGCGGGTCCTGGGTGTGACCGCCCGCGGGAGAACCCTCCGCGACGCACAGGAAAAAGCCTACGGTGCCGTCACGAAAATCCGATTCGACGGCGCGATCTGGCGGAACGACATCGGCGACAAGGCCGTCGAAGCCGGCGGGTGACCGAACCCCGGCAGGACAGAGATTCTGGGGCGGACTCGACCGGCAGCTATTGCATCTTGGTTTCCGCGCCTGGTATCCCGCATAATCCCGTAATCCCCTTCTCCTTTGCCTTCGATGCGGAACGACCTGCCGAGCAATCCGAAGCCCGATGATGTCGTCAGACGGCTCCTCGCCGCCGACGCGCCGGTCGTTTTGCTGGTCGGTCCGGCCCGGTCGGGCAAGACTTCCGTGGTCCTGGACGTCCGTTCCGCCCTCCGTCGCGACCCCTTTGACGAGGGCGTGGTCCTGCTCGTGCCCAACGCCCCCGCCGCCACCGGACTCAACCGCAGGTTCGTCCGCGAGGCCGACGGCGTGCTGGCCGGGCGCGGCGCGATTCTGTTTGCCGACCTCGCCGACGACCTGCTCGCCTCGGCCGGGGACCGCGCGACCTCCGTGTCCCCCGCGCTGCGCCGCCTCCTGCTGCGCAACATCCTCGACGACCTCGACCGCCGGAAGAAACTCCGCGCCCTCCACGACGTCGCCGACAGCCCCGGCATTGTCGCCGCCCTCGACCGCGCCATCGCCGAACTCAAACGCTCCGCCATCGATCCGGCCGACCTGCGGGACGTCCTCGACCGCCCCGCCGGTCGACAGGCAGACCTCCTGGAAGTCTACGACGCCTACCACCGGGCGCTCCTCGACCGGCAGCTCTACGACACCGAGGGTAAGCTCTGGCAGGCACGCGACGCACTCGCCGCCGGACGTGCGACGCTCCCGGGCGTACGATGCCTGATCCTCGACGGCTTCACCGACCTGACGCCCACCCAGCTCCAACTGCTCGACCTGCTCAGCCGAAATCTCGACCGCCTGCTCATCACCCTTCCGAGCCCCGGCCCGGGTGACGCACGCGCCCGCCTCTGGCTCTGGACGAACCGCACGCGCGATCGGCTGCGGGAAACCTTCGGCAGTCGACTGACCGAAATCCAACTCTCCGCCCATCCGCCCGTCGGCCTGCTGGAGAAACTCCAACGAGCCGTCTTCGAGGACAGGCCCGCGATCGGCACGAACGTGGCAGAACACGAACCCCTCCGCCCCCTGCAGGTCATCGCAGCGGCCGGCCTCGACGCCGAGGTCGCCGAAGTCGCCCGCCGGGTCAAACGCCTGCTCCTCGCCGGCGCCCGTCCGGGCGAGGTCGCCGTCCTCGCACGCTCCCTCGAGGCCTGCCGCGAACCGATCGATCGCATCTTTACCGAGTTCGGCCTGCCGATCCGCTCGTTCGCCGCGCCCCTCTCGGCCGTGCCGATCACCCGCTTCTGTCTCGACCTGGCCTCCCTGCCGGCCAACGATTTCGCCTTCCCCGACGTCCTTCGCGTGCTGTCCAGCAGTTATTTCCGCCCGCGGGCGCTGGGGGACTTCGACCCCGCCGACGCCCAGACCGCCCGCATGATCCTTCGAGAAGGCAACGTCGTCGGCGGACGTGCCGCCGCCGCCCAGGCCGTCCAACGCTTCGCCGCCCGCGCCGCCCGTTCCGACGAAGACGACGAATCGGCTGCGATTGAGATCGGCCCCCTGCGGAGCGACCCCGCCCGCCTCGCCGCAGCAGGCCGGCTCCTCGACGCCCTCTTCGACCTCGCCGAACGCACCCATGAACAGGCCGACCTCACCGCCCTCGTCGACGCACTCGATCTGCGAGCCGTGGCGATGGACCTCGGCGAACCGGATCTCGCCGCACGCGACCTCGTCGCCCTCGGACGGTTGGAGGACCTGCAGGCCCGGTGCCCGCGCTCGCCCAGCCCCGCCGAGTGGCGAGACGCCCTCGCCGCAGAGTCCCCGCCCGGCCCTCGGGTCGAGGAAGCTCTCGACGTCCTCGACGTCCTCGACGCACGCGCCCTCCGCTGGAAGCACGTCTTCCTCATCGGCTGCAGCGAGGGCCAGTTTCCGCGGCCGTTCGGCGAGTCCGCCCTGCTCAGCGAAGCCGACCGGCAGGCTTGGACCGATCACGGCTTGCCCCTGGATACCCGAAACGACCTGACCGCCCGCGAAATGCTCCTGTTCTACCTTGCCGCCTCCCGCGCCGACCGCTCGCTGACCCTTAGCTACCTCGCCAGCCGATCCGACGGTGGAGCCTCCGCGCCGGGCAGCTTCCTCGAGGCCCTCGCCGAACCCCTCGGCGGACTCGACGCCCTCGACGAGGCAGGCCTCGTCAGCCGAATCCCACCGGGCCAATACGCCCTGGACTTCCCGGACATCGCAAGCCCCGCCGAAGCTCTCCGCTCCGCGGTCGCAAACCTCTTTCAGACCGTTTCTGCAACCACCCCGCCCCCGGCTGAGAAAACGAACCGCGTGGGTGCAAGCACCCACCCTCCCCATCCTGTAGCTCAGCCGCCCCCGGCTGAGGAAATCGCCGACACTTGCGGACGTCAGGACGCCCGCAACCTCCCGTCACAGGCCCGGCGGGCCAATCTCGCCGCCGGCCTCTGGACCCTCCACCGCCGATGGACGTCGGGCGATTGCAACGAATACGACGGTCGGCTGACGGACCCGGCCCTGGTGGAACAGTTCTCCCGCGACGTCCCCGAGCGGGTCGTCTTCTCCGCAGGTCAGCTCAGCACGTTCGGGCTCTGCCCGTGGCAATACTTCGCGCGGTTCGTCCTGCATCTGGCGCCGCTCGTCGAGCCGACCCGCCGACTCGAACCCGTCGCCCAGGGCCTGTTCTGCCATAACGTCCTCCAGCGGACTTACGCCCATCTCTCCGAGACCCACGGCCTGCCGGTCCTCCTCCGCGACCTGCCGGACGGCGCAGCCCTCGACGCCCTCGACCAGGCCCTCGCCGAGGAATCCGCCCGCGTCGAACGCGACCTGACCACCAGCCCGGCGATGTGGGAACTCCAACGCAACCAGCTGCGACGGCGACTCCGCGAGTACCTCCAGGCGGAGATCGACAACCCCCTGGCCCCCGCGTCGCAGCACTTCGAGCTGAGTTTCGGCCGACCGCCCCGCCCCGGCGAGCCGACCGATCCCAGCGGCTCGGCCGATCCCGTCCCCGTCGACACCCCAGCCGGTACGATTCGTCTGGTCGGAAAAATCGACCGCGTCGACCGCGTTGCCGCCGCCGGCCTGGACGGGTGGATGGTCGTCGACTACAAGACCGGCTCGCTGCCTGGACCCGCCGAGTCCCTCCATGGCCGCAACACCCAGATGCCGCTGTACACGTTGGCGTTGCGGCAACTGCTGGCCGGCGCAACGCTCGGGGGCGTCTTTCACGGCCTGGACGGCTCGCGGAAGTACTTCGCCGCACTGCGCGAGTATGCGGGCGATGTCGTCTCGAACGACGCCTTCGACGACGATCTGGACCAGGCCATCGCGCGGATCGGGGAATTCATCAACATGATGCGCGCCGGTCGATTCGTCCTCGCCCCGGCCGACCCGAAAAACGTCTGCCCGCGCTGCGACTTCCGCCAAGCCTGCCACGTTTCCCCCGCTCGGCAGCAGGTTCTTGCCGGTCACGGAGGTGCGCCATGAAGCTCCCGTCCCTGACCGGTGCCCAGCAACAGGCGGTCGACCGGCTCGAGCACAACCTCGCCCTGCAGTCCGGGGCCGGTTGCGGCAAGACGCGCGTCCTCGCCGAGCGGTTCAGCAGTCTGCTCCTGGCCGGCCCGGACCGCCCGAACCTGCTCAGCCGACTCGTCGCCGTTACCTTCACCGACAAGGCCGCCCTCGAGATGACCCAGCGCGTCCGCGCCATGCTTCGCGCCTTCGCCGAGCAGGCCCGCTCCCAGACCGATCGGCGGAAACTGCTCGACTGGCTCCAGCGGGCCAACGAAGCGCGGATTTCGACGATTCACGGCTTCTGCGCATCGCTGCTCCGCGGCTGGGCCGTCGAGGCGGGACTCGACCCGGACTTCGCCGTCGCCGAGGCGTCCATCGTCACCAGTCGCCTGCTCAACGAATCCGTCGAGCAGGCCCTCCTCGATGCCGTCCAGCAGGCCCAGCCGGAGGTCCTGACGCTTCTGGAGGGCGACTGGATGACGGTCGACCGCCTCCTGCCGATCGTCGCCCATCTCGTGTCCGAACGGGGTCGCATCGACCTGAACGCATACGACGAGCCCGCCGAGACCCTCAGCCGATGGTCGGCTACGCTTGGGCAACAGCAGGCCCGCGCACAACGCGCCCTCCGCGACGACCCCGCCGTCCGGGCTGCCCTGGGCGCGTTGGCCGGCTTCGCCTGCGATGATCCTGATGACAAACTCCTGCCCGTCTTCGAGCACGCCCGGGGACTCGCCGAGACGATCCTCGCCCAGCCGATCGAAGACTCAGCCGAACCCTTCGAGGAACTGCTCGCCGTCCAACCCGGCTGCGTGGGAGGCAAAAAACACTGGATCGGCGGGACGCCCAAGGACGTCCGCGATGCGATCAAGGCCCTCCAGGGAGTCCTAAAACCCTACGCCGAGTACGCCGGTCGAATCGGATCGGCCGACGAACGCGCCGCCGCCGAATTGGCGGGCCTGACCGCGCTGGCTCGCCAGGCCGACCGGCGATACGCCCAGGCCAAACGACAGGCCGGTTTGATCGACTTCGACGACCTCCTCATCCACACGCGCGACCTGCTCGACCGAAACCCCGCCCTCCGGGATGCCGTCGGCCGGGGCATCGACCAGATCCTCATCGACGAAGCCCAGGACACCGACGCCGTCCAGCTCCACCTGCTGCTGAATCTCTTGACACCCGACCTCGACGCGCTGCCCGCCGACGGCCGACTCTTCCTCGTCGGCGACGCCAAACAGTCCATCTACCGATTCCGCGGCGCCCAATTGGAAGTCTTCACCGATCTCTGCGAGAGGCTCGGCCGGGACAGGCAGCTCGACCTCGCCGAGAGCTTCCGCACCCACCCGGCCGGCGTGGCGTTCGTCAACCGCGTCTTCGGACAGCTCATGGGCGACGGCTATACGCCGATCGCCTCGAAACGTCTCGTCGTCGCCGACCACCCGACGGTCGAAGTCCTGCTCGCCCACGGCAGCGAAGACCTGCCGGTCGATTCAGCCGGGGACGATCCCCTCGCCCAGGCCGCCCTGATTGCGCAGCGCATCGAAGAGATGATCCGCAACGACGAACTCCTCGTCCACGACTGCCGGACGGACTCCTGGCGTGCGGTTCGGCCCGGGGACGTGGCGATCCTCTTCACCCGCATGACGCACTCCCTGGAATTCGAACGTCAGCTTCAGCTTCGCAACCTGCCGTACTACGTCCTCGGCGGGACGGGCTTCTTCCGTCAGCAGGAAGTCTTCGACATCCTCAACGCCCTGCGGGCGATCGACAACCCCTTCGACGACGTCGCGGTCATCGGCGTGCTGCGTAGCGCGCTGGTCGGGTTGAACGACAACGCCCTGACGCACCTGGCCAAGACGCACGGCAGGCCCTACCTGCCCGGCCTCGACCTCGATCGGCTGGCCGACAGGTTCGACGATTTCGCCCTGGGGGCGCTGCGGCGGGCAAAACGCTGGCTGGGCGAACTGCACGTCCGCAAGGACGCCCTCGGTATCGACGCGCTGATCGGGCGCGTCCTCGATGCAACCGGTTTCGAGGCAGCCCTGCTGGCCAGGCCCGGCGGGATCCGACGGGTCGGCAACGTCCGCATGCTCCGCGACCGTGCACGCCAGGCCGACGGACAGATGACCCTCGCGGAATTCCTCCGACTCATCGACGTGGAAGTCCTCAGCGACGAACGTACCGAGCAGGCCGCCGTCAGCGGCGAGGAAGACGACGTCATCCGCCTGATGACCGTCCACAAAGCCAAAGGCCTGGAGTTCCCCGTCGTCTTCGTGCCCGACCTCAACATCGGGCAGCAGTCCGTCACCGACCGCCTGCTCCACCGCATGGACTGGGGACTCGTCGCGAACTTCACCCCCTCGAACGACACCCAGAAATCCACGAGCTATCGGCTGGCCCGGCAGCGGGAAAAGGAAGACCAACACCGTGAGACGCTGCGGAAATACTACGTCGCCCTCACGCGTCACGAAGACCATCTCGTCCTCGTCGGAGCGAACCGCCGGAACCAAGCTGGCCTGTTTCTCTCAGGCGGATCGTTTCTGGATGAACTCGACGGCGTGCTGGGCATCGGTGATGCGATTGACAGGGAAAAGACCTCGCTGGAGTACGGCGAAGGCTTCTCGGTCCGGCTGGAGGTCCGTGCCCCCGAACCCGCCAGGCCGGACAAGACCCACAGCAGCCCCGGGCGGAAACTCCTCGACGCCGCCAACGGACCAGCCGACCTGGCCAGTAAACTGTTCCCCTCCGGTTCAGCGTGTGGTACAGCCGCCCTCGGCTGTGGACGATCGAAACCGGGCGCTACTGAGCTACCCCCCCCCCTCCTGGCCCCGCTGCCGGAGGAGTCCACGGACCTGGAATTGGCGACGACCGCCCTGACGGATTTCGAACACTGCCCCGCGCTGTACCGCTGGCGGTACGAACTCCGCGGACCGAACCGGCCGGGTACGCCGAACGGACCGGGCGACCGCGGCGCGACGCTCAATCCGCTCCAGCTCGGCTCGCTGCTGCACCGCTGCTGGGAACTGCTGGACTTCGCCCGACCCCAGCCGGCCGGCGAACTCCTCGACCGCGCGCTGCACGACCTGGACCTGCCCTGCGATGGCGACGCCCGGACGGCAGCCCTGGCGGAACTGACGCGCGGTCTGGAACGATTCACCGCCTCCGATCTCGCCGGGTCGCTCGCCTCCGCCGCGCGGACGCTCCGCGAACAGAGCTTCCTGCTCGACGCCGGGGCCCTTCGTCTGCGGGGACAGATCGATCTGCTGGCTGAGATCGATGGGGCATGGCACGTCGTGGATTACAAATCCGACCGCGTCGTAAACGACGCCGACCTCGCCGCCAAGGCCGACCGCTACCGCCTGCAGGTTCTGACCTACGCCCAGGCGGTTCAGCGCCTGACGGGCCATCCGCCGGCCTCGGCGACGCTGTACTTCCTCCGCACCGGGCAGAGCCACCCCGTCGACGTCTCGCCCGAAGCGCTGGAATCGGCCCGCCGACGTTTTGCCGAACTCGCCGACCGCCTTCGCCAGGCCCGCCGCAAAAACCGCTGGGACCGCTGCGGCCTGGCGATCTGCGACTTCTGCCACCTTGCGGGGCCAGACCCGCTGCGGTAGCCTGACCGCATGGCCGAGACACTCTATCTCATTGACGGGCATTCGCAGATCTACCGCGCCTACTACGCCCCCTTCCGCGACCTGACCAGCCCGACCGGCGAACCGACCCGCGCGACGTACGTCTTCACCCAGATGCTCCTGAAGTTCATCGAGGACCAGAAGCCCACCTACCTCGCCATGGCCGTCGACGGCCCGCGCACCGAACTGAAACGAACCAAACTCTACCCCGACTACAAGGTCACGCGTAAACCCATGCCCGACGATCTCAAGCCGCAGGAGGAGCGGATTTTCCAGGTCGTCCGCACGCTCGGCGTGCCGATCCTCCGTGCCGAGGGCTACGAGGCCGACGACATCATCGCGACCCTCGCCGACCGGTATGCCTCCGACGACCTCGACGTGGTCGTCATCTCCCGCGACAAGGACCTCGACCAGCTCGTCGGCGAGCACGTCGTGCTGTACGATCCCATGAAAGGGGAAACGCTCGACGCGAAGACCATCGAGGAGAAGAAAGGCTACCCGCCGGAGAAGGCCGTCGAGATTCAGACCCTCACCGGCGACTCGACGGACAACATCCCCGGCGTCCCGGGCGTCGGGCCGAAGACCGCCGTCAAACTCATCGGCAAGTACAGGTCGGCTGCGGAGGTCCTCGCCCACGCTGACGAGCAGACGCCCAAGCTCGCCGAGAACCTCCGCAACGCCGCCGAGGCCGTCGAACTCTCACGCCGGCTCGTGACGCTCGACCGCGACGTCCCGCTGGACGCGGGCCTCGACGACCTGCGGTTCGACCAGCCGAACTTCGCCGACCTCTCGCCGATCTTCCAGGAATTGGGCTTCAACAAGCTGATGGACCGCCTGCGCGACCTCGCACCGGCCGAGGCGGTCGACGAAGCGGCCGCGAACGGATCAGCCCTGTCGGTCAAGTCCGCAACGACCGATGAATCTGACGAAACCCGTACCGAACCATCGAGCGAAACCTCAGCCGACGCGTTCGACTATCGCCTGGTCGACACGCCGGAGGGACTCGCGGAGGTCGCCGAGGCGCTGGCGGGTCTCGACCGCTTCGCCGTCGATACCGAGACGACCGACGTCCGTCCGATGTGGGCCAAGCTCGTGGGGATCAGCCTGTCCTGGGAATCGGGCCGCGGCGTCTACCTGCCCGTCGCCGGCCCGCTGGGCGCTACGGCGCTGGAACTGGACGACGTGCGGAACGCCCTGGCCGGTCCGCTCGCCGACGAGTCCGTCGAGAAGGTCGGGCATCACCTCAAGTACGACCGGATCGTCCTGGACGGTGCGGGCCTGAGGCTGGCCGGGCCGATGTTCGACACGATGATCGCCGCCCATGTCCTGGACAGCTCGCGGATGACGTACAAGCTCGACGCCCTGTCGCTGGAGCTGCTCAACCACCGCTGCATCCCCATCGCGGAGATCATCGGAACGGGCAAGAAGGCCGTCACCATGGACGCCGTCCCGACCGACACCGTCGCCGTCTACGCCGCCGAGGACGCCGACGTGGCCTTGCGGCTGGCGGACGCACTGGCCGACCGATTGGCCGACGAACACCTGCGTGACCTGTTCGACCAACTCGAAATGCCCCTTATGCCGATCCTCGCGGAAATGGAGCGGAAGGGCATCCGCGTGGACCCCGAACGCCTCAAGGCCATGGAAGTCGAGTTCGACAAACAAGCCGACAAACTCCGCGACCGCATCGTCGACCTGGCGGGCCGACCCTTCAACCCCGACAGCCCGAAGCAGCTTGCCGAAATTCTCTTCGACGAGATGCTCCTGCCCGTGCTCAAGAAAACCAAGACCGGCCCGAGCACGGACATGGAAGTCCTCGAACGCCTCGCCGCCGAACACGACTGCGAGCTGGCCGAACGCGTCCTGGAATACCGCAAGCTCACCAAGCTGCTCGGGACGTACCTCAAGGCCCTGGCCGGGTGCATCCACCCGCGGACGAAGCGCGTCCACACGAGTTTCCACCAGGCATCCGTTGAGACGGGCCGGCTGAGCAGTTCGGACCCGAACCTCCAGAACATCCCCATCCGCAGCGAGCAGGGCCGGCAGATACGCTCGGCCTTCGTCGCCGACGAGGGCTGCCTGCTCCTCTCAGCCGACTACTCCCAGGTCGAGTTGCGCATGCTCGCGCACTTCTGTCGCGACGAGACGCTGCTGGCCGCCTTCGCCGAGGACCAGGACATCCACCGCACGGTGGCTGCGGAAGTCTTCGAGAAATCGATCGAGGACGTAACGGCCGACGAGCGCGCCCGCGCGAAAACCGTCAACTTCGGGATCATCTACGGCCAGACGGCCTTCGGACTCTCGCGGACGCTGCGGATTCCCCGCAACGAGGCCGAGTCCTTCATCCGGCGGTACCGCAAGCGGTTTCCGAAGATCGACGAGTTCCTCCAGCAATGTATCGGCCAGGCCAAGCGGATCGGGTACGTCGAGACGATCTTCGGGCGTCGGCGGGCGATTCCGGAGATCGGTGCCCGCAACGCCCAGCGCCGCGCCGCGGCCGAACGCCTCGCCATCAACTCCGTCGTCCAGGGTTCCGCCGCCGACCTTATCAAACAGGCCATGCTCGACGTCGACCGCCGCATCCGCACCGAAGACCGCCCCAGCCGAATGCTCCTGCAGATTCACGACGAACTGGTCTTCGAGGTCCCCGAGCCGTCCCTCGACGAGGAGCGGGAGATGATCGTCGCGGAGATGACCGGCGCGATCGAACTGGCTGTCCCATTGAAAGTCGACACCGGCAGCGGAAAGAACTGGCTGGAGGCAAAGTAGATCAAGCCACGTCGGGGCGCTTGGCCGAGTCGTCTCTGGCGTGTTCCTCCTCGATGCGGGCGGAGAGTTGTTTGACGACGTCGGGGTGGTCGTCGGCGAGGTTGCGTTGTTCGCAGGGGTCCTCGTCGATGCGGAACAGTTCGACGGGGTCTTCGTGGTCGGCGGGTCGGCGGATGACGGGGCAGACGTAATGGCGGTCGAGTTCAAGGCCGCGCCGCGCGAGGCGGTCGAGGTTCGGCGTGCGGATCGACGAGCCGTGGTAGCCCACGTCGCCCCAGCCATGATCGTCGGCGAGAATTGAAGACCACGTTCGGCCGGTTCATCGGATTGTCCCTTCGAGTTTGATGGGGGGCCATCCGCTCGGTGTACCCTCTGAGAATGAGACAAACAAGACGCTCGCGTTGGAGACGGCACGATCGTGGGTTGTCTTCTCTGCTCTGTGGTGTACAATCAGCGGCACGAGAAGGCTGCATTCGGATGCCGGTTCGCGGGGCGAACCAGCGGATTTCGCACTGCGGCGACGGAAACATCATCGCAATCGCATGGAAGGAGAATCGTTGTGAGCAAGGACGTTCGCCGAAGGAAGGGCGGCAGCCGGAAAACGGCGCCGAAACAAACCGGCAAGCCGAAGAAAATCTCTCGGCTGCGAAAGCCGGAGGGCATGGCCCTCGAAGACTGGCAGGTGGCGTTGCGGAAGCAATACGCCGGCGAGCAATCGTACCGACTCAAGAACGTTGGCGGCGAACCGATCTTCTCCGAATTCGAGGTGACGAATCCCGAAACCCGCCGGACCTATCGGGTCGCCATCCGTGGCGAGGGCCTGGGGGTGAACTACTGCTCCTGCCCGGACTATGCCGTCAACACGCTCGGGACGTGCAAGCACATCGAGTTTACGCTAGGGAAGCTACACTGCAAGCGGGGCGCGAAGACCGCCTTTGCCCGGGGCTTTCATCCGACCTACAGCGAGGTGTATCTGCGTTACGGTCCGAAGCGGGACGTCCTCTTCCAGGCCGGCGTGGAATGTTCCGATTCTCTGCGGAAGCTTGCTCGCCGATACTTCGATGTCGACGGCGTCCTCAAGCCGGATTCGCTGTCACGGTTTCATACGTTCCTGGAGGAGGCATCCAGCGATTCAGAAGGCCATGAATTGCGCTGCTATGACGATGCCCTCGAATTCGTTTCGCAGGCACGCGATCGTGCGGAGTTGATTTCCCGGATAGACAAGGCCTATCCGAACGGCCCTTCTGACGAGTCGCTGGGAAAGATCGTAACCGTTCCATTGTATCCGTACCAGTGCGCAGGGGCCTTGTTCGCCGCCCGCGCCGGTCGTTGTCTGATTGCCGACGACATGGGCCTGGGCAAGACGGTCCAGGCCATTGCTGCCACCGAACTGCTCGCCAGGCACGCCGGCATCGAGCGGGTGCTGGTGATCTGTCCGACCTCCCTGAAACACCAGTGGAAGCGCGAGATCGAGAGTTTCTCGAAGCGTTCCGCGCGGGTCGTCGAGGGACGAATCACCGACCGACGTTCGCTGTATGCCGCAGACCACTTTTACAAGATCGTCAATTACGACGTGATTCATCGCGATTTGGAAAACATAGAGCAGGGGCGATTCGATCTGATCATTCTCGACGAGGCCCAGCGGATCAAGAACTGGAAGACCCGCGCCGCCCAGGCGGTCAAGAAGCTCGACTCGGACTACGCCTTCGTACTGACCGGCACGCCGCTGGAGAATCGCCTCGAGGAATTGCACTCGATCGTCGAGTTCGTCGACCGCCACCGGCTCGGGCCGATGTTCCGCTTCCTGCATACGCACCAGCACGTCGACGAGAACGGTCGGGTGGTCGGCTACCGAAACCTCGATGCGATCTCGAAGTCGCTCGGACCGATCCTCATCCGGCGGACCAAGGAATCCGTGCTGAAGGAATTGCCCCAACGCCTGGAAAAGAAGTTCTTCGTTCCGATGACGGAACAGCAGAAAACGCTGCACGATGAGAATCATGAGATCGTGGGAAGAATCGCCCAGAAGTGGCGGCGGTACGGCTACCTCTCCGAGATCGATCAGCGCCGGCTGACCTGCGCCCTGCAGAACATGCGGATGAGCTGCAACAGCACGTACCTGCTGGACAAGCAGACCGATCACGGCCACAAGGCCGACGAACTCCTGGCCTGGCTGGAGGAGGTGTTCGAGGACCGCGACGCCAAGGCCGTCGTGTTCAGCCAATGGCTCGGGACGCACGAACTGATCGCCCGCCGGCTTGCCCGGCGCAAACTCGATCATGTGTTGTTCCATGGCGGCGTGCCGGGGACCGGCCGCAAGAAACTCATCCAACGCTTTCGCGAGGACCCGGAATGTCGGCTGTTCCTGTCTACCGATGCCGGCGGGGTCGGGCTGAACCTCCAGCACGCCGGGGTCGTCGCCAACATGGACCTGCCCTGGAACCCCGCCGTTCTGGAACAGCGGATCGGGCGGGTGCATCGGCTCGGCCAGCATCGCCCTGTACGGGTGGTCAACTTCATCGCGAAGGGCACGATCGAGGAAGGCATGCTCGGGCTGCTGAAGTTCAAGAAGTCCATGTTCGCCGGTGTGCTGGACGGCGGGAAGAAAGACGTCTTCCTCGGCGGGACGCGGCTGAAGAAATTCATGGACTCCGTCGAACGGGCAACCGGCCCGCTGGGCGACGGCTCTGCGCGGGGCGACCAACAAGCACACCGGCCCGATTCCACAAGCGCTCCGGCCGCCTCTGCGGAAACCACGCCACGCCAGCCGGGGGCCAATGGCCCGGCGGATCGGCCGAAAACACCAGACGCCCTCCAGCCCGAAGCCATCGGCCAACTGCTTTCGGCCGGGGCTGCGCTCCTGGACGAACTGGGCCGATCGCTTCGCCAGACCGACGATGCCTCGTCCAGTGAATCCTCATCGAAGAAGGCGCACTGGATCGACCGTGACCCCGCCACCGGCCAATCGTACCTCAAGCTCCCCCTCCCCCAGGGCCAGGCCGGGCATTCCCTGCTCGACCTGCTCGGGGGCATTGCGGCGAATCTTCAACAGAGACGCTGACGACGTAACGCATGCAACGATCTGCCGTACGCGCGACGGGCCCGCAAGCCCAGGCCGACCTGCTAGGCCGAGGTGCTGCCTTGAACCAGCCGGTGCGGGTCCGACGCGGCGAGAGCCTGGGCGAGACTCTGCCTGCAAGGATTTTCGGATCGCACACCTCGGCCCTGCCAACCCGCCCCACAAGCGAGCCGGTTGCGTTGTAGAGTTGGGTGGTGGCTCTGCGGGGAGAGATTT